>DYEI01000504.1 GCA_020725765.1 Anaerolinea sp. | reverse complement strand
GCGGCTCCGCCGCCCGCGGACACCCCCTTTGAGCAAGTTTCCCCCTTCCCCACGGCCGCGGAGAAGAGGCCAGGGGATGGGGCGACGGTACGACAGAGTGAGCCGCGCGCAGGGCCGACTACCGCGTCTGATCGGGTGAGGTCGACGGGAGCGCGGCGCCAAAAGTTAGCGCCTATTGGGGTTGGGGGTAGGGCCAGGGGTGGAGACGCCGCGATAGGCGGTGCCCGCGACTTGTGCACGCCGGCACTGACTCTCCGCGTCTGAACTCATGGCACAAGGCGGCGATGGGGACGGCGCGTTCCCGCCTCCGGCAAGCACAATCCCGAAGGACAATGTCGACCCCGACAGTTTCTGACGAGGTCTCGTGCTATGCTGGGGGCGTCGGTACAGCCAAGTCGGAGTGTACCCGGGAGGTGTGCAAGATGTCTGTGACCCGCCGTGACTTTGTCCGCCAGCTTCTCGGCCTGCTGGCCCTGCCGGTCATCGGCAAGGTCGGCAGGACCCCTACGCCGCAGCCGGCATGCCGCTTACGGCTCGAGCGCTTTTGCATCGCGGGTTTTCGATACTACGAGGGGCCGGGGCTCGTGACCCGGCTCCGCTCCGGCGATCCGCTCATCCTGCGTGCCGAGCCCGATAACCCCCACGACCCGCGCGCGGTCGCGGTCTACTGCGGCAGGCACAAGCTCGGCTACGTCCCGAGGCGGAAGAACGCGGTGCTCAGCCGGCTGCTGGCGCAGGGTGCCACGGTCGAGGGCCGCGTGCTCGCCGTCCGTCCAGAGGCCGAGCCATGGGAGATGGTCGAGGCGGAGGCGGCCCTACAGGCGCTTCCGGTCGGGGCGCGAGCTTGACGGAGCAGTATGGCGGCTGGGCCCGCTGTGTCTTCGCACGAGGGCTCTCAGCCGCCAAGCTCGGCGTAGACCTCCAGCGTGGCCCGCGCCGCGGCCTCCCAGGTGAAGCGCCGGGCGCGGGCGAGGCCCTCCGCCCGCAGCCGCGCCCTCAACGCCGGATCGTCCAGCAGCCGCTCGATGGCGGCGGCGAGACCCCCGACATCCGCTGGCGAAACCAGCAGCGCCGCCTCCCCCGCTACCTCTGGCAGGCTCGAGGCCGCAGAGCAGACCACGGGAACGCCGCAGGCCATCGCCTCGAGCACTGGAAGCCCAAACCCCTCGTAGAGCGACGGGAAGACCAAGGCCTCCGCCGCGCTGTACAGGGCCGGAAGGTCGGCATCTGGCACATAGCCCGGCGTGAGGACCTCCCCTCCCAGGCCCAGCTCCTTCAGCGTCTCCCAAAAGCCGCGGCTGCGCCAGCCCTCTCGCCCCACGATCACCAGCCGGTGCTCGCAGCCCCGTTGTCGCAGGGCACTGTAGGCCCGCAGCAGCGTCGGGAGGTTCTTGCGCGGCTCGATGGTCCCGACGTAGAGGATCAGCCGCTCCGGCAGGCCATACCGGCGGCGCACGGTCGCAACCTCGCCCGGGTGTGCCGGACGGAACTCCGGCCCGACCCCGGGGTAGATGACACGCACCCGTGCCTCTTCGAGCCCATACAGACGCACGGCATCCCGCCGGGTGCACTCGGAGACGGCAACGACCGCACCCGCCGCCCGGAGGAAGCGCGGCATCATCAGGGTCAGGTACCAGCGGTTCGCGAGCGAGTGCGCCTCAGGGTACAGGAGAAATGTCAGGTCGTGGAGCGTGAAGACGGTCCGCACCCCGGTCAGCCGGGGGAGGACGTGGTCGGTTGCATGGAAGAGATCGACTCCCGCAAAGAGCCGGTCCTGCCGCCTCCGCAGGAGATGGGCCAGCAGCACGCTCAGGCGCCAGGGCTTGTCGCCGAGCGCCGTCGTCAGGCGCGGAAGGCTATCCAGGGGAGGCTCAAGGTGAGGGGCAGTATCCCTCCCCTCCCGCGCCCGGTTGTAGAAGATGGTGCACTCCAGGTCCTCGTCGAGCGCCACGAGGGCGGCGATGAGCTCCTGCACATACCTCCCAATGCCAGCACGCCCATACACGGCGGGCGAGGCGTCCAGGCAGACCCGCATTCCCCGCCTCCTCACCTCACCTGCTCGTAGACGGCCAGGGTGTGCCGGGCCGTCTCCTCCCACGTGAACCGACGTGCCCTCTCGAGCCCTCGCTCGCGAAGGCCCTGCCGCAGGACGCCATCCTGCAGCACCCCGCGCAGGCCACCGGCGAGAGCCTCAACATCCCCAGGGGGGACGAGCACGGCCGCATCCCCGGCGACCTCTGGCAGGCTCGCAGCCTGCGAGCAGACCACAGGCGTCCCGCAGGCCATCGCTTCCAGCACCGGCAGGCCAAAGCCTTCATACCGCGAGGGAAGCACAAACAGGTCTGCCAGGCTGTAGAGGGCGGCCTGATCCCCGGCCGCGACATATCCCGGGAAGTGCACCCGCCGCTCCAGGCCGAGGGCCCGGACCTGACGGAAGAGCGGCTCCGTATACCACCCCCTCTTGCCGGCAATGACGAGATGATGCGGAAGGTCGGCCGCCAGCCTCGCGAACGCCGCGACCAGAGTATCGAGGCCCTTGCGGGGCTCGAGCGTCCCCAGGTAGAGGATCACGCGCTCGGGTAGCCCGTACCGCTCCCGCACCGCCGCGAGCGCTGCGGGATCCGTCACAGGGCGAAAGGTCTCATCCACCCCCAGGTAGACGACCTCGATCCGCTCGGGCCGCACGCCGAGCAGCCGGATCAGGTCGGCCCGCGTGTGGCAAGAGTCGGCGATGATCCGCGTCGCCCAGCGGACCGAATGCGGCAGCCAGCACGCCCAGTAGAGCCGCGCAACAGGCGGCAGGCTCTGCGGGAAGAGCATCCCGACCAGATCGTGTACCGTCAGGACCACAGGGCAGGGCCGGAAGCGCGGGGCGTCAAAGCCGGTGACGTGGAGCACGTCGGCACGGGCAGCCTGTGCCCGGCGCGGCAGCTCCCACTGCTGCCAGCGCAGGCGTCGGTCGGTGCGCATGACGACCTCACGGCCCCAGCTCAGCCCCACAAACTCGTGCTCGGGCGCAACGCGCCGCAGCGCGGCCAGCAGTTGCCTGGCGTACTGTCCGATTCCCGTTGGCTGGCCAAGAGTCGATTGCACATCCAGCACCACACGCATCACTACAACCCGCCTTCTCAGGACAGTCAGCATGCGACACTTACGCCCGCCCTGAGCTGCCCGCTCCATGCCCTCACGCCTCACGCCTTTGGCGCTTCCGCGCAGGTGCCACGAGCTACTCCAGCAGGGCGCGCAGTCTGCGCTCTGCCTCCTGCACATTCGCTCGCGCATCATAGTGGATCGCCGCATAGGCGCGCCCGGCCTCGCCCATCCCCCTGCGGGCCTCTGCATCCCTCAGGAGATGCAGGATCGCCGCCGCCAGCGCTACCGGATCCCGCTCGGGCACCAGGATTCCGGCGGTCTCCGGGACGTACTCGGAGATCGCCCCACTGCGGGTCGAGACAACGGGCACCCCACAGCCCATCGCCTGCAGGTTGGTCATCCCCACATACTCCTCCCACTTGCGCGTTGTGCGCGACGGGGAGACGAGCACTGTGGCGGCGCGGAGGTAGGGTGGTAGGTCGCGGTTCTTCACGGGACCGATGAGGAGCACGCAATCCTGCCAGCCCCTCGCTTCGATCCAGCGCTCGATGGCCGGGCGCTCCGGTCCGTCGCCGATCAGCACGAGCCGCGCGCCGGGCGCCTCCGCACGCACCAGGCTGTAGGCCTCGAGGAGGTCCGCGATGCCCTTCTCGGCGTGCAGCCTCCCCACATAGAGAAGGAGAGGGCCTGTTCCCCAATCCGGCTCGCGGCCATCGGGCACGGGGGTGAACTCGTCGGGGTCGATGCCCCACGTCCCGTACATGTGACGGACCAGCTTTGTTTCAGGAACCCCCAGCCAGAGAAGGTTCCGTCGCGCCCCCTCATTGAGGTAGAAGAACAGGCGGACCGAGCGCAGGAAGGGTTGAAGGACGAGCCACAGCAGCGCCGCGAGCGCTCTGCCGTACTTTTGTGGCAGAGGACGGCTGATATGGGCCCCGGCAACCAGCGGGATTCGCCGCAGCCACACGTACAGGCAGATCGCCGCCTGGTACGGTAGCTGGGCGAGAGCATACGGCTCTACCCCCTGGACGATATCCGGCCGGGCCTGCCAGAGCAGGCGGAAGAGGTCCCATGGCCGGCGGTAGGGGACGAGAGACTCGTCCAGGTCGGCGGGGGAGAGGTCCCCGTAGGGGGCCTTCCGGTAGAAGTGTCGGATCCTCAGGCGCGTGAAGTGGCGCATCGGCGCCACGAGGTCGCGCCGGATGTCGGTGCTGACTATCGCCAACAGTGGAGCCTGCTTTTCGGCGATCATCCCTCGCGCCACCTCTTCCAGGCGTGGACAGCCCGCAGGCCCAGCGCGGCTGCGGCTCCATAGTGCTTGCGGTAGAAGAGCACGAGGCTCTCCTCCCGCTGCCGCGCGAGCCGTCGTGCCAGTTCCGGTGTCCGCTCGCTGCTCGCCCGCTGCCAATGGTAGATAGTGGCCTGCGGCAGGTAGTGCACCTCCCAGCCGGCCCGGCGCATGCGGTAGCACCAGTCCAGGTCCTCTGCGTACATCCAAAAGCGCTCGTCCAACCCGCCGATGCCGGCGATGACCCCCCGCCGTACAAGGAGGGCGGCGCCGACCAGCCAGTCTACAGGCAGGGGCTGGGTCAGGTCCCAGCGGGCCATCCGCCCGCGCCGGGTGACGGTGTTTCGCGGCCAGAGGCGGTCCACCACCCTCTCCCGGACCATCTCCCAGGGGCGCCGAGGAAAGAGATCGCAGGACTGCTGGACGGTGCCATCCTTGCGAACCAGCCTCGGCCCGACGGCGCCAACCCGGGGATGCGCCTCCATGTAGGCGAGCAGGGTGCCCAGCGCTTCCCCGGTCACCTCCGTATCGCTGTTCAACAGGAGCACGTACCGGCCGCTCGCGCGCGCCAGACCCTGATTGTTGGCCCGCGCATACCCCACGTTCGTGGGGTTGGCGATCAGGATGACATCTGGGAAGCGCTGCATCACCATCCCGGCGCTGCCATCGCTCGAGCCATTGTCCACCACGATGACCTCACAGCCGAGGCCCGTGGCGTTCCGCCGGACCGAGTACAGGCAGGTTTCCAGGAGGCCTGCCGTGTTCCAGCTCACGACTATGATCGACAGGTCGGGCGAGCGTGATCCGTTGTTCACAGCCCTTCAGTAAGCCGCCTGTGGGACATCCGCCGCACCTAAGAGGCGGAGGCCAGCAGCCGCCAGATCTGCCCGGCAGCTGCGACGAATCGCCTTCGCTCGATGGCGAGCATTACCGCAAGAAACACTGCAACGGCCAGGCCACCCCCCAGCGCAACCCGTCCCCAGACCGGCAGCGCAGAGAAGAGCGCGGCCCGCGTCAGCAGGGTGCAGGCCGCGAACGACACCAGCGCCGCTGCTGCCGGCAGTGCAAGCATCCTCACGAGAGACAGCGATACCGCCTCCCTCATGTACCGATGGGCAAAGGCCAGCCCAACGGCGAATGAGATGCCCACACCCACACAGGTCCCTACCGCCCCCCAAAGGAGCGTGAGCGGGGTCGCCGCCACCATGAGGGCCAGGGCCTGGCTCCAGGCGACCGTGGCCGTCCGCCTCGGCCGGCCGGCCGCGGTAAAGAGCGAGTTGGCGACTTCCTGCAGCGGCCGGAGCAGCGAGTAGACGGCCAGGAAGCGCACAAACACCGCACTCGGCAGCCAGCGCTCGCCGTACAGGAGCCTCACGAGATCCGGCGCAGTCACAAAGATGGCCAGCGCCAGAGGTAGCGCAGCGATCGTGACCAGCCACAGGGTCATCCTCACCGTCCTCTGTAGCCGCGCCGGGTCATCCTGCAGGCGAGCATAGGTGTAGAAGGCGGCCCGTGTCGTCACGCTGTACACCAGCAGGGTCGGCCACTGTGCGATTCGGTAGGCGCGGTCGTAGTAGCCGAGGGCAGCGACGCCGACAAAGGTCCCGACCAGGAGATTGTCGAACTGGGTGGCAATGATCGCAGCGATGCTGGCGAGGCCAACCATCCGCCCGAAGCGCAGGAGCGAGGCAGCGACATCCCGGTCAAAGCGCCATCTCTGACCCAAGACTTCCGGCAGGCACCTCCTCGCGCTCCACCACATCCCTCCGAGGAGAAGCAGCGCGTAGGTGGCGTTCTGCGCAACCAGGCTCCAGTAGCCACCACCGCGGAGGGCCAGCCAGAACGCCGGTGCATACGACAGCGGGAAGACGATGCTGCTCACCAGGCTCGTGCGCCCAAAGTGCAGGTGCTTATCCTGCAGGAGCCACGCCGTCGCCATGATCGAGTCGGAGATGCCTACACCCGCCAGGGCCAGCATCACCCAGATCACCGAGGCCGCATAGCCGAGGGTCCGTAGCACTGGCGCAGCAAGGGCGGCCAGTGCCAGGGTCGCGAGGCCGACGGCCACGTCCAGCGCCAGGTGCGTGCCCACGAGCGTACCCGTCGTCTCGGCGCGCTGGGCGAAGGCCTGGCCGATCCCGGACTTGGGCCGGAGGTTGGTGAGCGCAAAGAAAAAGCTGGCGAGGGCAAAGACGCCAAAGTGCTCCGGTGCGAGGATGCGGGTGAGGACCAGGTTGGCCAGGAAGCCGAAGCCAATATTCAGATAGGAGCCGAGGGCCACCCACAGGCCTCCCCGCACCACCCTCGAGGCCAGAGGCTGGCCCTCAGCCTCTGTGACTTCACCGGCCTCCGGTGTCAGCGCCATCCCACGCCACCCACCAATCCAGCCACTCTCCTCGCCCGCGCGGTGAGGACATTATAGACCGCGCAGAGGGTGCGGTCAACGGGAGGGGTGAATGCGGGTGTAGTTCCCTTGGGGGCAGGCTCAACTGCACTGCTGGCAGGGCCCCTACCCCGGCGCCCCCTCCCCCGGGCCGGCCTGCGGGCCGACCCGAGGGAGGGGGCGGACAGGCTGCTTTAGCCGCCGTCCCTCGGCCCTTGCCGGTGGGTACCCCATCCCCCCGTCGCCCTTCCCCACCGCGCAAGCGGCGGGGAAGGGGGCGTCTTATGTTATG
>DYEI01000503.1 GCA_020725765.1 Anaerolinea sp. | reverse complement strand
TCCTGCACCGGGCTTGTGCAAAGCGTAAGGCCCGGTCGCCGGCAGAGCGTCCCGGGCGGGCTGCCTGACCGCGAATCTGCCGACTGATCCTGGATGCACCCCGGCCAACTCCATATTGACTCCAATCCCGCTCCATGGTATAATTTGCATTGTACGGTGTCATAGGACAGACAGCAGCCGTGACCGGCCTTCTCCGCGCAGTCCGGGTCGCGGGTGTGACGCCTGCGCCGTCGCCCTCCCCCCAGGCCGCCGCCAGTGTGTGGCCGCGGATGACGCGTCAGGCTCTCCTTCCCGTGATCGACCATGACAGGAGGCAGACTTGGCGGCCGCAGAAGCGCAGCAGAGCCGACACGTGGCACTCCTCCGCAGGCGCGGCGCCCGGGAGGCAGCACTGGGCGTGCTCTTCACCCTGCCATGGCTCATCCGATTGCTCGTGCTGCACATCTACCCCATGCTGGCTGCCTTCTTCTACAGCTTTACGCGCTACACGATAGCCTCCCCCCCAACCTGGATCGGCCTGGACAACTATCACAAGCTGTTCTTCCGGGACAAGCTCCCCATGCAGGCCCTTTACAATAGCGCCTACTACTCGGTGGGCGCGGTGCCCCTGGGCCTCATCCTGGCGTTGTTCCTTGCGGTACTGCTGAACCAGAAGATACGAGGACTCTCGTTCTTTCGGTCCGTGTTCTTCATTCCGTCCGTCGTACCCGCGGTCGCCAGCGCCGTGCTCTGGCTGTGGCTGCTCAACCCGCGGGTCGGGCTGATCAACTATATGCTCTCCCTCGTCGGCCTGCCGCGCATCCCCTGGCTCAGCTCGGCGACGTGGATCAAACCCGCCTTCATCCTCATGAGCCTGTGGGGGATCGGCTGGACAACGGTCATCTTTGTCGCGGGCCTGCAGGATGTGCCGGCCCACCTCTACGAGGCGGCTGAGATCGATGGCGCCGGAGTGTGGGGCAAGTTCTGGAATGTGACAATGCCGATGCTAAGCCCGACAATCTTCTTCAACCTGGTCATGGGCATCATCGGCTCGCTCCAGATCTTCGGGCCGGCGTTCATCATCCTGCGGGGACCCGTTGGCGGACCACAGAACTCGGCGCTCTTCTATGTATTGTATCTCTTCCAGCGCGGCTTCAGAGACTTTGAGATGGGCTATGCCTCGGCTCTGGCGGTGGTCATCTTCCTGGTCATTCTGGCTCTGACGATGCTGGTGTTCAAGTCCTCATCGTTGTGGGTCTACTACGAGTCCACCCGTTAAGCCTTTGCAGGGGAGCAGCCATGAGCCTTACCGGGCTTGTTCGCGCCAGGCTATCCAGCCGGACCTTTATCCGACGCTTGCAGCGAACCATCGTCTACACCATCCTGATAGTAGCAAGCGCCGCGTTCATCTTCCCGCTCCTCTGGATGCTGAGCACCTCCCTCAAGGTCCAGGAGCAGGTCATGGCGATGCCCCCGCAGCTCATCCCCAACCCCGCGCGCTGGGCCAACTATTACGACACGCTGACCGCTCCAGACTTTCCCTTCCTGCTCCTGCTCAAGAACACCCTGACCTATGGAGTCATAGAGACCTTTGGCATCGTCATCTCCTGTACCCTTGCGGCCTATGGCTTCTCGCGCCTCCGCTGGCCGGGCCGCGATCTCGCCTTCATTGCCACACTGGCCAGCATGATGATCCCCGGCACGGTCACGCTGATCCCGACGTTCCTCGTCTTCAAGTGGCTCGGATGGACGGGCACCATGCTGGCGCTGATCGTCCCAGGCTTTTTCGGGTCGCCTTTCAACATCTTCCTTCTGCGCCAGTTCTTCATGACCATCCCGACCGAGCTCAGCGAAGCCGCCATCGTTGACGGCGCCTCGCACTGGACGATTCTTCTGCGGGTGATTGTGCCTCTCGCCAAGCCCGCGCTGGCTACTGTGACGCTCTTCGAGTTCCTCTATTGCTGGACCGACTTTATGGGACCCCTGATCTACCTCACAAAGAGAGAGCTCTTTACCCTGTCCATCGGCCTCTACGCGTTCCGTGAGCGCTGGGTTGTGCGCTACGACCTGATGATGGCCGCGGCCACGATCGTGACGCTGCCCATCCTGATCCTCTTCTTTCTCGCACAACGCACCTTCATAGAGGGCATCACACTCACGGGCATCAAGGGCTAGCGAGCCAGAGCACGGCCGAGAGGAGGTGATCCCGAGCACAAGCCTGACGGACGATCGACCTTTGGCCTGCAAGCCAAGTCTCAACATGGAGGCAGAGAGATGGAAACCTGCGTTTCACTCACCCGACGCTCCTTCGTAAAGCGCTCCCTCGTCGTATTGGGGACGTCGCTGCTCGCAGCATGCGCTCCCAAGGGTGGCGAGACCCCAGCCAAGCCCACGCAGGCGCCCGCGGGCGCCGGCGCCGGCGAGCCAGTGTCGCTGGACTACTGGTTCTGCTGGTCCGGGAGGTACGCGGAAATCCAGCGCAAGTTCGTCCTGGACGAGTTTGAGAAAGAGTTCGGTGGCAAGATCAAGATCAACGACCTGCCGGTGCCCAGCGAGATCACGCAAAAGCTGCTCACCGCTGTCGCCGCGGGCACGCCCCCGGACGTGGCCAACTGCTTCGGCGCGCTGATCAGCCTTGGAGTGAAGGGCGCCTTCATTCCCATCAACGAGTACGTGGCAGCCTCCAAAACGGTCAACCTCGACGCCATCTATCCCGCCGCCCTCAAGTCCTGCATCTGGAAGGGCGTACAGTACGGCTTCCCATACAACTGCAGCTCGGAGATGCTGATCTTTAACGTGGACCTCTTCAGCCAGGCAGGGCTGGACGCCACCAAGGGTCCGCAGACCTGGGACGAGTTCACCGAGATGTCGAAAAAGCTCGTCAAGTTCAACGCCGATGGCAGCCTGCAGGTCGCGGCCTTCACCAACTGGTTCCCGCGCCACCTGGCTGCCTGGTTCTGGATCAACGGCGGCGACGCCTTCAACGCCGACACCGGCGAGCTCACCATCAACGATCCGCGGAACGTGGAGGGCCTGCAGACGGTTATCGACTATGCCTGGGATGTGTATGGCGACATCGCCAAGGCGGACGAGTTTGCAGCCGGTGGCGGGAGCGCGGCGGAGAGCCCATTCTGCATCGGCGCTCAGGCCGTGACCTATGGCGGCGACTGGGACCCCTCCACCTACCATGAGTGGTGCCCGAGCGTCAGGATCTGGCCGGCCCAGTTCCCCCATGGTCCACAAGGGACCGAGACGGTGGCCGTGTACGCCGGCGACTATATTGGCATCTGCAAGGGCGCCAAGCACCCCGACGAGGCCTACCAGTTCGCCGAGTGGATGTGCATGAAGGGCAACCTGATGTGGACCAAGGCCGGTGTGGATACGAACTGCATCGCAGGCGACGCCGGCGTGGTGCGCTCCGACTGGCCCGACATCTTTGGGGACAAGGCCGCCGAGATCGCCAAGTGGTGGGCCCTCTCCGCGCAGAAAGCCAAACCCGTGGAGAACTTTCCAGCCTACAGCTTTATGAACGCCGAGCTCCAGCGGGTGTTTGATCTCGCCTTCCACAAGCAGATGACCGCCAAAGAGGCCCTCGACGAGGCCCAGGCCACAGTGGCCGAGGAGATCGAGAAGACGAGCTGACCCCGTCGCGCCCCACCCAATGTGCTGTGGAGCTGCCTCCGCCGCACACGGGGGCAACTCCCACTGCAACCCCGGGCAGACACAGGCCGCATGGGGCGTCGAAGACCTGCGGAGCGCCCAAGGCACCGGGCGCTCCGCTGCCTCTTGACGGCTACACGCCCGCGGCCCGCCGTCTCTCTCGGCCAGCTCTCGGCTCAGACCAACCACAAAAGGGGGATAGATTGCCATGCCTCACACACCTGCTCCATCCTGTCCACCAGCAGCCGGAAGCCAGGTCGATCTGGCGCCCTTTGCCCGTCTGCGGTGGTGGTCCCCCGGCGAGGGGCGCGAGCTGAAGACCTGCGACATGGGCCGCAGCGCCGACGGCCTCCTCGCCCCGGCACAGGACCCCGAGACGGGGCTCTGGCAGCTCGGGCTGGAGTGGGAGGAGGCACGGGACGTCTGCCGGGTGAGCGTGCGCTTTGCCGGTCCGGTTCCCGGCGACCTTGAGGTGCAGTATTGGCGCCGTAACTGGCCCACGCCAGCACCCGAGCGGCTCGCCGGCGCACGCCGCGGCTGGATCGGCCGCGATGACCCCTTCCATGGCACCTGGACGACCGCTCGTGGCGAACGCACGGTCCTCGGCGACACCTTCACCCTGGCCTTCGACGCGCTGGACCTGCCCGAGCTGGGGCGAGACCTCCTGCCCCAGCTGGTCGCGGCGCAGCACTACCGGGCCCGCTTCCGGCGCACCCTCAAGGTGCGCCTGGTGAGCAGGCTGCCCATGCCCCCGGTCGCGGAGCTGCACGCCTACTCACCTGCGGCCTGGCAGGAGGGGCAGGCCGACCTCTGGTTCGGAATCAACGCCGAAGGCGAGGAGGATTGGAGCGGTGCCGCAGAGGCCTGGAGCGGGTACATTCTCGGGGTCGAGCCGTTGAGCTTTGGTTCTGGCGACGCCATCCGCACCGATGGAGGCTGGTGCTGCCGGGCCGGGGCCGCCCCGAAGGGTGTGCGCCTGCGCTTCCTGCACGCGGCGCACCGCCCCGATGCCGAGGACCGTACCGTCATCACCGTGCGGACGCGAGCCCGGACGTTTTCCTTCCTGGTTGCGGACCTCACCGAAGGACCGATCTACATTCCAGACTACCACGTCCTCGTCACGCCTCCGGGCACCGCGCCGGACGTTGGCGCGCTCCGCGCCCGAACCGCCGCAGCCCCCCGGCCGATCTATGATCGCGTAGCCGAGGAGCCGGAGCAGTCGCTGGCGCGGGCGCAGGCCGAGATTCCACCCCTCGACGAGACGATCACCGAGCCCTTTGGCCGCTACCTGCCACTCGGCGTCGAGGCCGGCCGGCAAGAGTTCGCCATCCGATACAATGGCGAGCTGTTCGCCGACAAGCGCTGCCTCAAGCTCCTCGGGCGGGACGCTGCGCGCCTGCAGTGGCCTGGCGAGCAGCTCCGCCTGCGCTTCGGCACGGGCGACCCTCCCGACTTTCGCGAGCGTCGCGGCGCTACGAGGCAGTCCCTGCTCGAGGGGTGGCTTCCCGTGGTGATCAGCGAGTGGCTGGACCGCGAGATCGAGTTCCGGCAGACCGCCTTCGCCTGCCTGCTCAACGGGCCACTCACCCCGCCCGATGAGCGCCGCGGCGACGAAGATATCGTCGTGATGCTGCGCTTCAACATCCGCAATGCGACCCATGGGCGCAAGCGGGCGCGCCTGTGGCTGGTCGTCGCGCCGCAGGAAGAGCTCGAGCTGCGCGGGAACATCCTCCTCGCGCGGGGGCGTGTGGTCCCGGCGGAGCCTGTGGCACGCCAGTGGCGGGTTGACCCCTATCCGGAGCCCTGCCTGCGCTGCGCCGCACACGCTGGCCGTGGCACGCTCTCGGTCGTCCCGTACGCGGAGGAGCCCGGTGCCAGCCATGCCGTACCTTCGGCCCTGGCCTATGACGTAGACCTGGACGGCTCTGCCTCGGACGTGCTCACGCTCGCCGTGCCCTTTGTCAGCCTGACACAGGAGGCCGAGTGGAGCCAGGCAGCCGGGCTCGACTATGAGGACAGGCTCTCGGATGTCGTCCGCTACTGGCACGGTTACGTCGACGCCGGCGGCCAGATGCACCTGCCCGACGCGGTCCTCGGCGACCTGCACCGGGCGGTGCGCACGCACGTCGCCATATCGGTCGACAAGGACCCGGCGACCGGCATGATTGTCGTACCGGCGGCCACCTGGGTCTACGGCGCGTGCGGCAACGAGGCCTGCTGGCAGATCACCATGCTGGATCAGGCCGGCCATCACGATCGCGCCGAGAGCTACCTCGAGACCTTCCTGCGCACGCAGGGGGTCAAGGGGCTGGACGGCAACTTTGAGTCGGCGGAGGGGGCTCTCAACGCCATGGACCTGGATGACGGCTCCCCCCTGACAGGGCACTTTTCCTACAACCTGGACCACGGCTACATCATGGAGTGCCTGGCCGCCCACTACCGGTACACCGGCGACCGGGCCTGGCTTGAGCGCGTGGCCCCCAATCTGGTCGCGGCCTGCGAGTTTGTGATCCGCGAGCGACAGGCCACAAGGGTGACGGGACCCGATGGATCACCCGGTCCGGCCTGGGGGCTCCTGCCCGCCGGTCACCTCGAAGACAACCCCGAGTGGCGGCACTGGTTTGCCGTGAACGCCCACGCCTATGGCGGCATGGCTGCCATCGCCGAGGTGCTTGCCGAGATCGGGCATCCCGAGGCGGCACGCCTGGCCCGCGAGGCGGCCAGCTACCGCGAGGACATCCGCCGCGCCGCGCGACGGGCCATGGAGGAGGCGCCGGTCGTGCGGCTGCTGGACGGCACCTACGTGCCCCATGTGCCGACCCGCACCGGCCTGCGCGGGCGCGAGTGGGGCTGGTTCCGCGAGGCGGCCTACGGCGCCCTGCACCTCCTGGATGGCGGAGTCTTCGAGCCTCATGAGCCCGAGGTCACCTGGCTGCTCAAGGACCTGGAGGATAACCTCTTTGTATCGCGCGAGTGGGGTCGCCCGGTGGACCTGGAGCGCTTCTGGTTCAGTCAGGGGGGAGTGACGATCCAGGCCAACCTCATGGACCTCGCGCTCGACTACCTCCGCCGCGGGCAGCCGGAGCACGCCATTCGCGCGCTCTTTAACAACTTTGGCCAGCAGCTCTATCCCGACGTGCGCGCCTTCACCGAGCACCCCGTCGTCGAGCTCGGGCACGGCGTCGGCCCCTTCTACAAGACGCCCGACGAATCCAAGTCGCTGATCTGGCTGCGCGGGTGCCTTCTCTGGGAGGAGGGGCAGGTGCTCCACCTGGCGCCGGCCGCGCCCCGCGCCTGGTTCGCGCCGGGCCAGAGCTGGGGCCTGGAGCGCATGGCAACCTGGTTCGGGCCCGTGACCTACCGGGTCGAGACCGAGCAGAGCGCAGTCACCGTGCGGGTAGAGGCCCCTGCGCGCCGCCGTCCTGCCGAGCTCGTGCTCCACGTGCGCCGGCCGGGGCGCCAGCCCATGCGTGCCGCCACCGTCAACGGCAAGGCCGTGCCCTTCGATGCAGCGAAGGAGGAGGTCCACGTACCCGCACCCTCGGGCACGCTCGAGGTCAGGGTAGAGTACTGAGCGCACAATCCGCAGGGGTATCGGCCGGCCGTAGAGCTGTCCATCCCCTCTCTCGGCCTGCCCTTTCAGGGGCGGACAGAGTCGGCCCACCTCCGTGGGCTGAAGGATCGTCCGTCGTCCGCCCCCACCCCTCGCGCCCATGGGCGCCAACTTGAGGGCCGCCGACCTGCTGCCCTCCATAGGTGCCCCCCACCCCTGGCCCCTCCCCCTGGCGGACGCGACACGTCCGCCAGGGGGAGGGGAACACTCTTTTTGGGCGGTTTCGGGCGGTCGAGCGCGCCGCGGCGCGCTCGACCGCCCGAAACCGCCCATCTCTCATCACCCCTCCCCCAGGCAGGCGC
>DYEI01000502.1 GCA_020725765.1 Anaerolinea sp. | reverse complement strand
TCGTCGACGGGGAACGGACCCCGCCCGCGCAGGCGGGCGGTTGGCGCCGAAGGCGCCTCCAGCGCGCGAAGCGCGCGCAACGCGACTTCAGTCGCTGGCTTCGTTGCAGCGCGGCCGGAGCCGAAGACTCACACAAGCCCCTATTGGGCCAACAGAAGGATAGAACCGGGCCGCCCCGGCTCTACCCTTTACAAAACGCCGCATCTGCGCTATAATCCAGACGGTGCACCCCAGCGTGACCTGCGCCCACGGGCGCTTCTTTTTTTGGCGAGCCGCGTCCGAGCCCTCAACCGATCGCCAGTGACGGCGAGCCAGAGATGGCCGCCGCCGGGCTGTCACCATCCTGCCACCAACGACAGACATTCGGCACTAAGGGCAGGCAGGCCTCAAGGGCGATCCTGTCCGGGAGGCTGGCTCCTTGCACTTGAGAGGATATACCATGCCTGAGAAGGTACACTACCTGACTCCTGATGGGAAGCGCAAGCTCGAGAGCGAGCTCGAGTACCTGCTCACCGTGCGCCGCGCACAGGTAGCCGAGCGCATCCGCCAGGCCAAGGAGGGCGGGGACATCATGGAGAACGCCGGCTACGACGACGCCAAGAACGAGCAGGCCTTCATCGAGGGGCGCATCATGACCCTGCAGACCATCCTGCGGGATGCCGTGGTGCTCACCCAACCCTCGGAAAGCGACACCGTCCAGGTCGGATCGCACGTCACGGTCTGTGATGACGAAGGCGAGACCAGCGTCTACTACATCGTTGGGTCCACCGAGGCCGACCCCGTGAATGGCCGCATCTCTAACGAGTCGCCGGTCGGGCGGGCGCTTCTTGGACGGCGCGTCGGGGACATTGTGACCGTCCGGACCCCCGGGGGCAATACCCGGCTGACCATCCTTTCCATTGGCTGAGGGAGGCCCCATGGCCGAGGAGACATCGAGCGAGGCAACCGTTGCCACTACCGATCAGCGCGAGCAGCGCCTCGAAAAGCTTGCGCGTTTGCGCGCCTCGGGCATCGACCCCTACCCCGCCCACTTTCGTCCGACCCATACCACGGCGTCTGCCCTCGCCGCCTTTGAGGAGGTGGAGAGGGTCGGAGGCACGGTCAGGGCAACTGTAGGCGGCAGGCTCGTTGCCATCCGCGTCATGGGCAAGTCCACCTTTGCCCACATCGCAGATGGCAGCGGGCGGTTGCAGCTCTACCTGCGCATCGACGAGGTCGGCGCCGAGGGGTACGAGCGATTCACCCGCGACCTTGATCTCGGGGACTTTGTGGGGGCGAGCGGCGAAATGTTCCGCACGCGCACCGGCGAGGCCACACTGCGCGTGGAGGAGTACACCCTTCTGGCGAAAGCGCTCCGGCCGCTGCCCTCCAAGTGGCATGGACTGCGGGACGTCGAAGTCCGCTATCGCCAGCGCTACCTGGACCTGATCGCCAACCCCGACGTGCGACGCATCTTCGAGGTGCGCACCCGCCTGGTGACCGCCGTGCGTCAGTCGCTGGATGAGCGTGGCTTCATGGAGGTCGAGACGCCCATCCTGCAGCCGATCTACGGTGGCGCCGCTGCCCGGCCGTTCACCACCTACCATAACGAGCTGGAGACCACGCTGTACCTGCGGATCGCCGACGAGCTCTACCTGAAGCGACTCATCATCGGCGGGTTCGACCGCGTCTACGAGATCGGCAAGGACTTTCGCAACGAGGGCGTCTCGTACAAGCACAACCCCGAGTTCACCCAACTCGAGGCCTATCAGGCCTATGCCGACTATCACGACATGATGCGCCTCGTTGAGGAGGTGTGGAGCGAGGCGGCAGCGCGCGTGCTTGGCGAGCCGGTCGTGGAGTGGGCTGGTCGCCGCATCGACCTGACTCCGCCCTGGCGCCGCATCACCATGCGCGATGCCATCCTCGAGCGCACCGGCATCGACATCGAGGCCCATCGGGACCTGCCAAGCCTGCAGGCGGCCATGGCCGAGCGCCGCCTGCAGACCGATCCTCAGCCGACATGGGGCCGGCAGGTCGACGAGCTCTTCGCCACCTATGTGGAGGCGGACCTGATCGAGCCGACCTTCATCATCGACTATCCGGTCGAGATATCGCCCCTGGCCAAGCGCAAGCCAGGCTCGCCCCATCTCGTCGAGCGCTTCGAGTTCTTTATCGGCGGGCTCGAGCTCGGCAACGCCTTCAGCGAGCTGAACGACCCCATCGATCAACGCGAGCGCTTCCTCGCCCAGTACCGTGACCTGACGGCGGGGGATGAGGAGGCCCACCCGGTCGACGAAGCCTTCCTGACCGCGCTCGAGTACGGTATGCCGCCGACGGGCGGCGTCGGCTGGGGGATTGACCGCATGACCATGCTCTTCACCGGGCAGACGTCTATCCGCGAGGTCATCCTCTTCCCGCAGCTGCGCAGCAAGGATGGCGAATAGGGAGCTCTTCCGCAGGTACCACGGTGCGCCCCTCCATCACCCGCCTCCCATCCCGGGCGCGAGCGGCACCATGGCACAACTCCCTGGCCCGCGGGAGTTTAGGGGCGGATAGGCTGCTCTAGTCGCGGTCCGTCGGCCCTTGCCGGAGGATACCCCATCCCCCCGGCCCTCGCTTCCTGCGCCACTTGTGCGGCGGGGAAGCGGGCGTCATATGTTATGGAGGGGGTGGAGTTTGGCCTTTCTTGGTCCTCTCGCCTCGCTATTGCCACCATCGCCCGTCGGCAGTCGTGTAGCGCGGCTCGTGCTGCAATGCCCCCACCCCCGACCCCTCCCCCAGGCGGGCACGTCGTGCCCGCCTGGGGGAGGGGGTCATTCCCAATGGGTGTTTTGGGCTCCGCTGGCGCGCCGCGGCGCGCCAGCGGAGCCCAAAACACCCTGTAAT
>DYEI01000501.1 GCA_020725765.1 Anaerolinea sp. | reverse complement strand
GGGGGGGGGGGCAGCAACCGCACGCGTGGCGCCATATAACCCTTAAGGACTGCTGGAGCAATCGGTAAGGGACCAGGACCTGAAAAGGCTAAACTCGAGGGAGGGGGTGCTTTCTCTGCGGGGCGTTTGGGGGCGGGGAAGGGGGTGCTTTCCCCCGATTCTGGATTCCCCGCCCCCGCGAGGGCGGGGTTAGGGGCGGGGGTCCCTCGATAGCCAAGGCCCTCGCCCTACGGCAGAAGAGAGCCGTCCGCCCTTGAACCTGCTCGGGGGAGGGGGTTCGCCGACAAGCCGGCACAAGGCCGATCCCGATGGGCACGACTACCAGCAGCCTGCCTCCGTGCCACGCACTGAACGGGAGCCTCAACACTGACACGCGGGGTATCCCTTGTCCTCTCCCCCCAAACTAGATATAATGTGACGCAAAGCGGCCACCACCGTGGCCGCCGGAAGTGGTATTATCCGTCAGGTCCAGGGAGAGGGGGCAGGCCAGCCCCTCCCTGGACACCCTTATGTTTCCAAGGAGTGCCTTCCCGGTGATCACCATTCCCCGCCCAGAGTACCCGCGTCCGCAGATGGTCCGCGACGAGTGGCTGAACCTCAACGGCCCCTGGGAGTTCGAGTTCGATGACGAGGCCGTCGGCCTCGAGCAGGGCTGGCATGAGCCCGACCGGCGTCTGAGCCGCGAGATACTCGTTCCGTTCCCCTTCGAGGCACGCGCCTCAGGCATCGGCGACCCGTCCGTGCACAAGGTCGTCTGGTATCGGCGCGAGTTCGCCCTGCCCGACGCCTGGAGTGGCCGCCGGGTGCGCCTGCACTTTGGCGCCGTCGACTATGAGGCGATGGTATGGGTCAACGGCCGGCTCGTCGGCACACACCGCGGCGGCTACACCGCCTTCTCGTTCGACATCACCGATCATCTCCGCCCGGGCCTGAACGTCGTGACCGTCCGCGCCTTCGATGATCTGACGCCCGACCAGCCCCGCGGCAAGCAGGCGCTGACCGAGCGCTCGCACGGCATCTGGTATACCCGCTGCACCGGCATCTGGCAGACGGCGTGGCTGGAACCCGTCGGGGACGTCTGCATCGAGGAATGGCAGGCCCGCCCCGACTTGGAGCGAGGCGAGGCCGAAATCAGCGTACGCACAGGCCACGCCGGAACCTTTACGTTGCACGTCACCGCCCGCTCCGGCGAAGAGCCCGCGGGCGAGGCCGTCTGCACGGTCAGCGGCGGGCGCGGCAGGGTGCGCCTCCGCCTCGACCCGCTCCGCCCATGGTCGCCGGCGCAGCCGCACCTCTACGATCTCACGCTCACCCTTCTCGATTCGGGGCGAGTGCAGGACCGCGTCCGCGCCTACCTCGGCCTGCGCGAGGTCGGCGTGCGCGACGGCATGGTCACGCTGAACGGCGAGCCCTGCTATCAGAAGCTGGTCCTCGACCAATCCTACTGGCCAGACGGGGTCTACACCGCGCCATCCGATGACGCTATCCGCGCCGAGGTTGACTGGGTCCTCCGCCTTGGGTTCAATGGCGTGCGCAAGCACCAGGTCTCCTCTGACCCCCGATTCCTGTACTGGGCGGACCGGCTCGGGCTGCTCGTCTGGCAGGATATGCCCGGGCAGACGCTGAGCGTGCCCGGGAGCCTCCATGTGCGCCCCGCCGGGCAGGCCGAGGCCAATCTGATCCGCGAGCTGACCGAGCTCATCCGTCAGGGACGCAACCACCCCTCGATCATCGCCTGGGTGCCCTTCAACGAGACGTGGGGCCTCTACGGCATCGCCCATGACCCGGCGACCCAGGCCTTCCTTCGAGACGTCGTGCGTCTCGTGCGGGACCTCGACCCCGATCGTCTGGTGGTGGATAACGACGGCTGGGAGCACTCGGAGGACACCGACGTCTTTGCCATCCACGACTATGCGCCGGGCGGCGAGGAGTTGCGGGCGCATCTTGAGGCCTGGTGCACAGAGGGCTGGGAGCGGACGGCCGAGGGGTATCCGCTGGCCCTGATCCCAGGGGCGCGGTACCGGGGCCAGCCGCTGACCCTCTCCGAGTATGGCGGGCTGGCCATGCTGCCCCCGGGCGAGGAGGTGCCAGCCGACCGCTGGGGCTACGGCCGCCTTGAGCCCGACGAGGGCGCCCTTCTGGCCCGCTATCGCGGCCTTCAGGAGGCGCTCGCCGCTGTGCCGCGGGTTGCCGGCTACTGCTACACGCAGTTGACCGACGTCGAGCAAGAGATCAACGGGCTGCTCAGCTTCCACCGCCGACCCAAGGTCGATCCGGCGGCGGTCAAGGCGCTCAACGACCTGGTGCCCGGGCCTGCGCCCCTCGCCGCACCGCGGCCCAAGGCACCGGTCGAGCCAACGGAGGGAAGCGCCGGGTAAGGCAGCCCCGCGCCTGCGGCGAGAGCTGCCCTGAGGCGCGTTCGCTCGCGCCTCAGGGCAGACGCGGCTCTCCGCAAGCCCCTCTGCGCCCGGACCCCGCCTCTCGAGTCCGGCCTTTCGGAGGGCAACTTGCGATGCCGTCCAGAACTGGCCGGGGCGACCCCCAGCTATGCTGTGCCCGGGACGCCCTTACCTTGCCACCTCACCGGGCGTCTCAGATTATGAGCGTAGGCGCCCATGGCCTGTGCACCATCCCGCGGAGCCCAAAACCCCCTGTAATGTCTTCCCCCCCCCCAGGAAGGACGCCGCGGCACCCTTCCTGGGGGGGGGGCGGGGGGGAGGGGCATCTCG
>DYEI01000500.1 GCA_020725765.1 Anaerolinea sp. | reverse complement strand
GGGCGCTATCTCATGCCCCGTGATGCTGTGCAGCCCGATCTATGGGTAATGCATAGGCCGCGGCGTGGCGGGGGGATGGGGCAGAGCTGCAAAGCAGCGACCCATGGGGTCGGAGATAGGAAACCCTGCCGACTGCAGGGGCAGCGCCTTGGATGGGGCCTCCCTCGCGGGACGGCAAAGTTGGCGCCTATGGGGGAGAGGGTTCCCCGACGAGCCAGCGCAAAGCCGATCGCGATGGGCAGGGCTACGAGCGGCCTGCTTCCGTGCCATGCGCTTATCGCGAGTGTGAAGACGTGCGCCAAGAAGGGGTTGTCGATTCGAGCCTACCGTGGTAGAATGCCGGTTCAACCTGTCGGGGACAGGTGCGGACAAGGAGGCCAGTCCTGCAATGGCAATGGCCGGATGTCGCGAGAAGCTGCAACGGCTCGTCGGAGTGTTGCTCGGAGTTGCCCTCTTCCTGGGCGGCTCTCTGGCGGCACGGGCCGATGGCGTCGTGCGCGGGTTCTACTTCTACTCTCCGGACTGCGCCCACTGCGTGGCGGTTGCCAGGGACGTGCTGCCGGCGGTGCAGGAGCGCTTTGGGGCGCAGCTCGAGCTGCGCATGTTCGATATCCGCGAGCCCGCGAACTATGGCGTGCTCCTCGCCCTGGAGGAGCGGTACGGAGTCGAGAACGTCGGGCTGCCAGAGGTCTTTATCGGGAGCGATGTCCTGGTCGGCGAAGAGGATGTGCGCTCCGACCTGGTTCGCGTGATTGAGCACTACCTGGCGGCGGGCGGGACTGACTTTCCCACGCAGGACATG
Organism: Anaerolinea sp.; assembly: GCA_020725765.1. GTDB lineage: Bacteria > Chloroflexota > Anaerolineae > SpSt-313 > SpSt-313 > SpSt-313. Next base: position 11,156 of record DYEI01000500.1, on the reverse strand, counting down.
CCCGTCGCCGCCGGGCCTACGGCGCCGACCGCCGCCCCGACGGGCGAGCCGACCATCAATCTGGCCTACTTCTACCAGACCGGCTGCGGACAGTGCGAGCGCGTGGCCTACGACCTGGAGCTCCTGCGGACGCGCTTCCCTGGGCTGCGCGTGGCAACCTTTGACATAAGCAAGGAGCATGCGCTGAACGAGGCGCTGGCCGAGCGGGCAAACCTGCCGGTTGAGCAACGGCTGGTCGCGCCGGCCATCTTTGTCGGCGATGATGCACTCGTGGGGAGCGAGATCACCCTCGATCGGCTCGAGGCGATAGTGCAGCGCTATGCGGGTGCCGGGGCGCCACCGGTGTGGGAGATGGTCGAGCCAGAGTCGGCCGTTGAGAGCATCGTCCGTCGCTTCAGGTCCTTCGGTGTGCTTACCGTTATCGGTGCAGGCCTGATTGATGGCCTGAACCCATGTGCCTTCGCCACCATCGTGTTCTTCATCTCCTACCTGAGCTTTGTGGGCCGATCGCGACGTGACCTGCTCCTTACCGGTGGGGCATTCACGACTGGGGTCTTCCTGACCTATCTGCTCGTCGGGTTTGGGGCGTTGCGGTTTCTGCAGGCAGTGTCGGGTCTGGCGGCCGTGGGCCGCGTGGTCTACGGGCTGATGGCCGTGCTGTGCCTGGTGTTCGCCACTCTGAGCGTGCACGACGCCTGGCAGGCCCGCCGCAGCAAGCCCGAGGCGATGCGGCTGCGGCTGCCGAAGCCCCTGCAGCGGCGGGTGCATCGTGTCATCCGCGAGAACACCTCGCGGCCGGCGTTCGTGGGGATGGCAGCAGTGACGGGCCTGGTCGTGTCGGTCCTGGAGTTGGCATGCACCGGACAAGTGTATCTGCCGACCATCCTTTTTGTGCTGGGTCGCCCGGAGCTGAGGCTGCAGGCGGTGTCGTACCTGGTGCTGTACAACCTGGTCTTTGTGTTGCCTCTGATCGTCGTGTTTGTGGTCGCGGCGCTCGGGGCGGGGTCGGCCCGGCTGGCTGTCCTGATGCAGAAGCACACCGCGCGGGTCAAGCTGCTGACGGCGGTTGTGTTCGTGGTTCTCGGAGTGTGGCTGCTGACGGTCGTGATCTGAGCGGCGCGGCCTCAGGAGCACCCGTGCTCCGCACCAAGAAGGACGGTGGAGGCAATGCAGGAGAAAGCATCAGGGCCGGGGCGAGTGAGAGCGATGAGCGCTTCACTGGCGCGCTGGCTGCGACGCGGCCTGCTTGCGCTGGTCGTGGTCGCCTCGCTGGCGGGGTGTGCGCCCGATGCCAGGGTGGGGACGCAGAAGGGGGAAGTCGCGCCGGATTTCTCACTCCCTGCCCTGGAGGGTGGGGAAAAGAGCCTGCGGGACTACCGGGGGCGCGTGGTGCTCCTGAACTTTTGGGCGACCTGGTGTGGCCCCTGCAGAGCCGAGATGCCCGACATGCAGGCAGTCTATGAGGAGCTGAGCGGGCGGGGCTTTGTTGTCGTGGCAGTGAACGGGGGCGAGGGGAGGGACCGCGTGCAGAGCTTTGTGGAGGAGTTTGGTCTGACCTTCCCGGTCCTCGTAGACGAAGAGCGCGGGGTCCTCCGTCAGTATGGCGTGCGGGGCTTTCCAACCACGTTCGTGATCGATGGCGATGGCGTGATCCACCAGGTGATCGTCGGTGGGCCGCTGCCCGGCTCGGCCGTTCGGAGGCTGGTCGAACCGCTTCTGGAGTGACCTGTCCAGAGCCGGCCGGGAGTGGCCTCGGGGAGGCGAGCATACGGCCGATACGGCCGCTTCCGGAGGCGCGGGGATGCCTGCTGCGCGCGACACAGGCGCTCGCGGAGGCAAATGAGGCGGGTGACCGGTGTTGACGCCAATGGGCGCCCGATCCGGCCACCCTGGAAGGTTCTTGTCGCGTCGCTCGTCGTCGTGGCGGCGACGGCGTACGTCATCGCCTCCAGCATGCAAGGAGCGATGGTGTACGCACTCACCATCCCCGAGCTTGCTGCACGGGGGAAGGCCGCCTGTGGGCAGACCTTGCGGGTGCAGGGTACGCTCGATGGCACCTCGGTGGTGTACGATCCGGCACGCCCCTGGCTGGCCTTTGAGCTCAGGGATGGCAGCCACAGTCTGCGAGTTGAGTACATGGGCGCCCGACCGGGATTGCTCCGGGATGGCGCCCAGGTGATTGTGGAGGGCAAGCTGCGACTCGATAGCGTCTTTGAGGCGCAGACGGTGCTCCTCAAGTGCCCATCGCGATATGAATCCGGCGGGTCCGCCCGCGAGGCCGGGGCAGAAAGACGATGACCGCTGAAGCCGGGCGGGCAGCCCTGCTGCTGGCCCTTGCCCTGGCCGTGTACGCGGCGACAGCGGCCGTTCTTGGCGTGCGACTGCGCCGTCCCGGGCTCCTGCAGAGTGCCCGCCGTGCCTCGCGGGCGACCTTTGCACTGGTGAGCCTGGCGGTCGCGGCGTTGCTGGGGCTGCTGCTGCGCCGCGACTATCAGGTGCTCTACGTCTATGAGCACGTGAGCTCCTCCCTCAGCAACCTCTATGCGGCCTCGGCCCTGTGGGCTGGGGCAGAGGGCTCGCTGCTCGCCTGGCTGTGGCTTCTGTCACTGTGTGCGCTGCTCGTAAGCCGCGGCCGCTCAACCCGGGCGAAGGAGGTCGAGGCCTACGCCCTCGCGGCGCTCAGCCTCACGCAGGGCTTTTTCGCCCTGGTCCTCTGCACGGTGAGCATGCCCTTCGTGCTTCTCCCTGCGCGGGCCGCGGATGGCAGCGGACTGCATCCCCTGCTACAGCACCCTGCCATGATCTGCCATCCGCCGGCGCTCCTCGCGGGCTATGCCGCCTACGCCGTGCCGTTTTCCTACGCGGTCGGGGCCCTGGTGAGCGGCCGCTTCGACGGACAGTGGCTGAAGAGCGTCCGGCGCTGGAGCCTGGCGGCGTGGGCAGCCCTCGGCCTTGGCATCCTGATGGGAGCCCGCTGGGCCTACGTTGAGCTGGGCTGGGGCGGCTTCTGGGCGTGGGACCCGGTGGAGAATGCTGCGCTGGTCCCCTGGCTCGTGGGTACGGCTCTGCTGCACGCCATGGCAGCCTGGGAGCGGCGTGGAGTCTTCAGGCTGTCTGCCCTGGCGCTGGCCGTCGGCACGTTTGTGCTCTGCATCGTGGCGACCTCGATGGCGCGGGGGGACCTCGTCGGCGGATCGCTCCACACCTTCGCACCTTCGAGGGCTGGGCTCCTCTTCTATGGCTACGCTGCCACACTGGTCGTAGCCTGTGGCTGGCTCCTCCTGTGGCAGCGCAGGCGGCTCCGGAGCGAGGTGCTACAGGAGGCCGTTTCCCGCGAGGGGGCCATTCTGGTCGGCAACCTCCTGCTCGTCGGCCTTGCGCTGGCGATCCTCGTGGGCACGCTCTTCCCAGTGTTGACGCAGGCCCTGTGGCGCGTGCGTATCGCTCTTGGGGACGCCTTCTTTGGGCGCGTGACCTGGCCCCTGGCGCTCGCCGGGCTGCTCCTGATGGGCGTCGCGCCAGTGCTGGGGTGGCGGCGGACCGATGCCGAGTCGCTGCGCCTGGCGCTCGTGCCGCTGGGAGCCGCCGTTGCGACGTGGCTCATCCTGTTGGCGCTACGTGCCTGTGACGCCCGGACGGCGCTCGCTTTCGCCGTGATCACCTTTGCTGGCGCGGGCAATCTGCAGGAGTTGCTGAGAGCCGTCTGTGCCTGGCAGAGGCTGCGCACCCTGGCGCCGTGGGCGGTGGAGGCCGGGCACCTGCACACGAACCGCCGCCGGTACGGCATGCTGCTCGTGCACGTGGGAGCGGCTATCGTCGCGGCGAGCATCGCCGGGCAGGGGCTCGGAGGGACCGAGCGCGAGACGACGCTGCAGCGAGGCCAATCGGCGAGCATTGGGCGCTACGAGGTCCGCTTCGAGGCGCTGTCGTCAGAGATGCTTCCAGCAAAGGAGCGACACGCGGCTACCCTGGGCGTCTACAGCGGCGACAGACGCGTCGCGACGCTCCGACCGGAGTACAACTACTATCACAGCGTGCGCGGCTATGTCGCCGAAGTCGCTGTGCGCAGCACGGTGCGCGAGGACCTGTATGTGGCTGTCACCAGCATTGCCGAGGACACAAGCACCGCGACCTTCCGGCTGCGCGTGAATCCCCTCATGGTGTGGCTCTGGATCGGCGGCGCCATGATCGTACCGGGCACGGTCCTCATCCTGTGGCCGGGAGGCCTTGCTGCGGCATGGGCAGCCGCCGGGCACCTGGGGAGGCGCGCATGAGCGCGATCGCAGTGCTGCTTGTCGTCGTGGTGGTGGGCTACGTTGCCTCTCCCCTCATCCGCCGGGACGCGAAAGAGGAGCCGCCGCCAAAGTCTATCGAGCCGGAAGGGCTCGAGGTCGATGGTGTCGTCTATGAGAGCGAAGCCGAGTGGGCCCTGGAGCGGCTGCTCGGCCGGGCGGGCGCGGGGGTCCCTGCGGCCCGCGCCTCCCGCAGCGAGCTCGAGGCCGAGATCGAGGCGTGGGTGGCAGCTGTGAGCGATGAGCGCAGGCGGGCGCGTGTCAGCAGGCGTGTGACCTGCCAGGTCTGTGGAAAACCGTTCCGGCCCGGCGACAACTACTGCGCCCGCTGCGGGCACCCTCACCCGGGGATCTGCGCGCACTGTGGCGCGCGCTACCGCCCGGGCGACCGTTTCTGCACTCAGTGCGGCGCTGCCATAGCGGGAGGTCAGAGGCCGTGAAACTGAGGATCGCGTTCGCGCTCGTTGCCTTTGCAGCCCTGCTCGCCCTGCCACTTCCCGCGAGAGCAGAGAATGGTGTGGTGCAGGGACAGGTGATCAACAGCACAGCAGGGTCCGACACCGTGCTCGAGGGGCTCCCGGTGCGCCTCTTCCTCTACTCGGGCAACACGCTCGGGGATACGCTGGAGGCGGTTACCGACGGGCGCGGGATCTTTCGCTTCAGCAATGTGCCGACCGGCGGAGGATGGACGGCGGTCGCGAGGGTGGAGTACCTCGGGGTGGAGTATGGGAGCGTCCTGTTGGACCTCTCCGTAGGGACGGATTTCAACGGCGATATCCTGGTGTATGAGACGACCTCCGACGATTCTGCACTGCGGGTCGAGCGGAGCCATCTGATCATCGAGATGGGCGTCGGCCGGCTCGAAGTGACCGAGATGATCGTCCTGGTCAATGATGGGGACCGCACGTACGTTGGCAGCGAAGAGGTTGTGCCCGGAAGACGTGCGACTGCGCGAGTGCCGTTGCCGGCGGGCGCGACCGATGTCTCGGTGACGACGCCGAAGGCTGCCTCTGCGATGGTCCGCACCGGCGAGGGGCTGGCCGACACGCGCCCCGTAGTCCCGGGCCAGCACGAGTATGTGGTCTCATACGCCCTGACCTGCGACGGGCCGGCGTACAGCCTGCTCAAGCCGGTCCTCTATCCGACGGACGCCCTCGACGTCCTGATAGCCGCGCCTGGGGCTGACGTCGATGCGCCGGTGCTGGAGCGCCTCGGAACGCGGGAGACGTCCGGCGCGACATACGAGCACCTGCGTGGCCGCTCGCTGCCTGGGGATACGGACGTGGTGCTTCGGTTCAGAGGGCTGAGGCAGCCCGCGTCGGTGGAGAGAGGCGCCTCGAGGCTGCAGGAGGTGCCTGTCCGGGCTGAGCCGGCGCCCTGGACGTGGGCGTTGCTGCCCCTGGGGACCTGGGTGCTCCTGGCGGTGGCGGTGGCCCATCACCTGCAGCGCACAAAGGAACAACCCCTGTGCCCTGTGGCGGCGCGGACCTCCGTGGTCATGGCAAAGGAGGCCCGCCGCGTGGTTGCGTCCATCGCTGATCTGGACGAGCGCTATGATGCCGGGGAGCTGGAGGAGACGAGGTATCACACAAGGCGGAGGGAGCTCGTGGAGCGGCTGCTCGCGCTCTTGCAGAGCTCCCGGGGCGGGGAGCGCCATGAAGAACATAGCCGGGGCGCCTCCGGGGCCCGCAGTAGAGGCGATCGGCCTCGAAAAGCGGTTCGGACGAGTCGTGGCGCTGTCCGGCGTCGACCTCAGGCTGGCTAGAGGCCAGGTCTACGTGCTGTTGGGCCCGAATGGTGCCGGGAAGACGACTCTGATCCGCATCCTGGCGATGCTGGAGCAGCCCTCCGCGGGCCACGTGAGGATCGCCGGGATAGACGCCCGCAGGCGTCCGATCGAGGTGCGCCGGCTGATCGGGGCCGTGCTGCACCAGAGCCTGCTCTATGGTGACCTGACAGCGGAGGAGAATCTGCTCCTGTACGCACGGCTGTACGATCTGGATGATGCCCGGAAGCGGGTCCGTGAGACTCTTGACGGGATCGGGTTGGGCCATCGCGCCACTGACCCCGTGCGGACGCTCTCGCGCGGGATGCGCCAGTGCCTCTCCGTCGCTAGGGCGGTGCTGCACACGCCGCACGTTCTGCTCCTCGATGAGCCCTACAGTGGCCTGGACTGCCGCTCAGCGCTCTATGTGAGCCGGACGATCGAGCGTGCGGCGCGCGGAGGATGTGCAGTGCTCCTGACGACGCATGAGCTCGACCGGGGTTTGCAGGTTGGGGACCGCCTGGGTATCCTCAGCGGAGGCCGGATGCTGGCGGAGATGTGGGCGCGGGAGGTGTCGCCTGCAGCCCTGCGCCGCCTGTATCCCGGGGCATTGGTGGACGCATGAGCATGGACGTGTGGCGCAAGGCGTGGGCCCTCGTCGGCAAGGACCTGGCTCTGGAGTGGCGCACGAGGGAGTCGTTCCTGGTGATGCTTCTTTTCGGCGCGATTGTGGGAGCGGTTCTGGGCATCGCTTTTGAGCTGCGGGTCGACGGTGCGGGAGACGTGGCGCCCGGCGCGCTGTGGGTCGCCCTCGCTTTTTCAGGGGTCCTTGGATTGGGCCGCTCGATGGCACGGGAGCAGGAGGATGGCTGCCTCGAGGGTCTGATGCTGGCGCCGGTGGACGGGAGTTGCGTCTACCTCGCCAAGGCGGCGGCCAACGCGCTCTCGATGCTCGGCGTCGGGCTCGTCTTGCTGCCGCTCTTCAGCGTACTCTTCGGGGTCAACCTGCTGCGGCCGGGCCTCCTGGTCGTCCTCCTGCTGGGGGCGGCCGGTCTGAGCGGGGTTGGGACGTTGCTCTCAACAATGGTGCCGCACACCCGGGCTCGGGAAGCCCTGCTGCCCGTCCTGCTTCTGCCGGCTGTGGTGCCGCTGGTGATCGGAGCGGTCAGGGCGACGGCCGGAGTGGCCAGTGGTCAGAGCCTGTCAGCTGTGGCAGCCTGGTTGCGGCTCATGGCCGCCTTCGACCTTGTCCTGGGAGCTGCGGCCTGTCTGCTCTACGCCTGTGTGACGGAGGGGTAGCGGATGACGTGGCGCGACCGCGAGCCTGTAGCGCTCATTGGGCTGTCGGCCCTGACGATGGAGCTGGCGATCGCCGCGGCGCTCATCTATGCGCCCACGGAGCGCGTGATGGGCCCTGTGCAGCGCATCCTGTACTTCCATGTGCCGGCCGCAGCTATGGCCTTTGTCGCCTTTGGTGTGACCTTTGGCGCGAGTGTGGTGTACCTGGCGACGAGTCACCCGGTGTCGGACGCGGTCGCGTGCGCGGCTGCAGAGGTTGGGGAGCTTCTGGCAGCCCTCGTGCTGCTGACCGGCATGCTGTGGGCCCGTGCCGCCTGGAACACCTGGTGGACGTGGGACCCTCGCCTTACCACGATGCTGGTCCTCTGGCTGATCTATGCGGGCTATCTGTTGGTCAGGCGGAGCGTTGAGGATGAGGCGCGTCGTGCCCGCTATGCTGCGGTAGTAGGGATCCTCGGATTTGCGGACGTCCCGATCGTGGTCATGTCCATCCGATGGTGGCGGACGATCCATCCGGCGGTGTTCGACGAGAAAGGCGTCCACATGGAGCCGCGCATGCTGGTGGCACTGCTCGTCTCGCTGGTGGCGTTTGCCCTCCTCTTCGTGTTGCTCCTCGTGGTTCGGGTCCGCTTGAGCAAGTTGCGGGATGAGGTAGAATCTCTGCGCAGGAGCGTGCTTTGATGTGGGGTTTCTGGCAACTGGTGGCGGCGTATGCGCTGGTCTGGGCGGGTGTGTTCGGTTACCTGGCCTGGCTGGGGACGGAACAGGCAAGGCTGCGGCGCGAGATCTCCGAGCTGCGTAAGCGCCTGTCGGCGGCTGGCGAGGGACGGCAAGGGCATCCGGGAAGGTAGGGTCACAGTGAGCCGGGACATGGAGAGGCTGGTCCGCCTCGTCAACCGTCTGATCCTGTCGGTCACGCGCCATTGGCTGGCTCTGGTCAACACGGGCATGGCCGTGATTCTCGCTGGTGCGCTGCTTGCGCCGGTGCTGATGTTGCGGGGGCACGCGCGGGCCGGCAACCTCCTCTACCGCGCCTATGGCCCGCTCTGTCACCAGCTTCCGGAGCGATCGTTCTTCATCGGCGGCCCGCAGCACGTGTATAGCCTCGACGAGCTGAATGCTGCGCTTGGCGATGTGACGCCACTGCGCTACGTTGGGAATCGGGAGCTCGGGTACAAGATGGCGATGTGTGAGCGGGATGTGGCCATCTATGCGGGCTGGCTGATCGGCGGGCTCCTCTTTGGCCTGCTCCGACGTCGACTTGGACCCCTGCGCTGGCAGATTGCCCTGATCCTGTCCGTGCCGATGGCGGTCGATGGGCTGGCGCAGCTGGTTGGGATTGCCGAGAGCAACTGGGAAAGGAGAACCCTCACCGGGCTGCTCTTTGCCCTGGCGGTTGTGTGGCTTGTCTATCCGCTCCTCGAGCGTGGCATGGGCGAGGCGGCGAGCCTCGCTGCTGCAAGTCTGGAGGGTGCAGGCGTTGGGGACCGATAACCTGACTGCGGGCCTGGCGTTCCTGGCGGGGCTTCTATCCTTCCTCTCGCCCTGTGTGCTGCCGCTTGTGCCGGTGTACATCGGCTATCTCAGCGGAACGGCGGTGGCGGGACAGGTGCCTGCGCGGCGGCGCGCCGCTGGCCATGCCGCCGCGTTCGTCCTGGGATTCAGCATCATATTCGTGCTGCTGGGCTCCCTCGCCGGCCTCGCGGGCATGCTGGCCGCAAGCCTATCCGGCCCTCTGAGCGCGTTGGCGAGGGTGGCGGGCGGCCTCGACCGGGCAACGCCGTGGCTTGCGCGGGCGGGAGGACTGGTGCTGATCGTGCTGGGCGTCCATCTGACCGGCCTGCTGCGCATCCCGCTCCTCGAGCGTGAGCTGCGCCTCGAGGGATCGCGGCTGGAGCGCAAGGGCCTCCTCACCTCGGCCCTCGTGGGCATGATCTTTGCCGCTGGCTGGACGCCCTGCGTCGGGCCCTATCTGATGGCGATCCTGATCCTCGCCGGCAGCGCTGGCACCGTCGGTCGCGGGGCCTTCCTGCTGGCAGCCTACTCCCTTGGTCTGGGTGTCCCCTTCCTCTTGACGGGGGTGGCGCTGGAGGCGGCTTCGGCCTATCTGCGCCGGCTCAACCGCTATCTGGGCGTGATCGAGATCGTGGGCGGCACGCTGTTGATCGTGATGGGCGTGCTTCTGGTGACCGACCGCTTCCTGTGGCTGAGCTCGTGGCTCGGAGCCCTGTGGCAGCCGCCGCTCGGGTAGAGCAAGAGGGAGCGGGTGCGGGCCGGGCAGGTCAGGGGCTCAGACAGGGGCGCCTCGGCAGCGCAAGGGGGCAGACATGGCATGCAAAGCCGACCTCATGGTGACCAACGCCGGGCAGCTCCTCACCCTGGCGCGGCCTGCGCCGCGGCGCGGGCTGGCAATGTCCGACCTCGGGATCGTGCCGCATGGGGCGGTGGCCATCGCAGGCGGGCGAATCCTGGCAGCAGGGCCGGAGAATGCCGTACGCTCGCGGTATGAGGCCGATGACGAGCTGGATGCTGGCGGCAGAGTCGTCATGCCGGGCTTTGTGGATCCCCACACGCATCTCATCTACGCTGGGGACCGGATTGACGAGTTCGAGCTGCGGCTCAGAGGGGCCACCTACATGGAGATCATGGCGGCCGGTGGTGGCATCCGCAGCACCGTCCGGGCGACCCGCGCCGCAAGCGATGACGAGATCCTGTCCCAGACGCGGCGGCGCCTGCGGCGCATGCTCGCCCATGGCACGACTACCGCCGAGGTCAAGACGGGATATGGGCTGGACCCTGAGAATGAGCTTCGCCTCCTGCGCCTGATCCGGACCCTGGACGACTCGCAGCCGGTGCGCCTGGTGCCGACCTTTCTCGGCGCCCATGCCGTGCCGCCCGAGTTCGATGGCCGGGCTGAGGCGTACGCCGATCTGGTTGAGGGGATGCTCCCGCAGGTGCGGGGCCTGGCCGAGTACTGCGACGTCTTCTGCGACGAGGGGGCCTTTACACTGGCTCAGACCGAGCGCATCCTGAGGCGGGCACGGGAGCTCGGGCTGGGGCTGCGCGTGCACGCCGACGAGTTCGCGTCGCTGGGGGCGACGCGGCTGGCCGTGGAGCTGGGGGCGGCCTCGGCCGATCACCTGGTGGTCACAACGGAAGACGACCGTGCCCTCCTCGCCGCCTCGGGTGTGGGCGCCGTGCTGCTGCCCGGCACGGCCTTTGGCCTGGGGAAGAAGAGCTATGCCGACGGACGCTCCTGGGTGGATGCCGGGGCGATCGTGGCCCTGGCGACCGACTGTAACCCGGGGACGGCGCCCAGCGAGTCGATGCCGTTCATCATTGCCCTGGCCTGCCGGGCCCTGGGGCTCACGCCTGCAGAGGCGATAGTCGCGGCCACCCTCAATGCGGCCTACTGCCTGAATCGCGCCCACGAGGTCGGCAGCCTGGTTGCCGGCAAGTCCGCCGACCTGCTGATCCTGGATGCCGGGGACTATCGGGAGCTGGCCTATCGGTTCGGGACGAATCCGGTCGGGACGGTGATGGTCGCCGGCAGGATCTGTGAGACGGACTGAAGTGCCTCCTCAGTCAGCCGCCCCCGCACGCTGGTCTGACGACAGGTGACCTCTGATGGTGGGGAGAACGCACAGCGCCTCCCAGGTCCAGGGCCTTCCTGGGCGCACCACAGGGCGGAGGTTTGCCATAACCGCGAGAGGGCCAGACTCGAGGTCATTCCCAGTGGCTGTTTTGGGCTCCGCTGGCGCGCCGCGGCGCGCCAGCGGAGCCCAAGACACCCTGTAATG
>DYEI01000499.1 GCA_020725765.1 Anaerolinea sp. | reverse complement strand
TCCCCCACGCGGGCACGTCGTGCCCGCCTGGGGGAGGGGGGTCATTCCTAATGGGTGTTCTGGGCTCCGCTGGCGCGCCGCGGCCCGCCAGCGGAGCCCAGAACACCCTGTAGTATCTTCCCCCTCCCCGGGACGGACGCCGCGGCCGTCCGTCTCGGGGAGGGGCCGGTGACGGCTGGCAACGTGCGAACTGCACCAAGAGTGAACTGCACCCCGCATCGGGGGGCCACTTGACGCCACGCCCAAGGAGTGGGATAATGCCGATGCCTTGCGATGCACCATCGCAAGGCTCTGGCCTGCCATCCTAAGAAGGGGAGGTGATGTGCGTGGACAAAAGCGGAAGTAGTACGACATGCGCCCTGGCATCACCTCCGGGTGATTGCTAGGGCGCAGGGCAGAAGCCCCTCCTCGCGAGGGGCTTTTGCTTTCAGGGGCGCGGTGCGGACGAGCCCCGCACTGGAGAGCCCGGAGGCGGGCTCCATTCGGGCAGTGTGAAGGTGAAGGTGCTGCCCTCACCTACCCGGCTCTCGACCCATATGCGGCCGCCGTGGAGCTCGACCATCCCCCTCACGATGGGCAACCCGAGCCCGAGGCCTGCCTGCTCACGGCGCACAGAGTCGGCGACCTGGTAAAAGCGCTCGAAAATCCGCTCGCGCTCGCTCTCCGGGATGCCGATGCCCGTGTCCCTCACCGAGACGATCAGCTCTCCATCCTGCGCAGCCCCCTCGATGGTTATCGTTCCGCCCTCCGGGGTAAACTTGATGGCGTTCGACAAGAGGTTCAGCAGGATGATCCGGAGCTTTTCCCGGTCCGCGAAGGCGCGGGGAAGCTGCGGCGGCAGGTTGGTCACTACCTTCTGTCCCTTGGCCTGATGCAGATGCGATACGGTATGCAGCGCGTCGTCAACCGCCTCGGCGATGGCGACCGGTTCGGGTTGCAAGATGGCCGCACCGGTCTCCAGGCTCCGCAGGTTGAGCATGTCATCGAGGAGATGCTGCAGGCGAGTGGCCGACTCGAGAATGACGCGCAGGTGTGCCTGGGTAGTCTCGTCGGCGCCATCCTCGATGAGCGAGGCGTAGGTGATGACCGAGGCAAGGGGCGAGCGCAGCTCGTGCGCGGCGAGGCTGATGAACTCGCTCTTGCGGTGATCCAGGTCCGCCAGGCGCTCGTAGGCCTGTTGCAGGTCGGTAAAGAGCCTTGCGTTCTCTATGGCAACCGCCGCACCGCCGGCAAGGATCGAGAGTAGCTCGGTATCGGCGTCGGTGAAGGGTGGGCTTCCCGAGTCCTTCAGAATCTCAAGCACGCCGATCGTCCGGCCTTTGGTGACGAGGGGCAACAAGACGGCAGAGCTTCCCCCGGGATGCTCAGCAAAGCGGGCGAGCGAGGCATCGCTGGAGAGCGCCCCGTAGACCGAGAGCGGCTCCCCGCTCCTGGCCACCCAGCCCGCAATCCCCTGGTCGGCCCGCAGCGCCATCCCTGGCCCGGAATGAGCAGCCTGCCCGTAGGTCGCGGCGAGGCGGAGCTCCTGCCTGGATTCGTCCAGCAGGAAGAGTGAGCAGCGGCTGGCGCTGGTCTCGCGGGCGGCGAGCTCGACGACCTGAGACACAAGGGAGTCCAGGTCGGTAGTCGCGACCAGGGCGCGGGTCAGCTCGTGGACCGGGAGGAGGGCTCGCAGGCGCGCATTCTCCCGGGCGAGGCGGCGGGCTTCGAGGGCTCTGGCGACGGCGGCCTTGAGCTCGTCGGGCCCAAAGGGTTTGAGGATGAAGGCATTCACCCCCAGCCGCAGGGCCTCGATGGCCATCTCCAGGGTGCCAAAGCCGGTGATGATCAGGCCGATGGTATCGGGAGAAAAGCTCTTGATGAGGCGGTAGGCTCGCAGTCCGCTGATGCCGGGCATCTTGACGTCGGCGATGAGCAGGTCATAGTGCTGCTGCTGGGCCTCCTCGACCGCAGCGAGGCCGCTCGACACACCGGTGACCTGGTATCCCTCCTGGCTGAGGGCACGGACTGCCACGTCGAGGACGTCTTGCTCGTCGTCCGCCACCAGTATGCGCTCTCCGGCCATTTCAGGGCACTCCTGGTCGCTCAATGTATTCCGATGGAGAACCTCGTTGTCACCTGCCAGCGCTGGCTCTGCTCCGCCCCGCCGAGGCCTGAACCAGTATCTAGCTCTCGTAGATCACGTACCCACGCCGGGGTATGTTCCGCAGGTATCGCGGATGCTTCGGGTCTGGCTCGATCTTCTCGCGGATGTTCTTCACGTGCACGCGCACGAGGTCGGTCGTCCCCATGCCGAGAGGGTATCCCCAGACCTCCTGAAGCAGCAGCGGGGCGGAGAAGACCTGGCCCGGGTGGTGCATCAGGAAGAGCATGAGGTCGTACTCCACAGGGGTGAGGAGCACCGAGCGCTCGGGGGTGCGTAGCTCAAAGGTCGTCGTGTCCAGCACCAGTGATCCTACCCGCACCTGCCCGGCGGAGGCTTCCCCCTGGCGTGCTCGCCGCAGCAAGGCCTTGACCCGCAGCTCGAGCTCGCGCAGGTCGAAGGGTTTGGTGATATAGTCGTCGGCGCCAGCCTCAAAGCCCTCGAGGCGATCTGCCACCTCGCTCTTGGCCGAGAGGAAGAGCACGGGGATGCGGCTGAGGCCGGGCGTATCCCGTAACTGGCGGCAGACGTCGATGCCATTCAGGCCTGGCATGCGAATGTCGAGGACGACGAGGTCTGGATGCTGCTCTCGGGCGATCTCCAACGCCTGGAGCCCGCGGTAGGCGACGATCGTCTCGTGGCCGGCGCGCTGCAGGGTCCTGGCCACAGTCTCGGCCACGTCTACGTCATCGTCAACGACCAGGATGGTGAAAGCCATGCCGTTGGCCTCCTAGAAGTGGCGGTCGCCCGCCCAGTTATATACCACGTTTCGGGCGGAGCGCCAAAGGCGGGAGCGCCTGCTGTGCAGTGATAGGTCGCAGAGGCGAGGCCGAGTCCTGCACGGGGGCGGGCGTGAGTTGGGGGCGGTGTGAGCGCAGAGGCCTGATGCACCAGTGCGGCGGGCGCCAGCGTGACGGGGCCTCAGGTGCACGCCATGGCGTGCACCTACCGGGTCTACGGGCGTGGCTTCTCGCCCGTCGACCATCGCGACCGCACGTGGGCAAGATTGCGCAGACGGACGACTCGATGGGCCAGGCCTACCGCACAGTGGCCCCGTGTGCTTCACGGGCCGTAACAGGGGACGCCATGGCGTGGCGTGGCCATTGGCGCCTCGGGCCCCTCTACAGTACCCCTCCGCGCCCCGTTGTGGTATAATAATGTCACGCTCGAGGAGGTAGCGGGCATTCTACGCGATGATCAATCTCTTGTCGCTTGGCGTGACGCTGGGGGTCCTCGTTGTGGGGATCACAGTGCACGAGTTTACCCATTGTCTGGTTGCCCGGATGCTGGGGGATCGCACAGCGGAGCGTATGGGGCGGCTCACGCTCAACCCGCTGGCACACCTTGACCCGATGGGCACGCTGATGATCCTGATCTCGGCTTTCAGCGGCTTTGGGATCGGCTGGGGGAAGCCGGCGCCGGTCTCGCCGTGGAGTCTGCGTCCGCGTGGACGGGTGGGCATGGCGCTGGTGGCGCTGGGCGGACCGATGTCCAACCTGGCTGTGGCCCTGCTGTTGGCGTTGGTGGTGCGGTTCGGTGGGCCGGTCACCGGCCTCGCAGGCTTTGTGGTCTTTCAGGCAGTGGTGCTGAACGTGGCTCTGGCAGCATTCAACCTGCTGCCCCTGCCCATGCTCGATGGTTTTCACGTCTTGATGGGGGTACTCGCCTCGATCAGGGCACGCTGGGCCTACAGTCTCGGCGGCCAACTGGCGCGCCTCGAGCCGCACGGTCCCATGATTCTTCTGATCCTGGTGATGCTGGGCGCCGTGATGCGGGGCGGACCGGCGCCTCTGACTCTGTTGATCATGCCAGTGTTCAGGGCCCTGGCGAGGCTCGTCGGTATGGTGGCGGGCGTCGGTCTTTACCTGTGAGAGTCTGGTACCGGGTCTGGCAGTTCTGGCAGGCGCTCGTGGCCGCGCCGGCAGCCGATGCGCCGGAGGGCCTCGCGCCGGGTCTGCAGGCGCTCTTTGCCGGCATGCGGCGGGCTGACCGGGCACACGGCCTGCGCACGCTGGCGCGTCTGACGCCTGAGGAGAGGCAGCATCCCGACCTCCTGGTCGCTGCGCTTCTGCACGACGTGGGCAAGAGCCGCGCCGATGTGCACCTGTGGGACCGGGTGCTGACGGTGCTGGCGGGAAGGCTGGCGCCGGGTTGGCTGGAAGAGGTCAGCCGCCGGGAGGCCGGGCCGTGGCAGGGCCTGCATCGGATCGCCGTGCACGCCGAGGAGGGTGCCCGGAGGCTCACTGCAGCGGGTGCGTCGCCTCTGGCAGTGGCGCTCGTGCGCTGGCACCATGCCGTGCCGGCGAGCCTCGGCTGGCCCGAAGGTGAGCGCAGGCTCCTCGAGGCGCTCCAGAGGGCCGATGAGGAGGCCTAGGGAGGAAGGACGCATTGGCGGAGCCGTTCACGATAGCTATCGTGGGGCTGGGGACGACCGGGGTCTCGTTGGGCCTGGCGCTGAAAAAGGCATCGAGGACTCTGCGAATCGTCGGGCACGACCGGGAGCCCGAGGCGGCGGCGCGGGCACGCAGGCTGGGCGCAGTGGATTCGACGGATTGGAACCTGCCGAGCGCCTGCCGGGCAGCATCCATTGTCATCCTCGCGCTACCGCTGGAGGCTATTCGCGACACGATGGCCGCCATCGCTCCAGACCTCGCGGCCGGATGCCTGGTGACCGACACGGCGCCCCTCAAGACGCCCGTGATGGCGTGGGCCGAGGAACTGCTGCCGCGCAGCGTGAGCTTTGTGGGAGGCAACCCGATCGGGGCCCGCGGGCAGCCGGGGGGGCCTACAGCAGAGCGTTTCTTGAACACTACCTATTGTCTCTGCGTGAGCCACGCGGCCGACGAGCGAGCGGTCGATTCCGCCTCGGACCTGGCCACGGCGGTCGGCGCGAGGCCGCGTTTTCTGGATGCTGAGGAGCATGATGGGCTGGTTGCGCTCCTCGATCAGGCACCCTTTGCGCTGGCGGCGGCGCTACTGCACGCCGCCTGCTCTCAGGGTGCCTGGCAGGAGCTCGTGAGGCTCGGCGGCGGGCGCTTTGAGCAGCTGCTTGGGATTGTCGGCGAGGAGCCGGGGATCGGCCTCAAGACGGCAGCGGCCAACCTGGAGAATGTCACCCGCTGGCTGGACTGGGCCGAGGATGCGCTCCGAGCGCTGCGCGAGCAGCTGGAAGGCGCCGACGAGAAGGGCCGAGAGCAGCTTGTGGCCGATCTGATACAGGCGCGGCTCGAATGGCGACGACGCGGCGAGGAGGAAAGGCAGCCGCTGCCCAACGTCGGCTTTACCCTGCGCCGCATGTTGGGGCTGCGCGAGCCGTAGGACGGGTTACCGCGCGCTCGCAGGCGCGGGGAGGCAGGCCCATTGGCAGGCCGGCGGGCAATCCTGGCCGTCATCGCGCTGATCCTGCTCACTGAGGGGGCAGGCCAGGGCCTCCGGGAGGCGGCGTCAGCCCGGTCGGACACGCTCTGTCAGAGAGGCCGGCTGAACGAGTTCCTGCCGGACCCGCGACGCGACTGGAACGGCGATGGAAGCCTCGACTCCGGAGACGACTGGATCGAGTTGCACAACGCCGGGAGCACCCCCTGGGACATCGGAGGCTGGAAGCTCGATGATAGCGATGCTCCCGCCTCGTCCATCCCGTACGTCATCCCCCTGGGCACGGTCCTCCCGCCCGGAGCCTATGCCGTCTTCTACGGCAATGTGACGGGCATCGACCTGCACAGGACCGGCGACACGGTGCGGCTGCTCACCCCGGATGGCTCGCTCGCCGATCTCTTCACATACAGTGTGGGCCCGAACGGCGGCTCTTACAGCCTCACCGACGCGTGCGTCTGGACGATGGCGCTGCCGCCGACTCCCGGGCGCGCGAACGGGTACGTGAAGGTCTACCTGCCGCTGGTTCAGAGGGATGCGAGCTTCTGACAGTGACCGGCGCCGGTCAGCTACCGCCGGAGGGCCTGAGCGGCTGCCCGAACCGGTCCTCTGAGAAGAGGTCGCCCCATCCCTTTCGAGGCCGCGGCGCGGGCCACTCCTCGGGGACCCCGATGGGCGTGCAGGCTACGATCTCGGCCTCGGCGGGTATGGCGCAGACCTCGCGGACCCTGTCCGGATCGAAGGCGCCGATCCAGCACGTACCGTAGCCGAGGCTCGAAGCGGCAAGGACGAGGTTCTCGAGGGCGATGGTGGCGTCCACGCGGCACCATCGGGCGTTGACCTGCGAAAGTCCGACGGCCACCACGATGCAGTCCGCATCGGCCAGCCAGAGCTGCCCGTTGCACGCCTGGGCGAGGCGTCTCTTCTGCTCGGGGTCTCTCACGACGACCAGGTGCCACGGCTGGCGGTTGCCAGCCGACGGGGCCTGCCGGGCTGCCTCTAGAATCTGTTGCAGGTGCTCCGAGGGCACAGGCTCTCGCCGGTAGCGGCGGACGGAGCGGCGCTCCATGATGGCTTGCAGGGCGTCCATGTGTCGGTCCTCCTCTTGGGGCACGGCTCTCTGCGGATGCCCCGGACGGGCTGGGGCAGTGCCACCAGGATGGTCTTATAGTGAAAACCGGCGTCTTTGCAAGTAGTGGTGCGCCATGTGGGGGAGAGGGCGTGCTCTGAGGCGTCTGGGGTAGTCAGGCGCATGCGCCGGTAGCTGGTCAGGCCTTTCTCGGTCGCCAAGCTCGCCTCGGGTGGACTACTTCGGCGACGAATGTCGAAGTTGCCGCGCCAACAGAGTCGGATATAATCCGGAGGGTCGGGGCGGCGACGATGCCGGCTCGTACGCTACACCTCGGAGCCAACGATGTCCTGGACCTTTACGCCCTACACTGTGCCGCTCTTGCTATCGGGGCTTGTGCTGACCGCATTGGCGGTAGCGGTCTGGCGGCGGCGCAGTGCAGCGCCTGGTGCCGTGCCATTCTCTCTGATGGCCCTGGGAGCGGCCGAGTACGCTCTCGGCTATGCCATCGAGATCATGGCTCCTGACCTCCCTGCCAAGATACTCTGGGCCAAAGTGGAGTATCTCGGGCTTGTCTCCTGGCCCCCGCTGTTCCTGGTTTTCGCGGCGCAGTATGCCGGCCTCGGCCGCTACCTCTCCAGGCGCGTTCGGGCCGTCCTCGTGGGGGTTGCAGTAGCCGTCTTCCTCCTTGCGGCAACCAACGAAGCCCATCGGCTGATCTGGGCAGAGACGTCTCTGGAGCGTGTCGGCTCGATGGTGCTCCTCGCGCTGGTGCGGGGCCCGGCATTCTGGGCCTTTGCCATCTACTCGTACATCCTGCTCTTCCTGGCGGGAGGCCTCCTCATGAGCGTGGCGCTGCTGGGCGGGCTGTACCGTCGGCAGAGCCTGGCGCTGCTGGGTGGGTTGCTGTTACCTCTATCCGCTAACCTCATGTATGCCGTCGGACTGTGGCCCATTCGAAACCTCAACCCGACGCCGGTAGCCTTCTCTCTCTCCGTTGTGCTTTTTTCGCTGGCCATCTTTCGCTTCCGTCTGCTGGACCTTGTGCCGGTGGCCCAGCAGGCACTGGTTGCGCAAATGCGGGACGGGGTGCTCGTTGTGGATGGCCTCGGACGGGTGACGGACCTGAACCCTGCGCTCGAAGGCATGATCGGATGGCGGGCAGCCGAGGCCATCGGCAGGCCGGTCGAAGAGGTACTGCGCGACCTTCCGGAGGTCGCGGCTTGCCTCCGCGAAAAGGCGCCGCTGGAGGCCGAGGTCTCGGTTGGCGAGGGCGCCACGCGCCGGCACTATGCCCTGAGCCTGACGCCCCTCGCAGGGCAGCCGGCCTGGCTCCCGGGGCAGTTGCTCGTGCTGAGGGATATCACGCGGGCCAAGAGCCTGGAGGCCCAGTACCTCCAGGCGCAGAAGATGGAGCTGATCGGCCATCTCGCGCGTGGCGTGGCCCACGACTTTAACAACGCCTTGACCGCGATCCGTGGCTATGCGGCCCTTGCGGCGGACCTCTTGCCGGCGTCAAGCCCCGCGCATGAGCATCTCGACAGGCTGCTGGCCAATGTGGCGCGGGCCGCGCGGCTTAGCCAGGAGCTCCTCGCCTTCTCGCGCCGTCAGCCGGCTTCGCCACGCGAGTTGGACCTGAACGACCTGCTCGACGGCCTCCGGGATCTGCTCCCGTACACGCTGGCGACGCAAGTGTCTCTGGAGATCGAGCCTGCCCCGGGGCTCTGGCGGGTGTATGCCGATCCGAACCAGATGGAGCAGGTGTTGCTCAACCTGCTGCTCAATGCCGTCGATGCCGTCTCAGAGGGAGGCCGGGTGACGGTGTCGACGGCCAACCTGGTGATGACCGATGAGGAGGCGCTGAGAGATGGCAGCGGGGCGCCTCCTGGCGAATACGTGGTCCTGGCGGTGAGCGACACCGGCATCGGCATGACTGAAGAGGTCAGGGCCCATCTCTTTGAGCCCTTCTTCACGACCAAGGGGCCGGGCAAGGGCTCGGGGCTGGGCCTGGCAACCGTCTGCTCCATCGTTGGCCAGCACGGAGGCGTGATCGGGGTCCAGTCCCAGCCAGGTTGTGGGACCACCTTCAGGGTGTATCTGCCGCGACTCAAGGAGTCTCCACCGCCCGAGAGCGGCGAGGGCTGCCAGCGCTAATGTGCCTGACCGATGCAGGCAGGGCGAGGGGCTGTGCCGGGCCGGCGTCCTGCGGGCATGTCAACAGCTTCCCGCGCCCGTCTCCGCGGGGCGCGCCTTGCCCCGCAAGGGAGATATGGCCCGTCATCCCCCCATGGGCGCTAACTTTGGGAGCCGCGCTCCCGTCGACTTTACCCGACCAGACGCGGTAGCCGGCCCTGCGCGCGGCTCACTCTCTTGTACCGTCGCCCCATCCCCCTGCCCCCTTCCCCGCGGCCG
>DYEI01000498.1 GCA_020725765.1 Anaerolinea sp. | reverse complement strand
GGGGTCAGGGGTGGGAGCCCCTCGATGGACAAGGCCCTCGCCCTGCGAGCGAAGAAGGCCGTCCGCCCTTGAGCCCCGAGGCGGGCGGCTCGGCGTCCTCGCTTGGCTATTGGAGAATCTTGCTCAGGAACTGGCGGGTCCGCTCCTGCTGGGGGTTGTTGAACAGGTCGTCAGGGGTGGTCTCTTCGACGACCGAGCCGGCGTCCATGAAGACGATGCGCCTGGCGGCGGCGCGCACAAACCCCATCTCGTGGGAGACCACAACCATGGTCATCCCTTCCTTCGCCAGGTCGAGCATGACGTCCAGCACCTCTTTGATCATCTCCGGGTCGAGCGCCGAGGTCGGCTCGTCAAAGAGCATGATCTTGGGCTGCATGGCCAGCGCCCGGGCGATGGCCACCCGCTGCTGCTGGCCGCCGGAGAGCTGGTTGGGATAGCTCGACGCCTTCTCGGGAATGCCGACCTTGGCGAGGAGGTCATGGGCGATCTCCTCGGCCTCCTTGCGGCTGCGCTTCTTGACAATCCGCTGGGCCAGGGTGATGTTTTCCAGGACGGTCAGGTGTGGAAACAGGTTGAAGAGCTGGAACACCATCCCGACCTCGGCGCGCACGGCGTTGATGTTCTTGGCCTCGGTCAGAGGGATGCCGTCGACGATGACCGTCCCGAGGTCGGGCGTCTCGAGATGGTTGATGCAGCGCAGGAGCGTCGACTTGCCAGAGCCGCTCGGCCCGATGATCACCACCACCTCGCCGCGGTACACGTCGAGGCTGACGCCGTTAACGGCGTGCACCTGCCCGAACCACTTGTGCAGATCGCGAATCTGGATGATCGGCTCGGCGTCTGCGGCCGTCCCACCGATGGGGGATCCTGTCTCAGCGCACATAGGACGTCTTCCTCTCGATATACGCCACGATCCGGGCGGAGAACACCGTCATCAGGAGATAGAGCAGGGCCACCATCGTCCACGTCTCGAGGGGGATGAAGGTCTTGCTCATGAACTCGCGCCCGCGGCGGACCATATCGGGCACCGCCACCACTGAGACGAGCGAGGAGTCCTTCAGCAGGGCCACAAACTCGTTTCCGAGGGGTGGCAGGATCACCCGGATGGCCTGGGGCAGGATGATATGGCGCATGGCCTGGAAGTGGCTCATGCCCAGCGAGCGGGCGGCCTCCATCTGGCCGCGTGGAATGGACTGGATGCCGGCCCGATAGATCTCACCGACGTAAGCGCCGTAGCAGATCGTCAGGCCAATCACCGCACCCACGAACTCGTCGATAGTGGCTGCGGCCATGACCTGACCGAGGCCGGAGAGCATTGGGACGTTCTCCAGCAGATAACGTCCGATTCCCTGGATGATGACAGGCAGAGCGTAGTAGATGAACAGGAGCTGCACGAGCAACGGGATGCCGCGTATGACTTCAACGTAGATCGAGGCGATGCCGCGGATGATCGGGCTCCGGGCAACTCGCCCGAGGCCGGCAAACAGTCCGACGAGCAGGATGCAGACATAGGAGACCACGGTGATCGAGACGGTAACCCGGATGCCCTCGCGCATGAAGAGGATCATGCGCCAGTAGGGGTCGGGTGCGGCCAGGGACATGGCGGCTACGAGCACGGCCACGGCAACGAAGAGCAGCCACCACCGGTCAAACCCGACAAGCCGCCCCGTCTCGGCAGGTTTGGGGAGTTGCTCGGCCCTTTCCAGATCGGGCATGGGGAGCAGTCCTTTCAGCGTACTGCCAGGCTCAAAGCAGACAACCTGATGCTTCTCAACAGCAGCGTCTACCGTGCGGCGATCGCCGCACGGTAGACTGCTGGATGGTGGTCAGAGACGGGCCGAAGGGCTACCTGGTGCCCTTGACCCACTGGTTGTTGAGCTCGTCGATGAGCCCCTTGGCCTTGACTGCAGCGAGGCCCTTGTTGATCTTGGCGAGCAGATCCTCGGCGCCCTTGCGCACGGCGATGCCATAGTACTCCTCGGTGAAGGGCTCGCCGACGGACTTGATCTTGTCCGGGTACTTGCCTACATAGCCCCAGACCAGGGGGCTATCGGCGACGACCGCATCGATCTGGCCGTTCATGAGGTCGAGGAAGGCCTGGTCGATGGTGTCATAGATCTTGGCCTCGCACCCCTCGATCTTTTCGATCTCCATCACGCCGGTCGTGCCCAACTGGCCACCGGCCTTCTTGCCCTTGAGATCTGCCGGCCCATTGATGTCGGTCGTCTCAACGCGCACGGCGATGAGCTGGCCGGCGTTGTAGTATGGGTCAGAGAAGAGCATCTGCTGCTGGCGCTCGGGAGTGATGGTGATGACCGCCATTCCGACGTCGTACTGACCGCTGGCCAGCCCGGCGAGGAGCGAGTCAAAGGGCACGTTGACCCACTTGATCTCCAGGCCGGCCTCCTTGGCGATGGCGTTCATGAGGTCGATGTCGAACCCCTCAAGCTCCTTGGTCTGCTCGTTGACCGACTCGAAGGGTGGCCAGGTCGCATCGGTCGCGACGGTGATAACCTGCTTCCTGGCCTGGCAACCGGTCAATGCCAGGCCGGCCACGAGCAACAAGGCCAGCGACACAAGAATGGTGCGCCTCATCGGGTTCTCCTCCTTCTCTCAGGCCATATGGGGATGGTACAGCGGCCCCCAGGCCACTGCGACATGGGTTGGGAGGGGCGGGTGTGCGCTATCCTCCCAGGTAGGCTGCTCGAACCTGCGCGTTGTCTCGCAGCTCGGCGGCCGTGCCTTCCAGCACGATGCGGCCGGTCTCGAGCACGTAGCCGCGGTTGGCTACCGAAAGCGCCATGTGCGCGTTCTGCTCAACCAGCAGGATGCTCGTGCCCTGCTGGTTGATCTCGCGGATGATGCGAAAGATCTCCTCGACCAGGATGGGGGCAAGGCCCATGGAGGGCTCGTCGAGCAGCAGCAGTTCTGGCCGCGACATGAGGCCCCGCCCCATGGCCAGCATCTGCTGCTCGCCGCCCGAGAGCGTGCCGCCCAGCTGATCGAGGCGCTCTTTCAGGCGCGGAAAGCTGGCGAAAACTCGCTCCATGCTCTCGGCGATCTCGCGCCGGTCCGAGCGGGTATAGGCGCCCATTTCCAGGTTCTCCCGGACCGTCAGCGGCGCAAAGATGCGGCGCCCTTCCGGCACCTGCGAGATGCCCAGCGAGACGATCTTGTGGGCGGGCAGGCGGGTGATGTCCTGCCCGCGAAAGTAAACGGCGCCTGCTGTCGGGCGAAGGAGGCCGCAGATCGTCTTGAGGGTTGTGCTCTTGCCCGCGCCGTTGGCCCCGATGAGGGTGACGATCTCGCCCTGTTCGAGGTGGAAGGAAATCCCCTGCAGGGCGTGGATCGCCCCATAGTGCACGTGTAGATTCTCGACCTGCAGTAGCATCAGAGTGCCGTCCTGTAGGATACGCCCCGGCCGAGGTAGGCCTCGATCACCTTGGGGTTGTTCTGGATCTCCTCAGGCTTGCCTCGGGCGATCACCTGTCCAAAGTCCATTACCGTGATCTGCTCGCAGATGCCCATGACCACTCGCATCTGGTGCTCGATGAGGAGGATGGTGAGCCTGAACTGCTCCCGGATGAAACGGATCAGGTCCATCAGTGCGCCGACCTCCGACGGGTTCATGCCGGCGGCTGGCTCATCGAGTAGCAGCACTTTGGGGTTGGCGGCGAGGGCGCGGGCAATCTCTACCCGCCGCTGCTCGCCATAGGGTAGGTTCTTGGCGACCTCATCCTGCCGGCCCAGCAGGTTGAACACCCCGAGGAGGTTCCGGGCGCGTTCGGTGATCTCTCGCTCGCGGGCACGGTATCTCCCGACCCGTGCCACGGCCTCGAGGGTTGAGTATCCGCCGTGCGCATGACAGGCTACGCGCACGTTATCAAGCACCGACAGGTTCGGGAAGAGCCGGATGTTCTGGAAGGTCCGCGCGATCCCGCGCTGGTTGATCATCCAGGGCTCCTGCCCAAGGATCGACTGACCCTCGAACCGGATATCACCCGTGGTGACGGGGTACACGCCGGTCACCAGGTTAAAGACCGTCGTCTTGCCAGCCCCGTTCGGGCCGATCAGACCCTGCAGGTCTCCCTCGTGGAGCGTCAGGTCAAAGTCTGAGACGGCTTTCAGGCCACCAAAGTGCTTGCTGAGGCCAATGATCTCAAGGATGGGTGCCATCTGCGGTCACCTCAGTTGCCAATGCCGGCGCAGCAGGGGCCTCGGCCTCCCTGGGGCGGAGGATGGCCGCCTCGCTGGTGCCAAAGAGCCCCTGCGGGCGTGTGAGCATCATCGCGATCAGCAGGACGGGGTAGATGACGTACCGCCACTCGAGAACCTCGCCCGGCAGGACCAGGCGCAGGCCCTCGAGCACGGCTACCCAGGCCGTTCCTGCGACGACGGTGCCTGTGATCGAACCGAGCCCCCCCAGCACGACGATGAGCAGCGGATCGAAGGATTTGATAAAGTCAAAGTTGGAGGGGTGCAGGAAAAGGAAGGTGTGTGCGTACAGCCCGCCTGCGAGTCCCGCGTACGAGCAGCCGAGCACGAAGGCGATCGTCTTGTAGCGCACGACGTCGACGCCCATCAGGTTCGCGGCGGTCTCATCCTCGCGGATGGAGAGCAGGGCCCGGCCCGGGCTCGAGAAGCGCAGGTTGCGGGCTACAATGATGGCGCCGAGGAGCAAGAGGAACGCCCAGAGGAAGACAAAGTCCGGCTGCTCGATGCCCGTCATGCCACGCGCCCCGGCCGTGACGGGGATGACCTTGTCCGAGTTCTCAAAGAGCACGCGGACGATGATGCCAAATCCGAGGGTGGCGATGCCGAGATAGTCGGAGCGCAGGCGCAGAATGGGGAGGCCTACCAGCCAGGCCACACCTCCCGCCAGCAACGCTCCACCGACGAGGGCGATGGCAAAAGTCCACGGGGCGACGCCCATGTACCGGGTGATCAGCGCCGCCGTGTAGGCCCCGAGGCCCATGAAGGCCGCGTGGCCGAGGGCGAACTGCCCCGAGAAGCCATAGATGATGCCGAGACCCAGCGAGGAGATGACTGCTATGCACATGTAGGTAACGACGAGGGCCCAGTAGGCGTTGATCACCTCAAGGTGAATCGCGAGCTGAAGCACCGCCCCTGCAGCGAGAAGGATGACGAGGAGGCCCCAGGAAGGCACTTTCCACTTCATACCGGACTACACCTTTTCCACCTCGGCGCGGCCAAAGATGCCGCTCGGCTTGACGAGCAGCACAAGAATGAGGATGAGAAACGCCACACCATCTGCCATTGTCGAATAGAGCGACTTGGCCGTTACCTCGGCGACCCCCATGATCAGCGCCCCGACGAAGGCACCCGGAAGGCTGCCGATGCCGCCCATCACCGCGGCCGTAAAGGCCTTGAGGCCCGGGATGATGCCCATGAAGGTATGCACTCGGGGATAGGCGGAGACGTACAGCACCCCGCCCGCTCCGGCAAGCGCCGCACCCAATCCAAAAGTGAAAGAGATGGTCAGATCGACGTTGATGCCCATGAGGCGGGCCGCGTCCCTGTCGAACGCGGTTGCGCGCATGGCCTTACCGATCTTGGTGTAGCGGATGATATAGTTCAGGCCCAGGAGGAGGAGCGTCGCTACGACGGCGATGAGCACCTGGATAGCCGAGATGCGCAGGCCCGCTACCTCCCAGGTCTGTGCCGGGAGTGGACTGGGAAAAGTGATATAGTTGGGCCCGAACACAAACTTGAGGCTCGAAAAGTACTCCAGAAAGAGCGAAACGCCGATGGCCGTGATCAGGGCGGCGATGCGGGGTGCGTTGCGCAGTGGCTTGTAGGCGATGCGCTCGATGGTCACGTTCAGCAGGGTGCAGGCTGCCATAGCGGCGAGCATGGCGAGGAGGAACAGCAGGATCCCGTTGAGCCACGAGGCTCCCGCGAGCGTCACTCGTGCAAGTGCCCTCAGCGTAAAGTAGCCCACAAAAGCTCCGACCATGAACACGTCGCCATGGGCAAAGTTGATGAGGCGGACGATCCCATACACCATGGTGTAGCCGAGGGCGATGAGGGCGTACACAAAACCGAGTTGGATGCCGTTGAGCAACTGCTGGAGGACGTAGGTCATGCTCTCCCCTTCCGGAGCCTGGCATGCAACAGGGGAGGGCGGTCTGCGGCCGCCCTCCCCTGGAGACGGGATCACTCGGGCTTCAGGGTGGCCACGTGGACGAACTTGCCTTCCTTGACCTGTAGGATCACGACGTCCTTGTTGATCGGGTTATGGTTCTCGTCAAAGCTGATCGTGCCGGACACTGTCGGGAAGCCCGCGGTTGCCGCGAGAGCATCCTTGACCTTGACGGGATCCTCGCTGTTCGCCGTCTTGATGGCGTTCAGCAGGAGGTTGGCCGCGTCGTAGCCGAGGGTCGCGAGGGCGTCAGGCACGGTGCCGTACTTGGCCTTGTAGCGAGCCACCCAGTTCTGAACCTCGGCCCGGGGGTCGTCAGCGGCATAGTGGTTGGTGAAGTAGCCCCCGTCGGCAGCCTGGAAGTCCAGGTCGGACGAGTCCCAGCCATCGCCGCCGGCGAGGATGCCCTTGAACCCGGCCGCTCTCGCCTGCTGGTTGACCAGGTTGACCATGTTGTAGTAGTCAGGGATGTAGAGCATGTCGGGCGGCTCCGCCATCACCTTGGTCAGGAGGGCGGTAAAGTCGGTGTCGGTCTGCGCATAGGCTTCGTAGACCGTCACCTTGCCGCCGCGCGCCTCGAAGGAGGCCTTGAAGAACTCGGCGAGGCCCTTCACATAGTCGTTGCCGTTGTCGTAAAAGACGGCGGCCGTCTTGATGCCGAGGTTCTCGGTGGCGAACTTGGCCATGGCCGCACCCTGAGGCGGGTCGATGAAGCAGGCGCGGAACACGAAGGGCTTGAGGACGCCATCAGCCACCGTCACCTTGGGGTTGGTGGAGGTCGGGCTGATCATGACGACCTTGTTCTTGTTGGCTACGTCGGAGATGGGGATGGAGCACTTGGAGGCCACGGAGCCCACGATGAACTTGACCTTGTCCTGCTGGATGAGCTTGGTTGCGGCTGCCGTGGCTTCGGCCGCGTCGTTCTTGTCGTCACCCAGCACGATCTCGATCTGCTTGCCGAGGAGGCCGCCGTTGGCGTTCCACTCCTCGACCGCCATCTGGACGCCGTTCCGGGTGGACTCGCCAAAGGTCTTGACGTCGCCCGTCATGGGGGCGATGACGCCGATCTTGAGGGTCTTGGACCCGCCGCCACCGGCGCAACCAGCGAGGGGCAGCAGGGTTGCAATGATTACGAGCACGCTGAGGACTCTGATGGTCCGCATATGGTTCCTCTCCTCCAGGTTAGGGAAATGTGCGCGTGGATGGAGAACCGTCCGGACCCGCCAGCCCGGACCCAATAGCCATGCGGGTTGCCAACCCTGTTCCACGCCATTGGGGAGCGGTCACGTCACGGACCTGTCAGCGGCTCTACAGCACCTCCTTTCCTCGCAGGGTGGCCCCTGCAACGAACGAGGCGAGGGCCAGATAGCAACAAGCTCCCGCCGCGTCCCAACGACCAAAGGGGTCGGTCCAGAAGGACCTGTGAGCCCTGAGCGACCACGGGTTTCAACGCTCGTCGACTCTGCGCAACAGGAGCATACTTGAGGCATTATAGGGGAGGTTTTGTCTGGTGTCAAGATTGCGTTAGGGGCCAAATGTTCAGACCAGGACTCAGCCAGTCGCCGCAGGGACTCGGGTGCCTGGTACATGGGCACTGTGGGCCGAAGAAGCAGCGCTCCTCCCCCAATCTCCTCCCCCGCGCCGGTGCTAGCGCCCCTGAACCATGACCCCCATGGGCGCCATGCGGTCCCGCAGCTCACGGGGGGCATCCCGGCTGCAGCATAGCCGGAGGCTTCCCGGCGACCTCCGAACGCCACCGCGGGTTCCGCTCCGAAGGGCCTGCCGGGCCCTACGGGCTGAAGCGGATGTGCAGGATGTCCCCATCCTGCACAATATAGTCCCGGCCTTCGATCCGGAGGCGGCCCTCCTCTCGCACGGCTGTGGCAGAGCCGGTGCGGACGAGGTCCTCCCAGGACATGACCTCAGCACGGATAAAGCCGCGCGCCATATCGGTGTGGATGGTGCCGGCGGCATCGAGCGCCGTGGCGCCGCGCCGGAGGGTCCATGCGCGAACCTCTTTGCCCCCGGTTATGGTGAAGAAGGTGATGAGGTTCAGCAGGCGATAGGCTGCCCGGACGAAGGTGACGACGCCGGGCTCCCGCAGCCCCAACTCCCGCCGATACCCGGCAGCCTCCGCTGGGGGCCAGGAGGCGAGCTCCGCCTCCAACGCCGCCGAGAGCACGACCACTTCCGCTCCCTGCTCCTGAGCGACCTCTCGGATGGCCTCGGCGTAGCGGCCGCCCTGCGGCAACGCCTGCTCGGCGACGTTGACGACGTAGAGCCGGGGCTTGGCGGTGAGCAGGCTCAGGGTTCCGGCGAGGGCCAGCTCTGCCTCCGAGAGGTCCGGCCCGGCGGCCGGGCGGCCCGTGGAGAGGCGCGCCTCGAGCGCCTCGGCAGCAGCCAGCTCGGCATCAAAGGTGCCCTTCGCGCCCTTGGCCTGGGTACGCACCTTCTCCAGGCGCCGCTGCACGCTGGAGAGGTCCGCGAGGATGAGCTCGAGGTCCACCGTCTCTACGTCGGCGCGGGGGTCGAGCTCGGCGGTGGCGTGGGGGATGTCGGGGTCTTCAAAGCCGCGGACGACCATGGCGATGGCGTCGACGGTGCGGATGTGGCCGAGGAACTGGTTGCCGAGGCCCTCACCGTGGCTGGCGCCGCGCACCAGCCCGGCGATATCCACCACACGCAGGGTCGTCGGCACCGCCCGCTCCGGCTGGACGACGGACACGATGCGCTCCAGCCGCTCATCGGCGACGGGGACGACCCCCACATTCGGCTCGATGGTCGTGAAGGGGTAGCTGGCGACGGCTGCCCCCGCCTGGGTCAGGGCATTGAACAGGGTTGACTTGCCGACGTTCGGCAGGCCGACGATTCCGACTTCAAGCCCCATGTGCAGGCTCCATCTCGCCCAGCACCAGGTGTGGACGGGGAACCTGGCGATGGGCACGGTCGTCGAGTGTGATCCACATATTGCTTGCGGATTGCAGGCCGCACGGGTCCAGGCGCAATGAAGCCAGCGCCTCGAGTCGCCTTTCGCGCCAGAGGCGCCTGTGGCGACAACCGTCCGCGAAGGCGGACGGCGCCCCCTCCCCGTCGACGCAGATCGACGGCTGGCCTTCGGGCTGCCTGCAGACGGTCCGAAGGCGCCGCAGCCCCGAGCTCATTCGGCCGGTCGCCTGTATCCCATACGCCACATTCCGCAGGAGACCGATGGGTCCCATCAAGGCTGCGGTCCGCGCTTGAAGCGCGCCGGCCATGCCTTGTACTCGCTCACGAACCGCTCCCGGGCGATGACCGTGTCGCCCTGCTTGATGATGCGGTACACAATCGCCCGGAGGCCGTCATGGGCCCAGTCCACCTGCTTGACCTCACCGGGCTCGAGAGTCGGGTCGTCCTCATAGATGGGGGGAGGTGCCTTGGTCTCACGGTCAACGTGCGGACCCTCCATCTCGACGGTACGGCCGAGCTCCCCCGGGCCGTAGAAGCGGAAGGTGAGCACGCCATCGGTCGTGTTGGGCTCCGTCTGGATGACGATGGGAAATGACAGGTCGTTCCGGAACTTGAAGTCTGTCCACGGAGTGTAGACGGTAGCGTCGAGCCCTACCGGCGGCTCGTACCAGCTGACCCGATAGGGGTGCGGAAAACGCTCTACGATGGGGAACCCACCGAAGAACGCTGCGCGGAAGCAGGTTGTCGCAACCTGGCAGATGCCCCCGCCGGCGCCGAGCTCGGTGCGGTCCCCCATGATGACGTAGGCCTCGGCCCATCCCTCGGCGAGGGTGATAGGGCCGATGTACCGATTGAAGGAGAAGGTGGCGCCGGCCGGCACCACGACACCGTCGTACCGGGAGGAGCCCGTAACGATGTTCTGCTTCCGCCCTGGGTCGGAGCCCTTGAAGTAGGAGACGCCCTCGCTCAGCAGGTTGAGCGGACCCCAATGCGCGACCTCGTCGGCAGTGATGTTGGGCTGCTGGATCTCGACGGGGAGCTCGACAGTACCAGAGCCGCCTTCGAGGGCGGCGAGGACGCGATTCAGGGCCTCCTCGGTGTCGACCTGCCAACCGGTCCGGCTGGGGATGGTTATGCTTGCCCTGCGGGTCTTCGGATCGACCCTGACTCGTCCCTCGACGACCGGTCGGTCGATCTGGTCGGCGATGGTCTGCACCCAGGCCGCGATGGGGGCAGGATCAAGGTCAACCACCCAGCGGCTCTGGCCATCGCTCCCGACCTCCTGCCGCGGCTTGAGGGCGGCCGCGATGGTCTCCCGGCCGAGCGCCCAGGTGTAGCGCGTGCCGTCCTCGCCAAAGGTCACGACCACCTGGCGCGAGAGGAGCTTTTCCGCCCGCTCCCGGGCGGCCTCGCCGTCCACGACGGTCGGCGCCAGGGAGCGGATCTCGAGCTCGAGAACGGGCGAAAGCCCTGTGGCGAGGGACTGCCGGAGCTTTTCGCGTGTGGCATCAACATCCAGCTCACGGCCATAGATGGCGGGCTGGCTCTGGGGGAATGCCCCACCCAGCTCCAGCGTAGCCGACCGGGGTGGCTGGTCGATCTCCTGGGCCAGCTGGCGGAGCGCAAGGTTGCAGCGCGCCTCGTCCAGGGTCCACAGCGGCGGCACGGCCACACCCTCCCTCAGGCCACTCAGCCGGATGCGCCAGTTCTCCCAGAGGGAGCCAGAGTGCCCGACGGCCATGGCCGCCCGGACCGTTGCCGGCAGGTCCCAGCCGATCCCCAAGGCGTCCAACGGTATGACCCATTGTCGGTCGCCGTCACGCAGGGTGAGGTGTCGCGGGCCGATGCTGTCCCACGCCTGTTGGAGGGCGGCCTGGGCCTCAGGAGGGGTGAGTCCTTCGAGGGGCACACCAGCCACCCAGACGCCGGGGGCTATCCTGCCCGCATAGTGTCGCTGCCAGGCGAACGCGCTCGTGCCCAGCACCATGGCGCAGAGCAGCAATCCTGCCAGCACTCCGATCACAAAGCGCTGCCCTGCGGAACGGTGCCGGCCTTCGGGCAGGGAGCCGGTCACGCCCGCGTCAGCTGTCGCGTCAGTGCTGCTCAAGGAGGTGTTGACGTATCCTGTGCTTTCGGCCATACTACCGTCGTCGCAGTCCTCTGATGGCGCTGAGCAGGCCAGCGCCTTTGGCTAGACCCTTGGGATCAATGACGGAAAACGATGCCGGCAGGTCCAGGCTGCTGCGTGCGCTCAAGCGCGAGCGGCTGCATGTAGAGCGCGGCGCACTGGAGGCGAGTCCTCCTGAGGTGCGACGCTCCTTTGAGCACGCCTGGGCCCCTGCGGACCTCCTGCTGCGCCGCATGGGGGTCTGGCCTGCTGGCCTCCTGGGTTTCTGGCTACAGGTGCCTGCAGGCCACGTCATCTTCTGCCGCGATGCCTCGGCCTACCTCCCGCTCGGCCTGCCCTGGTACGGCGAGCATCTGCACGGCGTCGCCAGGGTATCCCTGGCCGACCTTCTGGGAGACGGCCGCCCCGCGCTCTTGGTTCTGGCGCATCTCATGGATCACCTCCTCGGCTCGCGCGGCGAGCCGGAGGGCCTGTGGCTCTCGGACGGCGCGGGAGCGACTCCCCGCCTCCAGGAGGTTGGCCGCCGTCTGCAGTCGCTTGTCAGCCTCGGCTACGGGCCCGACGAGCCGCACCGCTACTTTGCCTCGGCCTTTGCCACGTACTGGCTGGATCGCCGCGGCCTCAGTGTGGCCGACCCGCACGTCGAGCGCCTCCTGCGCACCACGGTGTGCAGCGAGGCTTTCTGGCGTCAGGGTTGACCCTGCGAGGCGCCGCCCGGCCGGTGCTCGGGCTGTACGACAGATAGACGCCCCGCCTGCTGCCCGGGTTCCCCTGCGGGAGTGCCAACCAGATCGTACTCCAGTGCCTCCGTGATCGTCACCGGCAGGAACAGACCCTGGGGGTACGCCCCCCGCATGAGGACGAGGCCATCGACCTCGGGTGCATCGCGATAGCACCGTCCGGCGGTGATGCCGTCCTGGCTCCCCTCGGTGAGTACCATCAGGGTACGGCCGACCTGGGCGCGATTCCGCTCCAGCGAGATGCGCTGCTGGAGGGCCATGGCCCGCCCGTAGCGCTCGCGCCTCACCGAGGGGGGCACCTGCCCGGGCAGCGCCGCCGCGGGAGTGCCGCGCTCTCTAGAGTATGTAAAGATGCCCACTCGGTCAAACCGCATGGTCTCGATGAACTGGAGCAGCGCGTCGAACTCGAGCTCCGTCTCGCCGGGGAAGCCGACGATAAAGGTGGTGCGCAGGGCGATATCCGGGATGGCAGTGCGGAGGCGCTCCACGAGGCGAACGACCTGCTCGACGTCGTGGGGCCGGCGCATGCGCCGCAGCACATCGGGGTGGGCGTGTTGCAGAGGCAGGTCAAGGTAGTGGCAGATGCGCGGGTCGGAAGCGAGGAGGTCGATGAGCTGGCCATCGACGTGCTGCGGGTAGGCATACATCAGGCGCAGCCAGACCAACTCGGGTACCTCCCTGAGCAGGTCGCGGATCAGGCTGGCGAGGCCGCCCCGCTCGCCGCGGTCGCGGCCGTAGGCGGTCGTGTCCTGCGCGATGAGGATCAGCTCGCGAGCGCCGCGGTCAACCAGCGCTCGCGCTTCGGCCAGGACGGCCTCTCGAGGCTTGCTCCGCTGCCGGCCTTTGATGGCCGGGATGGCGCAGAAGGCGCACGCAGCGTCGCAGCCATCGGCGATCTTGAGATAGGCGGTTGGGCCGTCTGCGGAGCGTTCACAAAGGGCGACCGTGTCGCCCGGCCCGGGGTCCTGCAGCAGGACGGGCAGGCTGCCGGTGCGGTGCACGGCCTGGTCGACGAGCGGCACGATCTGGGACCAGTGCCGGGTGCCGATGCAGGCGTCGATCCCGGGGACGCGCCGGGCGAGGCCCGCTCCCTCGCGCTCGGCGAGGCAGCCGGCGGCGACCAGCGTCTGGCCGGGGCGCTTGTCCCGGGCCGCCTGGCGCAGGGTCGCGAGGGACTCGGCGCGCGCCGCCGCGACAAAGCCGCAGGTGTTGACGATGATCAGGTCGGCGTAGCGCGGCGCGCGGGCGGGCCGGTGGCCAGCTGCCTGCAGCAGCGCAGCCATCCCCTCGCCGTCGACCAAGTTCTTTGGACAGCCCAGGTTGATGATGAAAAACCGCACCAGTACCCCCAGATGAAGCAAGCCGGCCAGGAACCCGTGGCCGGCTGACGGACTCACGAGCCGCGCGCCTCCGCGGCCGGACCGGGGTCGACCGGCAAGCATGCTCTCTCACAGCCCCGGCGACGCGGGCCGCGGCAACGCGCCCGCGAAGCCTCCCCGCGCGGCTGCTATGGACATCAACTGGGGCTTGGTGGCGTGCCGACCGGGCCCGGCGTGGGCTCCCCCGACACCTGGCCGGAGCTCTCTGCGGGCATCGGCCCGGCCTCCCAGCTGTGCTCGATCACCTCGCCGGGGGCGCCCAAAGGGCTCTGCTCCTCGCCATTATACCACACTCGCAGCCCGCCTGCATTCCCGGTGCGCAGGAAGATCCGCTCCCGGGCCAGCCACTCGCGGGTCTGCCCCGGGTCCATGAAACCCTCGAACACCTGCGCTCCATCGGCCACAATGCGGATCCAGGACCGGTCGGTGGCCTGGAGACGGACCTGGACTCCGGAGGGTTGGGCTTCGATGGTTGGGGTGAGCGTGGGCGAGGGAGTGGCGCTGGGCTGGAGGGTCGCAGTCGGGGCAGGGGCCGTTGAACTGGCGGCCGCCGACGCTGTGGCCTCGATGTCGACGGGGCTGGTGGTCTGGCTGGGTGGAGAGGTTGGGGGAGTGGGAACGGGGCCAGTGTACTGGTAGAGTATCCAGGCGCCGATGGCCACGCTGACGAGGACCATGGCCGTGATTGCTGCGGCGATCACGCCGTGAGTGCGAGGCTGGGGTGAGAGTGGCTCGTCCAGCAGGGGCTGCCGCAGCTCGCGAGGTTGAACTACCGGGTAGCTGGGACGTCGGCCGCTGAGGGTGAGGATCTCGTCGGCATCCAGGCCGAGGGCCACGGCATAGTTCCGAAGGAAACCTCGGATAAAGACCTCGGCAGGGAACTGGCCATAGTCTTCCTCTTCCAGTGCTTGAAGGTAGCGGCGACGGATCTTTGTGACCTCTTCCATCTGCTCCAGGCTCAGGCCCCTGGCCTCCCGGGCCTGGCGCAGCCGATCGCCGAGTTCGCCCATGGCCGTCCTCTGAGTGAAGGTCTCTGAAAAGGTTACCAGCCGCTAATATAGGAGAGGAGGCGAGATGTGTCAAGAATACGGGAGGGCGCAGGTGTTCAGGCTCGCGTTCAGCGCATGGAACGCAGGCAGGCTGCTGGCGGCTGCGTCCGCCGGGATCGGCTTTGCGCCGGCTCGTCGGGGAACCCCTTCTCCCTGTTCCCGTCAAGGGTGGGCAGCCTTCTTCGGTGGTAGGGCGAGGGCATGACCTATCGAGGGACCCCCCACCCCTGACCCCGCCCCCGCCGCGGCCTATGCATTACCCATAGGTCGGGCTGCACAGCATCACAGGGGATGAGATAGCGCCCTGCCGCCCATCCCAGCGGAGCAGCCGTCCGCACCGTTGCTCGGGACATGCCGAGCGGCAGCGGCGATGTGCTGCAACTCAGTGCCCCCACCCCTGCCCC
>DYEI01000497.1 GCA_020725765.1 Anaerolinea sp. | reverse complement strand
GCCCATCTCTCATCACCCCTCCCCCAGGCAGGCGCCAAGCGCCTGCCTGGGGGAGGGGTCGGGGGTGGGGGGATGCCCGGCCTACAGTCCATCACGGTTCCTGGTGGATATGTTCTGTCTACCGGTCTGGGCAGCGGGCGGGCTTCCCGAAGCGCCCCGACGGGCCGTGGAAAGGGCCCATGTCCCCTCAACTAACCCCTGCGCCCTTTCAACCGCCGATTTGCATTTCGCCGCCACTTGGGTTACTATCTGACCGTCCTCATCAACCGTCAAGGAAGGTCCCTGGGTATCGTGAACCTGCCCCTGATGGGCGTCTGGTCCCCTGGCCTGACGCGGGAACTGGTGGCTTTGGAAGTACAGTTGTTGCTGGGTCTGGTGCTGAGCGGTGCCGTCGCCTGGGCGGGCTATCGGCTGAACTGGCTCTCCGAGCGCGGGCTGTACGGTGCCATTGTCGTCGGAACGCTGACCTTTGGCCTGGGCGGCTGGCCGTGGGGCCTGCTCCTCGTCGCCTTCTTTGCTTCCTCGAGCTTTCTCTCCCACTATCGCCATGCGGACAAGCTTGCCGCCGCGACCCACTATGCCAAGACCGGTCGCCGGGACCTCGGGCAGGTTCTCGCCAACGGTGGGTTGGGGGCGCTTCTGGCGGCCTGGTACGGGCTGAGCGGGCGGGACCATCTGCTGCTCTTCTTTGCCTTTGCGGGAGCGATGGCCGCCGTCAACGCCGACACCTGGGCTACCGAGCTGGGCGTGCTCAGCCGGCGCAAGCCCCGCCTCATCACTACCGGGGAGCAGGTCGAGCCGGGCACGTCTGGGGCGGTCTCCGGCCTCGGGCTCCTCGCCTCGCTGGCCGGTGCCTGGCTGATCGGCTTCCTGGCCCTGGCCTTCCAGGTCTTTCACGGGCGGATCATCGGCGTGCCGCAGAGCGGCCGGCTCGTCTGGCTGCCGCTCGTCGCCACGCTGGGCGGCCTTGCGGGCTCGGCTGTCGACAGCCTGCTCGGCGCCACGCTGCAGGCCATCTACTACTGCCCCCACTGCGGCAAAGAGACGGAGCGGCCTGTCCATAGCTGCGGCCGCCAGCCGATCTATGTGAGGGGTCTCCACTGGCTGGATAACGACTGGGTGAACTTGCTCGCGTCGTTGGCCGGGGCGCTCGTCGCAACCTTTGCCGGGACCTTTGCCCTGTATCTCCGCTAGCGCGGCCCTCCCACCGAGCCTCCCTGCTAAGCGCATCCAGGATCAGTCAGCAGATTCGCGGTCAGGCAGCCTGCCGTGGACGCTCCGCCGGCGCCCGGGCCTTCCGCTTTGCACAAGCCCGGTGCAGACCCTTGTGCCAGGGTAGGGCCAGACTGTGGCGCAGCAAGACACCCGGCTGCAGCCTGGGCAGCGATGCGCCCTGGATGCACCCTCCCTGCTATCCCTTCAAGGGCGGACAGCCCTCTTCGGTTGTGGGGCGAGGGCCTGGCCCATCGAGGGGCCCCCACCCCTAACCCCGCCCCCGCGGCGCCTATCCATACCCACAGGTGGCCAGGGGGAGCGTAGGCGCCCGTGGCCTGCGCAGCATCTCG
>DYEI01000496.1 GCA_020725765.1 Anaerolinea sp. | reverse complement strand
TTGGCCCAATAGGGGATTGTGTGGGTGTTCGGCGCCGGCCGTGCTCCAACGAAGCCGGCGACTGAAGTCGCGTTGCGCGCGCTTCGCGCGCTAGAGGCACCTTCGGCGCCAACCGCCCGCCTGCGCGGGCGGGGCCCGTTCCCCATCGACGCAGGTCGATGGTTGGCCTTCGGGCTGCCAGCAGGCAGCCCGAAGGCCCCCTAGCCCCGAATTCATTCGGTGGCCTGCCCGCCAACAAAAGATGGAACCGAATCCGCCGGCGGAGCTGCAGTTCACCCTCGCGGCAGGCTCATCTGTGCCCAGGCCGGCCCGCAGGCCGACTTGCCGGGCGCGAACTGCCCCGAAGGGCACCCCGCCGGCCGAGAGCTCGATGGCCCAGGGCCGCGGGGCCAAGCGGCCTGGACCCAGGACGTCGACGGCCCGCATCAGGCCTCAGGGGCCGGCTCGAGGAGCGCGCCACCCCGTCGGAGCGCCTCGCGCACCGCCTGCGGATCCAGTTCCCGCGGCTCCCGCCCGGCGGCCGCCGCCATCGCAGCCGCCGTCCCTGCCGCCTCGCCACAGATGAGGCAGCAGACCGTGTTGCGGGTCGAGTTGTGGGCCACGAGGTCCACGCTGATCATCCGCCCGGCGACGAGCACGTTATCGAGCCGCTGCGGGATCAGGGCCCGGTAGGGGATGCCGTAGGCCCCTGCGTCGCACACCGAGTAGCGGCTGTTGTCGATAAAACCAAAGCAGCCGACCTGATCGGGGAACTGTCGGCCTGTAGTGCAATCCTCGAGCGTCAGTTCATAGTCGCAGCGGATCGCCCGCCCCCGCCGCACGCCGGCCGCAGGAGCCGGCCCTGCCGCGTAGCAATCCTCACAGCCCGCAAAGTGCCGCCGGAACAGCTCGGCTATGGCGAACATCTGCGCACGCAGGGTCGTCTCGGCGGCGGTGTGCGCCTCCGGGTCCAGGCCATCGACCGGCCCATAGTTGATGCAGTTGCAGTAGGTGAGCTCCCGGGGCCGCAGCGAGGTAGAGAAAAAGTACTGCGGTGCCTCGGCGACGCCGGACTCCCGCAGGCGACGTGTGTCGATGCCAAGGCGCACAAGGCCGGGCCGCGAGGTGCCCGGCTTGACCGCGTGCGCAATCTGGCTGATCAGCCCTCGGCGCTCCAGATCGGCCTCGAGGGCATCGAGGTCCACATTGCAGAGGCGGAAAGTGAAGCCGATGGGGTAGGCTCCCGGGTCCCCGGGGCCAAAGTGCACGTGCGGCGCCCCCGCCCAGGCGGCCAGGTCCCCATCCCCGGTGCAGTCCACGTACTGCGCCGCGCGCAGCATCCGGCGGCCGGCCTTGTTCCAGACGACAACCCCTTCGACGTAGCCGTCCCTTGCGCGAACGTCGTCGACCACCGTATGCAGGAGCAGCCGCACCCCCGTCTCGGCGCAGAGCTGTGCGGCAGCCAGCTTGAACACCTCGGGCTCGACCGGCGTGAGCATGCTTACAAAATCGGCCCCGCGCTCCATAGGCACGTGCCCGACGCCTCCGCCCAGCTCCCGCACCCTGTCGACCAGCTCCTGTGCCACGCCCGCGGCGACGCGCATCGGGCGCGCACCCGGCACGGCTCCAAACACGTTGTAGAAAGTGTGCAGGCCGGTAGCCCCGGTCACCCCGATGCCCCCGAGCCAGCCGGCGCGCTCCACCAGGCAGGTCCTCGCGCCGCAGCGCGCCGCGGCGATGGCCGCCGCGATTCCGGCCATCCCACCCCCTGCGACAAGGACGTCGCAGGGAGGGTATGTGTCCTCGCTGATGGTGGACATTGGCGGCCTCCTTTCATGGTCGTCAGCGGCACCAGCTCTGCCCGCGCGTTCGGAGCGCAACCCGGTTCTGCCGCAAGGGCTTAGCCTCGCAGCAGCCGGAGCGACCATCGGTTATGCTACCCCTCCTCACACCCCAGCCTCGACCTCCGCCAGGGCGGCGCTCACCAGGCCGGCCACGCGGTCGGCAATCCGCTGGATCATCTCCGCGCCCATCGCGGCAGAGCTCGTCTGCCTCAAGTCCTCTCGCCACACCCAGTCGGTCTGCTCATCGCGCGGGTACGACACCCACTCGTCCCCATAGCGGTGGACCGGGCAGACCCCCGGGCTGAACTTCTCCATGTGTACCAGATGCGGGTAGAGCGCCATGCCGAAGGAGGTCTCCCACTTTCCGGCGTGGTCGGCTGGCGGCGGGTCGATCCCTTCGTACTCCGGCTGGGCGATGATCTTGATCTTGCTGCGCGCCATATAGTCGGCCGCGGTCTTTTTGACCAGGTCCACCTGTATGGGACCGTAGTGGCCGGTCAGGACCACAATCACTTTGAACCCACACTTCTCGAGCTGACCGTAGAGCTCGGTCAGGAGGTCATAGACGAGCTTTTCGCTGAACACCATGGTCCCGGCAAAGCTGCCGTAGCCCGGGCGGCCGTAGAAGGTCGGCGGCAACACCACACCCCCGGTGCGCTTGGCCACCTCGAGGACGATGCCATAGATCTTGAGCATATCCGTCCCCAGAGGCAGGTGCTCGCCGTGCCACTCGAGGAGCCCGAGCGGCACGTACGCCACTGGCCGTTCCCGGACGGCCGCGACGAACTCGGATGGGGTGAGTTCCTCCCACTTGTTCACTTTGTGATGCTCGACCATGCAGGATGCTCCCTTGAGGCTTCTCGCCCCCTAGAACCCAAACACCTGCCGCCCGCAGAGAATCGCGGCCGGGTCCCAGTCGTAGGCCCGCGACAGCTCGGCGTGCGCGGCAAAGCCGCAGGCCCGGCAGTCGATGGCGCCACGGCCCTTCAGATAGCAGCCATAGTTGATGCGGCCGTCGGGCTCGACATTGGCGATCAGCCAGTCGTGGCAGCGCCAGGAGTTGTCTTTCAGGCGTTCCAGCACCCCGTAGGAATCCAGGATGGGATAGCCCTCGCGCTTGAGGGCGATCAGCTCGTCCAAGACTTGCCGGCGCGCCTCCGGAGTGACGGTCAGGTCCTCGCTATCCGCATAGGGATAGGCGAACTGGATGGTGACCCCGCGCACCCGCCCCTTGAGATCGCGCACCAGCTCCCCGATGCGCTCCCAGTTCAACCGGTTGATGGTCACGTTCACCAGCACCCGAGGGTGTCGGGCGGCTGCAACGTTCTCCATGATCCGCTCATAGCTCCGCCCCCGGTAGGCGTCGTGCACCTCACGCGGACCGTCGAGGCTGACCCAGACGATATCCGCCGAGGTGCGGAGGGGGAGCGTGCCATTGGTCGTCACGCCGACGGCGAAGAAGCGCCGCTTCGCTTCGCGGACGACGTCCTCCAGCGCGCGGCTGCCATCACGCCAGAGGAAGGGCTCGCCGCCTTCAAAAATGACCAGGCGCACGCCTGCCCGATAGAGGGCATCGAGGGCCGCGAGTACCCGCTCGTACGGGAGGTCGCCCCCCGGCCGACGCCAGAATGGGCAGGCCGGGCAGCGGAGGTTGCAGCGGTGCGTGAGCTTGACGCCCGCCAGCAGCGGCCGCCGCTCCCCGCGCAGGCGGCAGCGCAGGTTGTGCAGAAGGAAATAGAGGTAGTGGGTCAACATGCGGCAAATGCCTTCCAGGGGCGGCAGCCGGCTCCTCATGGGAATCCACCGCCCAAGGGCACCGGGCCGAGCCTCCGCAACTTGGCGATCCCGGCTTTTCCATTATAGTGCGAGTGCTTTGCTCTGGAAAGCGGGGCAGACTGTCATTTGGGGCAGCGAAGCCAACAGATAGATACCTGCGGCACACCGCGTCTCGGCTGATCGTGGCTCTCTCCTCGAGCAATCCGTGCAGGCCGTTATCGTCAGAGACCCTCGGCACTGCTCCCGTCGTCGCGGCGCTACCGGCTATCCTCGTCCATGGGCCCGGCTTGTCCGGTCAATGTCCGGTGCCTGGCCGCCTGTAGCCCCCGTACTCCACCCGAGGTGATATACTGGTTTCCGAGGCAACCCTGCGGAACCCGTCGCAGCATGCGCGGAGGGCCAAGCCGATCAGCACTGTGCGCTCGATGGCAGCGAGGAGGCTCACGCATTGGCACGCTTGGGTTTTCCTACGGCTAGGCCGGCAGGCAGAAGGGTACCGTTTGCCAGGTACTTCCGGACCAACTACTGGCTATACCTGTTCCTCCTGCCTGCGGTCGTCGCGGTCCTCATCTTCAACTATATCCCCATGTGGGGGGTGATCATGGCCTTTCAGGATGTAGACCCCCTGAAAGGTGTCTTAGGCAGCCGCTTCGTGGGGCTGGCCAACTTCCGAAGCGTGCTCTCAACTCCGGACATGCTCAGGATCCTCCGGAACACGCTTGCCATCTCGCTCCTGGGTTTCGCCTTCGGCTTTCCCCTCCCGATCGTGCTGGCCATTCTCATCAGCGAACTGCGTTCCACCGCGTTCAAGCGCTTCGTCCAGACGACCTCCTACTTGCCGCACTTTATCTCCTGGGTCATCGTGGCCGGCCTGGCCTTCGAGATGTTCAACTCGGAGAACGGGGCCGTGAACAACCTGCTGGTAGCCCTCGGGATGCCCAAAGTAGAGTTCCTCACGACCGGCAAGCTGTTCTGGCCCTTTTCCGTAGGAGTAGCCATCTGGAAGGAGTGCGGCTGGGCCTCGATTATCTACCTGGCGGTGATCACCAACATCGACCCAGAGTTCTATGAGGCCGCGATCATCGACGGTGCGGGCCGGCTTCAGCGGATCGTGCACATCACCCTGCCCCTGATGATGCCGACGGTAGCCATGCTGCTCATTCTGAATGCCGGGGCACTCCTCTCCGGCGCGGGTATCTCGCCGGGCTTTGAGGGCGTGTTCAACCTGATGAACCCCTTGGTCGCAAACTATGCCGAGACGCTGGACTACTGGGTCTACCGCGAGGGCATCGTCAGGGCTCAGTTCGCCTTTGGCGCCACCGTCGGCCTGGGGTTGGCGGTCATAAACTTTGCGCTCGTGTATCTTGCCAACAAGGCCGCCAACAAGATCGCCGACATGGGCATTCTCTGAGGAGAGTCTAATGGTGCGATACAGGCCCTCGGCCAAGAGGAGCGAGGCGATCTACCAGGCTTTTCTCTGGGTCGTGCTGCTGGGTATGTGCGTGACGACCCTCTACCCGTTTGTGAACATCCTGGCCAAGTCCCTGAGCACGGGGGAGGCGCTGATTGGCAGGAGGGTCTACATCCTGCCCGTGATGCCCACGCTCATGAACTATCACGTTATCTTTCTCGACCCGACTCTGAAGAACGCCCTGCTCATCTCCGCGACTCGCACTCTGATCGGCACCGGCCTGCATCTGATCGTCGTCTGCCTAGCTGCTTACGCCGTGTCCAAGAGGCATCTCCGCGGGCGCAGGTTCTTCATTCTCTACTTCATCATCCCGATGTACTTCAACGGTGGTCTGCTGCCTAACTATATGCTGATCAGGATGCTCGGCCTGATGAACAACCTGCTGGTGTACATCCTGCCGGGCCTGTTCAACACCTTTCACTTCCTGATCCTGACCACCTACTTCCGGCAGTTGCCGCAGGACTATGAGGAGTCGGCCAAGATCGACGGAGCCTCGGACCTGACCGTCTTCTTCCGGATCGTCCTGCCGCTGAGCGCGCCGATCATAGCCACGGTGGCGCTATTCTCTGCCGTAGGCCACTGGAATGCGTGGTTCGATGCCCTTCTGTATGTCACGCGCTCCCGGCTGCTGCCCCTCCAACTCGTGCTGCAGATGATCATTCGGGGGGCGCAGACGGTGCAGCTCATCACCCGGGCCCAGTACGGGATGAGCGAGGCCAAAGCAGCCAGCTTTACAGTGGAGAGCGTTAGGGCAGCCACCATATGCTTCGCCGTGTTACCGATCCTGTGCGTCTACCCATTCCTGCAGCGGTACTTTGTCAAAGGGATCATGATAGGCGGATTGAAGGGTTAGCAGGGTCGGCCGCCCCAGGGCCCACGCCTCAGGCGGCCGGTGCCTCCGCGCCGGGCATGCCGACATGGCCATGGCGTTGGCTATGCCACGCGGCTTGCCGGTGAAGATCAGCGTCCCATCCGCCGGGCGGAATGGCGGCCGTCTCCGTCAGCCCAGAGAGGCGACCGGGGAAGGCCCCAGCCATACCGCCTCCGCGGCGGCGGATTGTACCTGTGGGGGCGAACAGCCACTGTTCTGAACCAGAAGCAAAAGGAGGAGAAACATGACCGGGGGTAGAACGCTCAGCAGGCGTCGTTTCGTTGGTGCGGCGACCACCAGCGGCCTCACAGCCCTCATCGCCGCCTGCGGAAGGCGATCTCCAACCACCCCATCTCGGACGCAACCAACGCAGGCCCAGGAAGCCACACCAGTAGCCGAGCCAACTTCGGGGGGCGCGCCAACGCCGGCCCCCGAGCAGAGGACGCTCAACATCGAGTCCGTCTTTATGTGGTCGCGCGAGCCGTTCAAGTATCCGCAGGACGACGTGGTGGCTCCCGCCATCCAGCAGCAGGGCTGGACGGTCAACGTCCGCGACTGGCTCTACGAGCAGGGGATGGTCTTGACGGAGATGTTTAACCTCTACGCGGCCTCAGGGAATATCCCCGACATCTTTGAGTTCCCGGCTTCAGGCGTGGCCTTTTTCGATCGGTACTTGGAGCAGTTCGAGGACTTGACCGAGTACGTCACCGACTCCGGCAAGACGCCAAATCTACACAAGTATCTCACGGCACGAACCATGGACATGATGAAGTTCCTAGGCAACGGCAAGGTCTTCTACTGGCCTTCCGAAATACGTCTCGACTTCCGTGACCCCAGATTCGCTGGCGACCCTAAGATTCAGGACGACTATATCGAAGCCAGACAATATCCGCCGCTCGTGCTCAGTGTGCGGGAGGACATCCTCGAGAAGCTCGGCTACAAGTTCAGGCCCGTCGCCGACATCGAGAAAGAGCTCGAGCAGAACAACCGAAGGCTGACCTACGACGACATCAAGATCGAACCCGAGATCCGCATGGTCGAGGACCTGGAGAGGCTGCTCGTCGCCATTAGGGATCTCCACCTCATGGCACCTGATGGAAGCCCGCTAGTGCCGATGGGCGGAAACGCGCTCCTCTTCTTACTAGCCATGGGAGCATCCTTCTACTTTGACTTCTTCCAGATAATCGATGGCAAGGTCCACAGCTGGTTCGGCGCACCTTACGTCAAAGAGATGTTCCAGACGATGAACCGCTGGTACCGGATGGGCCTCATCGACAGGGACATGTACGTGCTTTTCCAGACGCCTGAGAAGCTGAGCGACAAGGTCGCGCTCGCAAAGTACGCAGTCTGGTGGGGCACGTGGCTCCCCAACGAGGCTGTTGCCAACAGCAAGTGCGAGGAGGCAGCAGGGACCAGGGTCAGGTTCGTGCCCATCCCGAGATTCCGCGAGGACATTCCACCTCGGGCCTATGATCTCACGCCAGGGGCTTACAAGGGCCTCGCCATCAGGAAAGGCCTCAAGGACCTGGACATGCTTGTCGCCTACCTGGACTGGCTGTGGAGCGACGTGGCGCAGGACATCATCATGTGGGGCAAGGAAGGCGGCATCTGGACCCTCAACGCCGAAGGAAAGAAGGTGTTCAAGGATGATGAGCTATGGCAGGTTCTGAGAGAGGGCCAGAACCGCAAGACCGCCAAGG
This sequence comes from Anaerolinea sp., assembly GCA_020725765.1. Taxonomy (GTDB): domain Bacteria; phylum Chloroflexota; class Anaerolineae; order SpSt-313; family SpSt-313; genus SpSt-313. The sequence continues at coordinate 844 of DYEI01000496.1, read as the reverse complement.
GCGAGGATGCTACCTACTATGGCATCAACTACACCAGTCCCTACACGAGGGTGTTCAACAACAATATCCACAACCCGTTCCGCTGGAAGTTCAGCTATCCGGCGCGGTTCGACGCCGTGGCCGAGATGAAGCGCGTGGCCGGCGAGCCACAGATCGTGGTGGATGGGACCTGCTCGGCGAACTTTAAGGGTGAAGCGGCGACCCAGGTCAACAACTTTTTCTGGCAGAAGGGCTTTGACTACGCGGCCCAGATCATCCTCGCCGAGAGCGACCAAGCCTTCGAGGCCAACCTGCAGAAGTGCCTGGACGACTTTTTCAGCAGCGTCGACTATGAGCAGGCCGTTGCCGACATGACCGAGTACTTTAAGGTCCTGCAGGGTAAGTAGCAGCCACATGCAGGCTCACCACTGTCTGCCGCAGGCAGGCTTCGCCCTGGCCTCCTGCACCTGATGGTGTTGGCCAGATGGAGTGCAGGAAGCCTTCCACGGCACTGCGTCCGTCACTCCTGCCTCCAGGTCGGCCCGAGGCCGCCCTGGAGGCAGGACTCTTCATCAGTTGCACAGATGAGCCTGCGCCGAACTCCATTCCTCAGCGGGAGGTGCAGTTCAATACTGGAGCATTTCGCACTCTGCCAACCGTCATGGGCCCCTCACCCGTCTCCTTGTAGAGAATGTCCCCTGCGGTCCAGTTGCCAGGATCGGGTGACCTGGCGACAATGGTAGCCGCCCGGTCGCTCCGGGTGGCGGCCCATCCGGTAAGACTGCCAGTCCCATGCCGCACCCCTGCCGCTATCGCCAAGGCCCACGTCTCTCCCCAGGCGGACGCCGCGGCGTCCGCCTGGGGA
>DYEI01000495.1 GCA_020725765.1 Anaerolinea sp. | reverse complement strand
CTGAAAGAGGCGAAGCCCCTTCGGGGCTGGGTTCAGGGGGCGGACAGGCGCTATCTGGCGACGCGGCCGCAGAGCTGGCAGCCATCGAACGGCAGATCGTATCCTACCCCGTCCGTGAGCTGCCTCAGCGGATGCTTTCGCCTGGCACAGGATCCACCTGTCCGCCCCTGGACCTGTAAGTGAGAGAGGAGCCTGGCGGGTGGCTCTATCGCCCCCCAGGCTCCCCCCTTATGGGTTCTGCGGCGGGGGCGGAGGGACCTGCCCGGAACAGGATACCCTTGCCCCAAGTCACCGCGTATTGGGGCCGGTGGTGCGCGTTCGCCCGGCGGCGAGGGCTCCGCTGGCAGGCGCGCCTCGCTGCCACGGTATGCGGCTCAGAACCACGCTGGATAGTATGAAGCACACGCCATAGATGGCAAAGATCACCAGGTAGCCGCTGCCGGGGGTCGCCGCATTGAAATAGTCGGCGAGGCGGCCGCCGAGCCCGGCGCCCACAATGCCCGCGCCGGCACCGGCGACGTTCTGGATACCCAGGAACCGTCCGGCCTCCTCGGGAGGGACCAGGTCGGTCCCGAGGGCCCAGCTCGCCGAGTAGAAGGCCCCGGTCCCGAGGCCGATCAGGCAGCCGGCCAATAGCACCATCGGCAGATTGCCCGCGAGCACGAGCACAAAGGTTCCGGCCGCAGCGATCAGACCCGCAGCAAAGGTCAGCGACACCCGGCCGAGCCGATCGGCCAGGTAGCCGCTGACGAGAGCCGAGACAAGGGTCAGCAGGCCGGCAACCGCCTGCAGCTGACCGGTAACCTGCGCGGGGTTGGGCAGGCGCAGCACGTCCTGCAGGAAGTAGAGGGCGAAGGAGAGGATGGATCCGACCGCGGCCATGAACAGCAGGCGGTTGACGACCCACCAGGCAAAGGGGCGGTGCTTCCTCGCATCGCCTGTTCCGAGATGCACGGCCGCCCAGACTCCGGCGATGATCGTGACGATGATGCCAACCGTCCCACCAAGGCCAACGCCAACCAGCCCGGCCCGCTCGGGCCCGGCGGCGACCCGCGTGAGCAGTGCGCCGATCCCTCCGACGATGACGGCGGCGACCGCGGCGACGGCAGCCCCTGCGGCCATCCCCAGGAGGAGCCCCAGTGTGCGCAGGAGCGGCTCGCGCACATTTCCGGGCGGCGGCACCGTGAGGGGCGTCTCGCGGACACCCGCGACGGTAATGAGCATGGCCACGATATAGATCGCGCTCAGGGTGAGGATCGCGAGCGATATCTGCCCCTGCCCTGCCATGCGCGCGATCGTGAACGCCACCACCACCGTCGGGGCCAGGTCAAGCACCGACTTGAGTGCCGAGGCCTTGCCTCGCTCCTTCTCCGGCACGAGGTCTGGGATGATGCCTTGCAGCGCTCCGTGGGCGATGTTGGATGCAAACTGCAGGAGGAGCCCAATGCAGAAGAGCGCCCAGTAGCTGCGGGCAAGGGCGATGGCTGCCACAAAGAGCGCGCTCAGCAGGGCGCCGACCGCGATATAGGGCCGTCTTCGCCCGTACCGGGACGTGTTCCGGTCGCTGAGGAGCCCGGCCGCGGGCTGCACCAGGATGGCTACGGCCAGCCCCGCCGCGCGCAGCGCGCCATAGAACGTGTTCTTCATGGCGTCGTCAACGAACTGCTGCACGAGCAGGGGCATAATGATCGGCGTCAGGCTTCCCGAGCCCATGCTGAGGGCGAACCAGTAGACGTTGTAGGTGAGGTAGTCGTACCAGCGCAGAGGCTTCATGTCGTCCTCCCAGTTCAGATGGGAACGCCGCAGAACAGGCCGTCGGCCCACGGGTCGGAGGCGAGCCCGGGGGGCGGGGCCTCGATCTCGCAACGGACGAAGGCAGACCGGGGGCTGCCGCCGGAGGCCTTGTCCGCGGGGCTACCCCGTGGGCTCGGCGGGCGTACGGACGCCCCTACAGGAGTGGTGCATCACCTTCAGTGGCTGCAGCCTCTGCCGGCGGGCCGGGAGCGCTGAGCGGACAGAACCCGCTGCCCTAGCTCAGCACGACCGCGACGGCCTGGCGCGCCCAGTCGAGGGCAACGCCCGGCACCAGCCCCAGGAGGATGACCCCGGCCGCACAGACTGCCAGAGCCACGCCAAGCGCCAACCCCGCTCGTTGCAGGGCCAGGGGCATCTCGGCCTCGCGCATGTACATGATCACCACGAGGCGCAGATAGTAGAACGCCGACACGACGCTGTTGAGGACGGCCACAATCGCCAGCCACGTCCAGCCCGCCTGCACGGCCGCCCCGAAGAGGTAGAGCTTGCCCACAAAGCCCACCGTCAGAGGCATGCCGGTGAGCGACAGCAGGAAGAGCGACAGCGCCGCAGCCGTCCACGGCCGACGGAACCCCAGCCCGGCCAGGTCGCTGAACGGCAGACGGCCCTCGCCCCGGCGGCTCCAGGCGAGGACGACGGCGAAGGCTCCAAGGTTCGTAAAGGCATATCCGAGCAGGTAGAAGAGCACCGCCGCGGCGCCGACCTCGCCGGCAACGGCGGCGACCAGGATGTACCCGGCCTGTGCGATGCTGGAGTAGGCCAGCAATCGCTTGACCTCATCCTGGGCCAGGGCCAGGATGTTGCCGACCGTCATGGTCAGCACGGCGAGGAGGGCCAGGAGGGCGCTCGTCAGTGGCGCTGCAGGCGCGAGGACGACCACCAGCAGCCGCACCAACGCGGCAAAGGCTGCGACCTTGGAGGCCACCGACATGAAGGCGGTGACCGACGTGGGCGCCCCCTGGTAGACGTCGGGCGCCCAGCTGTGGAAGGGTACCAGCGCCAGCTTGAACCCGACACCCACGATGATGAGCGCCACGCCGCCCCACAGCAACGGGTCCGCCTGCGTGCCGGCGAGCCGGATGGCTGTGCCCATCTCCACCAGGCGCGTGGTCCCGGATGCGCCATAGAGGAGGGCAATTCCATAGAGGAAGAAGGCCGAGGCGAAGGCCCCGAGCAGCAGATACTTGAGCGCGGCTTCGCGCGAGGCCGCGTCGCCCGTGAAGAAGGCCGAGAGCACATACAGCGAGATGGAGAGGGTCTCCAAACCGATAAAGACCGCTACGAGGTCGTTCGCCATCGCCATGGCGAGCCCGCCCGCAGTGGCGAAGAGGATGAGTGCATAGTACTCGGCCCTCTCGTGCTCCTCCCGCCTGAGGTAGTCCATGGCGACCAGCACGCTGAGGGCCGCCGCTACGATCAGCACCAGGGCGAAAGCCATCCCGAGGCCGTCTCGCGCCAGCGCGCCGTCGAGGATGGTCTCCGCGCTGGCACCCGACTCCACCACCCGGGCCAGGGCAACGGCCAGCCCGAGTAATGCCAGGTATGCCGCCCAGCGCCTGCTCCCCCTGTGGAAGAGCGCGTCGATCAACATGATCAGCATGCCGGCGCCGGCTACAGCGATCTGCGGCACAGCTCCATTCAGATTCAGGACGGACAACGTCGGTAGCATCCGGACGCTCCTTCGATCATGCCCCGGGCTGCAGCAGACGAGGCGCTGCCTCGCCCATGTCGTCACCCAAACAGCGCCAGCAACTGTTGAACTGCCGGCTCAATCGTCGCCAGGAGGGGCCCAGGGCACCAGCCGATGAACAGGATCAGCAGGATGATCGGCGCTACGGTCAGGATCTCCCGGCCACACAGGTCAGTCAGGCTCTTGTTTGCGGGCTTGTCCAGCGGGCCAAAGAAGACGCGCTGGTACATCCACAGCATGTAGACGGCGGCAAAGATGATTCCCAGTGTGCCAAGCGCGCCGAAGAGGATCCGTGCGCGGAAGGCGCCCAGCAGGATCAGGAACTCGCCCACAAACCCGTTGGTGCCGGGGAGTCCGATGGATGATAGCGTCACGATCAGGAACAGCACCGAAAAGACTGGGAGTGCCCTCCATAGCCCGCCGAACTCGGCAATCTGGCGCGTGTGCCGGCGCTCATAGATCATGCCGACCAGCAGGAACAGCGCCCCTGTCGACAGTCCGTGGTTGATCATCTGCAGGATGCCGCCCGAGAGGCCCTGCGGCGTCAGGGCAAAGATGCCGAGGACGACGAACCCGAGGTGCGCCACGCTGGAGTAGGCCACCAGCCGCTTCACGTCTGGCTGTACCAGTGCCACAAAGGCTCCGTAGAGTATGCCGACGAGGGCCAGCACCGAGATATAGGGAGCGGCCGCCTGCGCGACTTGCGGGAAAAGCGGGAAGGCGAAGCGCAGCAGCCCGTAGACGCCCATCTTGAGGAGCACGCCCGCCAGGATCACGCTGCCGGCCGTCGGCGCCTCGGTGTGCGCGTCGGGGAGCCAGGTGTGGAACGGGAAGAGGGGCACCTTGATGGCAAAGGCCACAAAGAACGCCAGGAAGAGCCACACCTGCGTGCTCCAGGGCAGCGTGCGGGCAAAGCGGGTCAGCGTTGCCAGGTCGAAGGTCGGGTTCCCCGTAGCCTGCGCATTCTGGAAGTACAGGACCAGGATGGCCACCAGCATCAGCACGCTGCCGGCCATCGTGTAAAGGAAAAACTTGACCGCGGCATAGATGCGCCGCTCTCCGCCCCAGACACCGATGAGCATGTACATCGGTATCAGTGTGGCCTCCCAGAAGACGTAGAACAGCAGGAGGTCGAGCGAGACAAACACCCCGATCATCCCGACCTCGAGGAGCAGCATGGCGATCAGGTATCCCTTGAGATGCCTGCCGATAGCCGTCCAGGAGGAGAGGATGCCCAGCACCGTCAGGAAGGTCGTCAGCAGGATCAGGAGCAGGTTGAGGCCGTCGATCCCGACCCTGTAGCTGGCGCCCAGCGCGGGAATCCAGGCCCATTGTTCGGCGAACTGGATCGCCCCGGCCCGCGCCCTGAATCCGATGAAGAGCGGCACCGACAGCGCGAGCTCGACCACGGCCGTGCTCAGGGCCACACCCTTCAGAAGGCCGGGTCGCCGGCCGTCCAGCAACACCAGGAGCAGCGCACCTGCTGCAGGCACTGCCAGCAGCAGGGAGAGGATCGGGGCATCAGACAAGTTCATGCCGAGTGGCTCCTTCTCGCCTAGCTAGATCGTGCGGACCATCACGAGGGCCACGGTCGTGACGATCACTACGCCAAAGACCAGCGACAGCGCATACCGGCGCACATATCCGGACTGCCACCCCCGCAGGCGGCGCGACATGCCGCTCACCAACGCAGGCACGCCGTTCACAATGCCATCGATGACGCCGAGGTCAAAGCTGCGCGCCAGCCACTGCGCCAGGGCATGCAGCGGCCGGACGACGAGGCGCTGATAGCCATAATCGACATAATACGCGTTGTACAGCAGCCTGTGCAACGACGGCACCCGGGCGCCGATGCGCTCCGGGGCGATGGCCCGTCGCTGGTACATGAGCCAGGCCAGCGCGATGCCGACAACAGCCGCCAGCACCGAGAGGGCGATCAGCGCCGCCTCCGGAAGGCCGCCGGCCTCTGCCGCGTGCGCCCCCTCGAAGACGGGCTCGAGGAAGCCGTTGAACGCCGAGGCGCCGAGCCCGGCGATGGCCGCGAGCACTGCCAGCACCGCCAGCGGAACGGTCATCGTGGGCGGGGACTCGTGCAGGTGATGCGCCGCCTCGTGGCTGACCCGCGAGTCGCCGAAGAACGTCAGAAACACCGCCCGCGACATGTAGAAGGCCGTGAGCCCAGCCGTGATGAGCCCGATCAGCCACAGCGGTACGTTCCCGCTGTGGTAGGCTGCTGCCAGGATCTCATCCTTGCTGAAGAAGCCGCTGAGCGGCGGGATGCCTGAGATGGCCAGCCACGCGACCACGAAGGTGATGCCGGTGACGCGTAGCTTGCTGAACAGGCCGCCCATGCGCCGCATATCCTGCTCGCCGCCGAGGGCGTGGATGACGCTCCCTGCCCCGAGAAACAGCAAGGCCTTGAAGAAGGCATGGGTGGTCAGGTGGAAGATGCCAGCCGCGTACGCGCCGACACCGACGGCGAGGAACATGTAGCCGAGCTGGCTGATGGTCGAGTAGGCCAGCACGCGCTTGATGTCGGTCTGCACGAGGGCGATGGTGGCCGCATAGATGGCCGTCAGCGTACCGATCGCCGCCACCACCGCGCTGGAGACCGGCGCGAGCGCAAAGAGCACATGGGTGCGCGCTACCATGTACACGCCCGCCGTGACCATGGTCGCGGCATGGATCAGCGCGCTGACCGGAGTCGGACCCTCCATGGCGTCCGGAAGCCACACGTACAGCGGTATCTGCGCGGACTTGCCGATGGCGCCCGTGAACAGGAGCAGCGTGATGGCCGTCGCAACCGCGCCGCCGGCCTGGAGCGTCACCGGAGCGCGCTCAAACACCTCCCGGAAGCCCAACGTGCCAAAGGTGGCAAAGATGAGCATGATGCCCAGGGCGAAGCCAAAGTCGCCCACGCGGTTGACGATGAAGGCCTTCTTGCCGGCATCGGCTGCCGACTTTTTCTGGTACCAGAAGCCGATCAGGAGGTACGAGCAGAGGCCAACCGCCTCCCAGCCCAGGTAGAGCAGCAAAAAGTTGTCGGCGAGGACGAGGAGAAGCATGCCCACGATGAAGAGGTTCAGGTAGGTGAAGAAGCGGGCATAGTCGGGGTCCTCGCGCATGTACCCGTTGGAGTACAGGTGTATGAGGGCACCCACGCCGGTGACGACTAGGAGCATCACCACCGAAAGGGGATCCACGAGCAGGCTCAGCCCGACATGCAGGTCCGCGGCGACGATCCAGTCCCACAGTGCGAGGTGGACCTCGCGGGCCTCAGCGGGGAGATTCAGCAGCCCGGCGAGGATGCCAACCCCCCACAGGAAAGACAGGGCTACAGCGACGGTAGCGAGCGCGCCACACGCCCGCCGGCCGAGGCGGTAGCCAAAGAAGGCGTTGATCAGCACCCCCGCGAGGGGGAAGACGAGCACCAGCCATGCGTACTGGAGCATCGAGACCTCCGCTCAGCCCTTCAGCAGGCTCACTTCGTCCACGTCGGTCGCGCCCTGGTGCCGGAAGAGGGTGACGATCAGTGCGAGCCCCACGGCGACCTCAGCGGCTGCTACCGCCATGACCATGAGCACCGTGACCTGGCCATCGAGCGACTGGTGGGCACTGCCGAACGCCAGAAGCGCCAGGTTGGCCGCATTCAGCATCAGCTCGACGCACATCAAGATCACCAGGACATTTCGGCGAACCAGCACCCCGATCGCGCCGATCAGGAACAGGAGGCCGCTCAGGGCAACGTAGCCATAGACGGGCACCGACATATCTGCCTCCCTCTAGCGCGGCGCACCCGGCCGGGGGCCGCTGCGCAAGAGGTGCACGACCCCGGCAACTGCGACCAGCAGCAGCACACCCGTCGCCTCGAAGGCCCAGATGTAGCGGGTGAACAGCACCTCGGCGAGCGCCTGCACGTTGCCAACGGTGATGGCGGGATGTGCGGGGCGGCCAAGGGCGACGAGGCTTCCGCCGAGGAGCAGGAGCAGGACGGCACCGAGAGCCAGTGCGAGCAGTATGGCCAGCGGAGTCTGCCCTGGGAGCCTGCGGCCTGCGACCTCGATCCGCTTGCCCGGCAGTAGCATCACCGTGAACAGGAAGAGGACCATCACGGCCCCTGCGTATACGATGATCTGCGCCACGGCCACGAACTGGGCGTTCATCAGCACATACAGCGCTGCCAGGCAGATAAAGTTCAGCACCAGGAGGAGCGCGCTGTAGAGCACGTTTCGTTGCGCTACCACGCCGATGGCCGCGGCCAGCGCCACCACGGCAAACACCACGAAGAGTATCAGTTCAAACATGCAGTCTCAGCCTCCCGCTGGCGGGGTCGTGTCCGTGCCGCCCCAGAGCCTCGCGGCGCCTTCGGGCGCTCTCTGCGGCGGCCCGGAGCCCTGGCCTCAGCCCTTTGGAGCGAGCAACTGCTCCTTGCAGAGGATCGCATCCGCCCGCGAGTAGCGGGCCAGCTCGAACTCGGATCCCAGCGTCACGGCTCCGGTCGGACAGACCTCCTGGCAGAAGCCGCAGAAGATGCAGCGGAGCAGGTTCACCTGGTAGAGGCGTGCATAGCGCTCCCCGTGGGAGTAACGCTCCGCCTCCGTGTTCTCGGCACCCTCGACGTAGATGGCACCGGTCGGGCAGGCAGCGGCACACAGGCCGCAGGCCACGCACTTTTCCAGCCCATCCTCGTGCCGCCCGAGCACATGTCGGCCCCGGAAGCGCGGGTAGATCTGGGGCCGCTGCTCCGGGTACTGGACGGTCACCGGGCGCCAGACCAGGCGCTTGCAGGTGACCCACAGGCCACGCACCATCTGGAATATGGCATCCATGCAGCCTACGCCCCCAAAGCCTCTATCGCGCAGCAGGCAGCCGATGCCGCTCGCTGCGCACCATCACTCTTAGAACACGCCCATATCCCGCAGGACCAACGCCCCCGCCGTGACGAGGATGTTGGCTACCGAGAGCGGCACGAGCAGCTTCCAGCTCCACGCCATGAGCCTGTCGTACCGAATGCGTGGCCAGGTGGCGCGGATCCAGACAAAGACGAAGAGCATGAACACGAGCTTGATGAAGAACCAGACGATGCCGGGCAGGAATGGCCCCTGCCAGCCGCCAAGAAACAGCGTCACCATGAGCGCGCTCGCCACGATCATCGAGATGTACTCGGCCATGAAGTAGAGGGCGAACTTGATGCTCGAGTACTCGGTATGATAGCCAGCTACCAGCTCGTTCTCAGCCTCGACCAGGTCAAAGGGCGACCGGTTGGCCTCCGCCACGGCGGCGAAGAAGAACACGATGGCCGCGAGCGGCTGCAGCACGATAAAGGGCACCCTGGCCTGGGCCTCGACGATGTCCTTCAGGCTGAGCGACCCGGCCAGCATGAACACGCCTACCAGCGACAGGCCGTACGGCAGCTCGTAGCTGATCACCTGTGCGGCTCCGCGCAGGCCGCCGAGGAGCGAGTACTTGTTATTGGAGGCCCAGCCGCCCAGGATGATCCCGTACACCCCGAGCGACAGGACCGCAATCACTACCAGCATGCCGACGTTGACGTCGGCCAGGTAGAGGGTGATCTCACGACCGAAGAGGCGTATCGAGGGGCCGACCGGCACCACGGCGAAGGATATCAGCACGGCAGACATGGCGATGCCCGGCGCCATGATGAACAGCGGCTTGTCGGCCTGCCCCGGGACAAAGTCCTCCTTGAAGAACATCTTGAGGGCGTCTGCCACGGGCTGCAGCAGGCCGGCCGGCCCAACCCGGTTCGGGCCGATTCGCATCTGGAACCGACCGACCAGACGGCGCTCGAACCAGGTCAGGTAGGCGAACCCGATCAGCAGCCCAAAGGCAACGATCAGGGCCTTGACGACCACGATGATGAGCTCGATCCAGTCGATGCTCATGGCTCTTCTCCAGCTCCTCAGTCGGGCCGTACAGCGAGAGGCTTGACCTCGACCATCACGACGACTCCGGGTTGCGCGCCCAGCCGGTTCACGGAAAGCTCGCTGAGCTCCTCGGGCACGAATACCGTGCCCTGAGCACAGGCCCCGCTGACCCTGGCCTTGAGGGTCAGGGCGCCAAAGAGCCCACGAACCTCGATGGGTGCCCCGTCGGTGATGCCCAGGCGCTCCGCATCCTCGGGGTGAATGGCAGCGAATGCCTCCGCCGCGCGGCCGACGACTCCCGGCGCATGGCGCGCCATGATGTCCCGGTCAAAGAGCACAGGCCCGGTCGTCAGCGCGAGGTCTCCGGTGCCCGCCACCCTGGCTGGCGCCGGTGCCGCGGGAGGCTGATCGGTGAGCGCATACTCGTACTCGTACCGCGCGTCAAAGTATCCTCCCGTCGTGACGACCTCGACTCCGGCGTAGGCAGGGATGGCCTGTGCAATCTCGGCGAGGACCTGTGCCGCATCCGCATACTCCCAGGCACCCGGCGCCGCGAGCGCCTTCGCCACGTCGGCCACAATCCGCCAGCTGGGCCGAGCCTCGCCGAGGGGTGCGATCAGCGCCCGCTGCCAGCCGACACCGCCTGCCAGGTTCGTAAGGGACCCATCCTCCTCGCCGGGAACGGCTGCTGGCAGGACGACGTGCGCAAAGCGCTCGGCAGTCGGCGTGAGGAAGGCCTCCTGCATGGCCACAAAGGTGGCGTGTGCCAGCGCCTCCTCGACGAGCTGAGGATTGGGCGCCTGGGTGACCGGGTCTGCCCCGGCCACGTAGAGGGCGCGTACCTCGCCGCGACGCATTTCCGGCCAGAGCTCCGTGGCCGAGAGCCCCGGCTGGCAGGAGAGCGGTGCCTGCCAGAGCCGCTCCAGGGCAGCCGTCGCGGCAGCGTCGGCCAGGGGAGCACGGCCGGGGAGACGGTCCGGCAGGAGCCCCATATCGGCCACGCCGCGGCTGTTGGGGCCGCCGTCCCAGCCGAGGAGGCGGGCGCCGGTTGCCTTCGCCAGGGCGGCGACGAGGGCGAGCGTCTGCTCGTCCCGGAGGCCGGCGCCGTAGGCGATGATGGCCCGGGGGGAGCCCACGAGCGCCTCCGCCAGGAGGCGTATCGCCTCGCGGTCACAGCCGGTGAGGCTGGCGACCTGGGTCGGGCCAAGGCCGGAAACCGCCTCGCGCCATTCCAAGGGAAGCGAGCCCGGCTTGCCCTGTTCCAGCATCGAGAGGATGCCGGCAATGAGCACCGCCTCGCTGCCGGGGCGCGGCCGATAGGCGCCTGTCGCATAGCGCTCCAGCGCCAATGTGCGTGGGTGCACAATGTAGAGCCGTCCGCCGCGCTTCACGGCCTGCTTCACCCACAGCTCGAGGATGGGCGCCTCCTCGCTGGGGTCGCCCTGGAAGAGGAGTATCACCTCCGCCTGCCGAAGGTCGGATAGGGTGGCCTGGGCGGGAGCGGGGGCGGCGGTGCCGAGGCGATAGTCCACATTGCCCGTCCCGAGCGCCCGCGCGAGCCGGGTCAGGAGGTAGGCCGTCTCGTTCGTCAGCCGCGGCGAGCCGAGCACGGCCACAGCCCGTGGGCCGGCCTTCTCGATCACGGCCCCGAAGCCGCGGGCGAGCGCGGTCAGGGCCTCATCCCAGCTCGCAGGCTCAAGGTGCCCGTCTCGCCGGACCAACGGGTGGCGGAGACGGTTGGGATGCTCGGTAAAGCCGTAACCGGTGCGGCCGAGGTCGCAGAGCCAGCCGTCGTTGACCTCTGGCGCCTCGCGCCCACGCACGCGCAGGAGGCGTCCCTCGCGTCCCTCCTCGGTCATCCGACAGCCAACCGGGCACAGCGCGCAGACGCTTGGAAGGCCCGTGAGCTCCCAGTTGCGCGCTTTGAAGCGGAAGGTGCGGTCCGTCAGTGCGCCGACGGGGCACAGGTCGACGACGTTGCCCGAAAAGCGCGAGTCAAAGACGGCGCCCGGCATCGTCGAGATGCGCGATGAGGCGCCGCGCTGGAAGACGGCAAGCTGGCGATCGTCCAGGACCTCCTCACAGAAGCGCACGCAGCGCTGGCACAACACGCAGCGCTCCTGGTCGAGGATCACCGCGGGGCCGAGGCGGATGGCCTTGCCCTTGCGGCGCTTTTCCTCGACAAAGCGCGAGGTCGTGCGCCCGTAGCGGAAGACATAGTCCTGCAGACGGCAGTCGCCGGCGGCGTCGCACACCGGGCAGTCGAGAGGATGGTTGGTGCAGAGCAACTCGAGAACCATACGCCGGTTGTGCTGCACGGCGGGCGTATCGGTGTGAACCACCATCCCCTCGCGGACGATCGACGCGCACGCGGGCTGCAGGCCCCTCACCTTCTCGATTTCGACCAGGCAGAGGCGGCACAGCCCCGCGGGCAGGAGCCTGGCGTGATTGCACAGGCTGGGGATCTCGATGCCGGCCATCCTGGCGGCTTCCAAGACTGTGGTCCCGGCTGGGACGGTGACGTCCCGCCCGTCGATCTTGAGTGTTACGGATTGGTCCATAACGTCCTTCCCTGCCCAACCGGTCGTCACGGGGTCAGGCTCACGGGGCTGACCCGAGCTAGGCAATCGTTACGGCGACCGGCTGCACACACTGGCCGGTGCGGATGTGCGCAAGGTAGTCGTCTCGGAAGTGCTTCAGGCTGGAGCGCACGGGCCCGACAACCGCATCGCCAAGCGGGCACAGGCTGCGCCCGCTCAGGCCATCGCAGATATCCAGCAGGAGGTCGAGGTCCTCCTCCCGGCCCTGGCCTGCCTCGATCCGCTCCAGGATGCGGGCCAGCCAGGCGATGCCCTCGCGGCCGGGGATGCACTGGCCACAATCCTCATGGGCGTAGAACTCGATCAGCCGCCGCACCACGGAGACGATACACGTCCCCTCGGCGATCACGATGACGGCACCCGATCCGAGCATCGAGCCGGCGGCGGCAATCGACTCATAGTCGAGCGGCGTGTCGAGGTGCGCCGCGGTCAGCATGGGCGCCGAGGACCCGCCGGGGATGACGGCCTTGACCGGCCGGTTTTCGAGGGTACCGCCGCCGTACTCCTCGATCAGCGTCCGCAAGGGCGTGCCAAGCGGCAGCTCGTACACACCAGGCCTCTTGACCTGCCCGCTCAGGGCGAAGAGCTTGATGCCCGGGCTCTTTTCGGTGCCCATGGACTTGTACCACTCGGCCCCGTACTGGACGATCAGCGGCACGTTGGCGAGGGTCTCGACGTTGTTGATGACGGTTGGCTTGCGGTAGAGGCCCTCCGTAGCCGGGAAGGGCGGCTTGAGCCGCGGGTTGCCCCGCTCGCCCTCGAGGGAGGTCAGGAGGGCGGTCTCCTCGCCGCAGATGTAGGCGCCCGCACCACGGTGCACGACAATGTCCAGATCATAGCCGGAGCCGAGGATGTTCTTCCCGAGGAAGCCGTGCGCATGTGCCTCCGCAATCGCCGCCTCCAACCGCTCAGCTGAGAGCGTGAACTCGCCACGCACGTAGATGAAGGCGAGGTGTGCCTCGATGGCATAGCTAGAGATGGCGATGCCCTCCAGCACGAGGTGCGGGTCGTTCTCCATGAGGACCCGGTCCTTGCAGGTGCCGGGCTCGCCCTCGTCGGCGTTGCAGACGAGGTAGCGGGGGTAGACGCCCTGGGGCACAAAGCCCCACTTCATGCCGGTAGGAAAGCCCGCGCCGCCGCGCCCCCGCAGGCCCGAACTCTTCACCAGGTCGACGACGGCCTGCGGCTGCATACTGGTGAGGACGCGGCGCCAGGACTCGTACCCGCCCCGCGACAGGTACACCTCGATGTGGTGCGAATCCGGAACGCCGACGTTGCGCAGCAGGAACTTGTCCATCCTACCGTCCCTTCTCGCTGGAAACCGACCCTCTCGCGTGTGGGCAGCGCGGCGTCGGCCTAGCTGTGTCCCTCTGCAGTTCGATCATCTCCGCAGGTTCCTGCCTCACGGCGCAGCCCGGCGAGGATCTCGTCGATGCGCTCGGGCGTCAGCTGCTCGTAGTAGCGGTCGTTCACCTGCATCACCGGTGCCGTGGCGCAGGAGCCGAGGCACTCCACGGTGGTCAGGGTGAAGAGGCCATCCGGCGTCGTCTCGCCCACGTCGATGCCGAGGCGCTGGCGCAGGTGGTCGAGGAGCGGTTTGGCCCCCAGAAGCGAGCAGCTCAGGTTCGTGCAGACCTGGATGAGATACCGACCGGCAGGCTCTTTCCGCAGCATGGTGTAGAAGGAGGCCACGCTGGCCACCCAGGTCGGCGACGTGTCGAGCGCCTCCGCGACCCACCGGTAGGCTTCGGGCGTCAGGTAGCCCTGCTCGCGCTGGGCGATGGCGAGCGCGGGCAGCATCGCCGAGCGCTTGTCGGGATAGCGCTGGATAATCTCCTGCAACTCGCGCTGTGCGGCCTCTGAGAATGGCATTGGTCCTCCGGAGGCAATCAGCATCAGTCTTTGGGCGCCGCAGGCGGAAGCATGCGGTGCTACGACTACCTGTCGACCTCTCCCATCACCAGGTCCAGGCTCCCGATCGCCGCGACGACGTCGGCCAGCATGTGGCCCTTGATGATCAGCGGCAGCACCTGCACGGCAGCAAAGGAGGGGGTGCGCACCCGGAAGCGGTACGGCCGCGGGCCTCCATCGCTGACCAGGTAGTACCCGAGCTCGCCCTTGCTGCTCTCGACGCTCATAAAGACCTGCCCGACGGGAGGATGAAAGCCCTCGGTTACCAGCTTGAAGTGATGGATGAGGGCCTCCATGCTGGTGTCGAGCTCCTCTTTGGGCGGGAGCACGATCTTGCGCTCGTCGGCGTTGATCGGCCCATCCGGCAGGTCGTTGAGCGCCTGCTCGATGATGCGGGTGCTCTGCCGGAGCTCGGCCATGCGCACGAGGTAGCGGTCGTAGACGTCCCCGTTCTGGCCAACCGGCACCTCAAAGTCGAAGCGGTCGTAGCCCGAATAGGGCATGGCCTTGCGCACGTCATAGCGCACGCCCGAGGCGCGCAGGGTGGGTCCGGTGATGCCGTAGGCGATCGCATCCTCCGCCGACAGCCGGCAGATGCCGACCGTTCGCTCGAGAAAGATCGGGTTGCGGGTGACGATCGCCTCGATATCGTCGAGCTGCCGCGGGAACTGCCTGACAAAGGCGCGGGCCTCCTCGACCCAACCCTCGGGCAGGTCGGCGACCAGCCCGCCGATCCGGAAGTAGCTGGGGGTCATCCGCGAGCCGGCGACGCCTTCGAAGAGGTTGAGCACCTTCTCGCGCTCCCAGAAGCAGTACATCAGGATGACGCCGATCAGGCCCGAGAGGTCCATGACGGCCGTGCCTATGGCCAGCAGATGGCTGGCCACACGGCTGAGCTCGGCCATGATGACGCGGATGTACTGCGCGCGCAGCGGCACCTCGATCCCCAGCAGCTTTTCGACGGCGAGGACGTAGCCGAGGTTGTTCGTGTTGGCCGAGGCATAGTCCATGCGGTCCGTATATGGCAGGACCTGCCGGTAGGTCCGGTTCTCGCCGGTCTTTTCGATCCCCGAGTGCAGGTAACCGATATCGGGCCGGGCCCCGACGATGCGCTCGCCATCCAGCTCCAGGATCAGCCGGAGCACGCCGTGCGTGCTCGGGTGCTGGGGACCCATGTTCAGGATCATGGTCTCGGCCTGGCCGACGGCGACAGAAAAGGTCTGCGTGCTGCTCATCTGGTATCCTTTACGCCTGTTCAGGAGCGCGGTGGCAGCCCGTGGTCCACTGGCTCATTGCCCAGGGGAAAGTCCTTGCGCAGCGGATGGCCGTCAAAGTCGTCGGGCATGAGGATGCGGCGCAGGTCCGGATGATCGGCGAAGGGGATGCCGAACATGTCATAGACCTCACGCTCGTACCAGTTCGCGTTGGGCCACACCCCTGTGACCGACGGGACCGTCTCCCCCTCGTCGACACCGACCATCAGCCGCAGGGATCGGTTGTGAGAGAGGGAGTAGAGCTGATAGACGATGGCGAAGCGGGGCCGGCGGCCGAGCGTGAAATAGTCCACGCCGCAGCAGTCCTTGAGCATGCTGAACGCCAGCCGCGGGTCGTCGCGCAGCAGGCGGGCAACGGCGACGAGGTCCTCATGGCGAAGGAGGAGGGTCGTCTCGTCCCGGAAGCACTCTTCCTGCAGGATGGCGTTGGGGAAGGCCTCCCGTATGATCTCGGCAACGTTCGACTGGCTCATGGCACCCTCGCAGGTCCGACCTAGCGGCGGTCTCGCAGCTTTTCCTGGCGGATCTTTTTCTGAAGCTGCATCAGGCCGTAGAGGAAGGCTTCCGGCCGCGGGGGGCAGCCGGGGATGTACACGTCGACGGGCACGATGCGGTCAGCGCCCTGTACGATGGCATAGTTGTTGAACATGCCGCCGGAGCTGGCGCAGTCCCCCATGGCGATCACCCACTTGGGCTCGGTCATCTGCTCGTACACGCGCCGGACGACTGGCGCCATTTTGTTGCTGATACGGCCCGAAACGATCAACAGGTCCGCCTGCCGGGGCGAGGCCCGGAATGCCTCCGAGCCGAACCGTGCGATGTCGAAGCGCGAGCCACCGGTAGCCATCAGCTCGATGGCGCAGCACGCGAGGCCGAAGGTGACGGGGTACAGGCTATTGGAGCGCGACCAGTTGATGAGCTTTTCCAGCGAAGTCGTAAGGATGCCTTCCGGCAGCCTGCTCTCTACTCCCATTCCAGCGCCCCCTTCCGCCAGGCGTAGAAGTACCCTACGAAGAGGATGCCCACGAACACCACAATCTGAATCAGAGCAAAGAGCCCCAACCGGCGGAAGTAGACCGCCCAGGGGTAGAAGAAGATGGCCTCGACGTCAAAGAGAATGAAGAGGATGGCGACAACGAAGAACCGGATCGAGAAGCGGAGGCGGGCATCACCGACTGGTACCATGCCCGATTCGTAGGGCATCAGCTTGGTGGGTGTGGACTTATGCGGTCCGAGAAGAGCAGAAAGGGCGATTGCAATTGCAGACATGCCAACAGCCACGATGATGAGAACCAGGATGGGCAAAAAGTCTGCAGGCACCACAGCCCGGCTCCTTTCCGACAGACCAGGGCACAAGAAGACAATGGCACTCTACAACGAAACAGGGCGTTTGTCAAGAATTGCACAAGCCGTGACTGTTCAGGCTCGCACCCTGGCAGCGCCGGCTGCGACGTGTTGCCCCGCCGCGCTCCCCCTTCACGGGCGGACAGGCTGCTTTGGCCGCCGTCCCTCGG
>DYEI01000494.1 GCA_020725765.1 Anaerolinea sp. | reverse complement strand
CCCCTCCCCCAGGCGGGCACGACGTGCCCGCCTGGGGGAGGGGTCAGGGGTGGGGGCATTACAGCACTAGGCGCGCCACACGACTGCCGACGGGCGATGGAGGTAATAGTGAGGGGCGAGGACCTCAAAAGGCCAAACTCCACGGGTGCTGGGCAGGCGCTGACCTTCCTCATGGGTGGACATGGCCCATCTGCCGGTGGGCCCTTACTGCCGCGGGCGGCAGATACGTGGCTACCTGGCAGCGGGACCGGTGTGGCCCAACTGTGGAACCCACACGCACCACTCAGCCCCGAAATGCACCGACGATTGTGGGATATACCCCATGGCAGAGGCAGAGTAGACGGGTTTGGGCGAACCGGGTAGAATAGCTTCCATAGCGAGCCACGCGGTTTCGAGATGGGAGTGCTGGTGCGATGAGCTTTAACAGGATGTTCGAGTTCGGCGGGCTGAATCTCTGGATCGTGGCCTCCGGGAACGGGCTTAACCTGATCCTGCAGTTCATTATCGCGCTTGCAGGGAGTGCTCTGGCCGCCGAAGGGAACCCGCTGAGCCAGCTGGTGCTGATTCTCGGGCCTTTCTTTGGCACTGCGCTCGTGGCCTTTATATGCGGGCGCATGGAGCGCGAGCGGTACATAAGCTACGGGCTGTACACGCTGCCCGGCGCGCTGCTCGTCATCATCTGGGCGGTGCTGGCGAATCCCGTGATGGGGCTGATGATGATCGTAGTCGCCGTGCTCGGCGCTCTGAACGGTGCCCGGCTGGCCGAAATGAGCGTGGAGCGTCACAGCCGCTAGGAGGCGGGGGAGCCTGCCGTGCCCGAGGGGTCACACAGGGCGGCGCTCATCCTCCCCTGAGCATGCGCAGGCCCGAGGCGGCGAAGTAGATGCCGAGACCCATCAGGAAGACGCCGGTCGCCCCGAGGAACAGCCGTAGGGCCCGCAGGGGCAGGTGCCGGCCGCCAGAGCCTGCCGCGAGGGAAAGCAGGCTGTTCCAGCTCAGGTCCGAGAGGATGTGCCCGGCGTAGAAGGCGACGACGCCCGCCGTGCCCTGCTCAAGGGAGAGCATTACATATCCCGCTCCGACCGTGACCCACCACAGGAACCAGTAGGGATTCGAGAGGCTTGCACCGAGCCCTGCCCAGCCAAGCGCCACCCAGGCCCCGCGGCCAGCCACATGGCCGGCCTGAGGGGCGAGGGGGTGGTAGCGTGCCGCGTCTCGCAGGGTCGTCGCTCCCATCCAGATGAGGAAAGCACCTCCTGCCAGAGCGATCGCCGTCGCCAGATGCGAGCCGGCCAGCAGGTCCCGGAGGCCCAGCGTGAGGGCGACGACGATGGCCAGCTCGGCGATCGCGTGCCCGGCAGTGACTGCAGGACCAACCCAGAAGCCCCGGCGTGCCGCATGGCCGACCACAAGGGTCGAGATAGGACCCGGCGCGGCTGCCCCAGAGAAGCCCACGATCCATGCGGAGACGAGAATGGCAAGGAGGGCCATGGCTCACCTTCAGTGCGAGCGACCGTGTCGGCCAGCCCCCTCGCCGGCGAACGTGCGGTCCGGCGGGCATTGCCGGACCGTGACCGCTCCGTAGAGGCCCATCCCGGTGCTACGCCCGGGCCTCCTCACGCGCTGCCTCGCGCTCCAGGACCGGACGGAACTTGTAGCCGTAGATCACCATCCCATCCTCCCCCTCTTCGCGGAGCACGCGCGTGACCATCTCGACAGGCAGGCCGATGCGGACATCGGCGGGGTCGATGTCGGTCAACTGGGCTGTGACGAGCGGGCCCTCCTTGAGGCGCACGAGGGCGATGGTGTAGGGCCCAAAGCGCTCATAGCCTTTGGGCGCCTCGTATACGGTGGAGAACGAGTACACCGTCCCTTCGCCACAGAAGGCGAAGGGTTTGTCCGCAGGCTGGTGGCAGGCGGGGCACACATCCCGCGGCGGGAAAAGCCGCTCGCCGCAGCACTGACAGACCTCGCCGCGGAGCTGCAGCCGTTGTGCTCTCACCCTCCAGTGTGGTGCCAGACGCATATTTCCTCCTCAGGGGCTCCTTACCGGGACTGGGAGACCCGGACCTTCAGTTGACCCGCTGCCCGACGGCAGGACGTGCCGACAGGCTATCCCTGACCCTCCAGAATGTGCGTGATCGCGGTGCCGCCGACGCCGCCGATATTCTGGGTCATTGCCCAGCGGGCGCCGGGGACCTGGTTGGCCCCGGCGAGCCCGCGCAGCTGCAGCGTCGCCTCGACGACCTGGTAGATGCCTGTCGCGCCGACGGGATGTCCGCGCGCCTTGAGGCCCCCCATGGTACAGATGGGCATCCGGCCGCGAGGGCCGATCTCACCGTCGGCGGCAAGGCGTGTGCCCTGGCCACGCGGGGCGAATCCACAGGCTTCGAGCGAGAGTGCCGCAATGATGGAGAAGGCGTCGTGCAACTCGAAAAGGTCAATCTCCTCGGGCCCAATGCCGGCCTGCCGGTAGGCCTTGCTTGCTGAGGCGTGGACCGCCGAGAGAAAGAGCGGGTCCCGGCGATCATGCAGGGCGACCGAGTCGGTGGCGACAGCCGAGGCGGCGATGCGCACGGGCCGGCTTGAGAACTCGCGCGCGCGATCAGCAGGGCACAGGATGACCGCCGCGGCGCCGTCGCAGATCGGGGCCGAGTCGAACAGGTTGATGGGGTCGGCAATCATGGGCGCTCGGGTGTATGTGTCGCGGCTGAGCGCCTGCCGGAACATGGCGTTTGGGTTGTTGACGGCGTTGGCGTGAGCGTTAATGGGAAAACCCGCGAACGCCTCCTGCGGCACGCCCATCTCCTCCATGTACCGGCGCATGAGCAACGCGTTGAGGGAGATGAAGGACGTCCCATGGATGCCCTCGTACTCGGCGTCCGCGGCGGTCATCAGGGCGGCGGTGGCCTCCTCGCCGTCCATGTCGGTCATCTTCTCGACGCCGAGCACGGCCACGATGTCGTGGGTCCCGCCGGCGACCGCCATCACCCCAACCCGCAGCGCTGCGGCGCCCGAGGCACAGGCGGCCTCGACCTTGAGGGCCTCGATGCCGCGGAGGCCGCTCCAGTCGGCGATCAGGGTGGCCAGTTGCTCCTGCGAGCCCAGTGTGCCGGATAGCATGTTGCCGACATAGAGCGCGTCGGGCCGGTCGATGCCCGCGTCGGCCAGCGCGGCCAGCAGGGCGCGTGCCCCAAGGTCGCGCAGCGAGACGTCCCAGTGCTCGCCGACCTCGATCTGTCCGATGCCGATGATGCTTACGTCGCGCATGGCCCGCCTGCCTCCTCAGTGCATCCTCAGCTTCTGGCGGTAGCGGACGTAAGTGCCGTAATCTATCGGATGCCGCCGCCTGACATAGTCCCAAGTCAGCGGTGCGCGGTTACGGCGCTCCTCGATCGCCTCCGTGACAACAAAGGAAAAGGCGTCGCTGCCGGCCCCTGAGCCGAAGGAGACGAGGAGGATGCGGTCCCCCGGGCGCGCCCGGTCGAGGGCCGCGCTCAGGCCGATCAGCGAGGAGCCGGCGTAGCAGTTGCCGATATCGGAGACGAGCATGCCGGCGGCCAGCTGCTCGGCGGTGAAGCCCAGGGCCTTTCCCGCGCGGGCCGGGAACTTGCTGTTCGGCTGGTGCAGGACGCAGGTGGCATAGTCAGCAGGCTTGCGACCGAGCTCCTGCATGAGTTGCGTGGCAGCACGCTCGATGTGCCTGAAGTAGGCCGGCTCGCCCGTGAACCGCCCGCCGTGGCTGGGGTAGCGCTCATGTGCCCGCCGGAAAAAGTCGGGCGTGTCGGTGACATAAGAGAGCGACCCCTCGCAGTAGGCCAGGCTCTCCTCTCGCGGGCCGAGGATATAGGCCGCACCACCGGCGCCGGCGGTGAACTCGAGGGCATCGCCGGGCCGGCCCTGCGCGGCGTCGACACCGGCAATCAAGGCGTAGCGGACCATCTCCGAGCCAACAAGGCCGATGGCCGCCTGCAGTGCCTCGGTGCCTGCCTTGCAGGCAAACTCCCAGTCTGCCGCCTGTGTGTGGGGTGTGGCTCCGAGCGCCTCGGCGACGATGGTGCCGGTGGGCTTGACGGCGTAGGTCTTGGACTCTGTCCCGACCCAGACGGCGCGCAACTCGTCTGCCGCGATGCCGGCGCGACGCAGGGCGTTGCGGGCCGCCTCGATGGCCATGGTGGTGGTATCCTCGTCCAGGCCGGGTACCGACTTTTCGCGCACCGGGTAGCCGGCCTGGCCGCCTCCCCAGATGCGCCCAACCTCTTCCGCCGGCAGGCGATACCGGGGCACATAGGCGCCGTAGCCTACGATCCCTACCTCCCGGCTGGGTCGCATGATCATGGTCTACCTTGCTCCAGCTCTCTCAACACCTCTTGAGCGCGATCGAGGCGCACGGCTCGCTCGCGCACCAGACGTTCCGCAACGCGGGTAATGAGGTCACCCGTAGCTCCCGCCGCCATGGCGACCTGCCGGGCGTGGAGCGCCATGTGGCCGCGCTGAATGCCCTCGGCGGCGAGGGCGCGGAGGGCGGCCAGGTTCTGCGCCAGGCCGACCGCCGCCATTACCTGTGCCAGCTCTGCCGCGCTCTTGACGCCCAGGAGCTTGAGCGCAGCGCGGGCAGCGGGATGCACACGCGTCGCGCCCCCGACTGTGCCAACGGCCAGGGGCAGCGACAGGCTGCCGACGAGATAGGCCTCACCCTCCAGGCTCCAAGTCGAGAGCGAGGTGTAGCGCCCGGACCGCGCCGCATAGGCGTGGGCTCCAGCCTCAATGGCGCGCCAGTCGTTGCCGGTGGCAATGGCGACCGCATCGATGCCGTTCATGATGCCCTTGTTGTGGGTCGCAGCCCGGTACGGGTCGACCTCGGCCATGGCCCAGGCCTCGACGATGCCGCGCGCTGTCTCCAGCCCGCCATACTCCTCGTGGCCAAGTGCCTCGACGGGGATGCGAGTCGTGGCGCGAGCGACCCGGCGGTCCGCCAGGTTCGAGAGGATGCGCAGGTTCACCCGGCCTCCAGCGACCTCGGCGACCAGCGGTGCGACGGCCTCGAGGGCGGTATTGACGACGTTGGCGCCCATGACGTCCCGCACGTCAAAGAGGATGTGCACCACGATCATGGGGCCAACGGGCGTATCGCCGACGAGCCTCACCTCGATATCCCGGGGGCCGCCGCCGAGCTGCCTGAGCAGCGGATCCGGCTCACCTGCCCGGCGGAGGATGTCATCTCTCGCTGACAGGATCCGGTCCCGCGCCCCGTCGAGGTCCGATACGCCGAGCACCTGTAGCTGGCCGATCATGAGCGGGGGATCGCTCTCGGCCCTAAAGCCTCCGCCCTCCCGGGCGAGGCGCGCGGCATAGCTGGCCCCTGCGATGACCGACGGCTCTTCGACGGCCATCGGGATGAGGTAGTCGCGACCGTTGATGGCAAAGTTGGTCGCGATCCCCAGCGGCAGCCCGAACACACCGACGACATTCTCGACCATCTGCTCGGCCTGGGGCAGTGAAAGGCCCTCCGGGCCCTGCAGCGCGGCTGTCTCCGCGGGGGAGAGGTCCGCGAAGGCGCGCGCTACGGCAAGCCGCTCCTCAGCGGACATCTCATAGAAGCCGGGTATGCGGGAAGTACCGTGGTGCTCCTGCACAGGTCTCCTCTCAAGGAAAAGGCCAACAACGTGCCCGTTGTTGGCCAGGGTGGCCGGCAACGAAACAACTGTCGTCGCCAGTATAGCACACTCGTACTGTCAAAAGCTATCAACGGCTGCCTGGATTCTTGCGAAAGCGCGCGAGCGGGACGCCTAGCCCGTCGGCGCCGGCCCAGCCGAGGCCCGGGCAACCTGCCCAAAGAGGTGAGCGAAGACCAGCCCCGCCCAGAAGCTGGCAAAGGCTACGCCGACTCCGCACAGGATGCCGCCGACGATGCTGGCAATGATCGATGCAAGCAGGGCAGCGAGCAAGGCAACGATGTAGGCGCCTGCGTCCCCCGTGATAAAGCGTCCGATCTCGTCGAAACGGAAGAACGCGCCAAAGTCCCCGGCGAGGGCATACCTGGCAACCGCCGCCGGGAACCACAGCAGGAGCAGCAGAAAGTACACCGAGGCCAGGCAGACGAGCCCTGTGCCGCATATGGCGAGAGGCCCGGCGCCGCGGTCGCCGTTGAGGCCGAAGAACCCGAGCGAGAGAATGATGAGCAGGCCGAGGGGGATGCCGTAGATGAGAGCGGCCAGCGCTACCAGGAGCCCCCGCACGAAATAGTCGCCAAAGTCGCTCCACTCCGGCAATGGGAGCTCCCGTCCATCTGCGACGTTCCTCAGCGCCCGTAGTGCATATCCGGTGGTGACCAGGCTGACGATCGGGATCAGATTGAGCAGGCCGCCGATGAGCACCTTGACGATCCAGTTCTCATCGTCAAAGACGTAGCCGTATGCTCTGCCGACGTCCACGGCCGCCTCCTTGTGCGATTGTTGCCGATTGGTAAGAGCGCGTGCCTCAGTCGGAGGGCCGACCGGCGCGCAGGCGGCCAGGATTATAGCAGAGATGGTTGACAAAATCAATGCAGCTTTGAAGATGAGGATGCAGAAGGGCTCGGCCAGGGGTAGGGCGAGAGGCGAGGGGGGTGGCGCCCTCTGTCACAGATAGGCGTCCTGTCGCGCCCGGCTGACCGCAAGTGCCCATCGCATGGCGTGCTCACCGATTCTGCGGTATACTAGCGTAGGTTCCGGGGTGCCGCGATTCTGGCTCGGTTCAGGGGGAAGGGCGGATGGCGTCGCCGGCACTCGTCTCACCGGCGACCGGAGCCCTGGTGTTGGCAACGGTCGTCGTCCTCGGCTATGCTCTCTATCAGGTCCGCAGCTATCGCCTGCTCTGCAGGGGGTGCCGCCGGCTGCGGGACCTGCGCGCCAGCCAGCGGGAGCTGTACCGGCGGCTTGACGTCGTGCGGCGACGCCTGGATTCCCTCGAGCCGCGCCTGCCCGGCAGAGTACGCCCGCAGCCCTATGCGGCCGACGATGAGCGGTCGCTTGCCCTCTCCTCGGATCTCCGCGCGCTCCTCGAGGCCATCCGCACACAGGTGCGCCCCATTGAGCCTGGACCTTTGCCGCCGCTCTCTCTGCGGGCGTTGGTGACCGGGCGCTACCGGCGTGACCTTGTGAGGGTGCGGGTTGAGTTGGCCTTTGCCGGTGGCCTGCAGGAGGACCTTGACCGGGCGGAACAGCTCCTCGACGAGCTCGAGGCCGTGTTGAAGCGCCTCGCCCGGAGGCCTCTGGAGGTGCGCGAGCAGTACATCGATCTGGAAGCCCTCGCGGAAGCGCTGATGGAGGAGATCGCCGCCGAGCAAGAGCGAGGGACGGAAGGGCTGCACCCGCTCCTTGCAGAGGCCGAGAGCGTGAGAGCAGCGGCGCTGGAGTGGGCCGGCCGCCTCGCAGGAGGAGGTTCGGAGGCTGTCGAGGCAGTCGTTGAGGCAGAGGCTATGCGGCCACAGCTCTTGGGGCGGATTGCAGACCTGTACGCCCAGGCAGGGCGTGTTGCCGGGATGCACGACCGGGCGCTCCGGGCGTTGGACAGGCTCGATGCTGCGCAGCGCGAGGTCGAGGCAGGTCTG
This sequence comes from Anaerolinea sp., assembly GCA_020725765.1. Lineage (GTDB taxonomy): Bacteria > Chloroflexota > Anaerolineae > SpSt-313 > SpSt-313 > SpSt-313. The sequence goes on along the minus strand of DYEI01000494.1, from coordinate 31,103 downwards.
GCGCAGCTCAGACCTCCTCTGGCCGAGGCCCTGGACGCGGCGCTGCGGGACCTGAGGGCGGGGCGTGAGGCGCTGCGCGCTCGCTATGATGGGCACGACACAGCCGCATACCTCGAGGTATCCAACCAGGCGTGGGCGCTCGTGGCTCGGGCCCGCTCGCTCATGCGCCAGGTGGCCCGGCTCGTCGAGGCAGATCAGTGCGCCGGACGGGCGGTTACGCGGTGCCGGGAAGGAGTCGAGAGCCTCCGCGGGCAGCTCGCGCAGGTGCAGGCCGAGTGTCCGTCGGTGCTCGACCTGTCGGCGGCGGCGGTCGAGCGTGCAGAGGAGCGGTGCCGACAGATCGAGGAGCTGTGGCAGCGGGCGACCGAAGGGGCCCGAGACGCGGATATTAGCCGGGCCGTCTTCCTCCTCGGGGAGGTGGAGACTCTGGCCCGAGGCTGCCTGCGCGAGCACGAGGAGGCCCTGGGAGAGCTGCGGTCCTGGCGAATGCAATGGAGCAGGGTTCAGGACGTCCTGAGGCGGCTGGAAGCCCTGGACGAGCCGCACGAACGCATGTGCGCCGCATGGACTGCACTGCAGAGTTACAACAGGGCGAACTGGTCACAGATCGAGCCAGGGTGGTTTGAGCGGTATGCGCAGGAGCGCGCACAGATCGTGGCCGCGGCCTCGGAGCTCCGTCAGCTCCTGGCGAATGGGCAGGTCAGGCAGTCCGGGGGGGCAGAGCTGGTCCAGCGATGTGAGGCCCTCGGGCGACGGTGGCAGGAGCTCCTGCGTGAGGGTCAGCAGGTGATCGCGGCGCTGGTCGCGGCTCAGGCGGCCGAGCGAGAGGTGCAGGAAGGCGTGGCAGCCCTCGTAACCGAGCTGCAGGAGGTGGAGGCGGCGGACCGCGAGTTGCCCCACGACCTCGAGGAGGCGGCAGAGGTCCGTGCCCTCGGGAGAGAGATCATGGCAACCTACCGTGACCTCTCCGAGCAAGCTCGCGCAGCAGCCAGCCATGACCTGCGCCGGCTGCGCGATCAGGGGATACGCCGGATACGAGAGCTGCTCGCCATGCACAGGCTGAGCTATGAGCGGATACTCGATGCGCAGCGGGCCGTGCTCAAGCGGCGCGCAGCAGAGCTGTGGGAATGCTGGGAGCCGCTGAGCCAGCGCCTGAGCAAGGCCACTCCGCTGACCGAGATCGATTGCCGCCCGCTGGCCGAGCGCTGGGAGATGCTCGTACAGGCGGTGCGTCGCCCGCCGGCGAGGGTCGCGCAAATCCTCAGCCTGAGGCAGAGCGCGGAAGAGTTCGCGGAGCAGATGGCGCGCGCTGAGGCACAGTTCCGGGAGGAGCGCGAGAGGGTGCGGCAGGCCGAGCTTGCTGTGGCACGGGAGCGCCGAACGGTGCTGCGGCTGCGGGAGAGCCTGCCCCGGCTGCTCGCCTCGCCGCATCCGAGGGTGGTCGATGAGGAGTGGGAGCGCTCGACCCGCGCCTGGAGGCAGGCGGAGGGGCTGTTGCGCAGTCCTGCTCCGCATGGCACGGTTTCGGCGTACCTCAGACGCCTCGATGAGGCCTCCAGCCGGTACCGGGAGGCCGGTGACCTGGCGAGGTCAGCCCTCGTGCGGGTGCTCCGCTACGCCTTTCTGGAGGACCCGGAGGGCATGCACCAGGTCTGTGTGCCGCTGGGAAGGCGCTGGGGGCGGCTGGGGGTGACAGCGCGCGAGGGACACATCCGCGAGCTGTTGGCCGAACTGGAGGAAGCGGGCCAGCTTGAGCGGCTGATCGACCGGGTGAGCAGCTATCTGACCGGGAGGCGGCCCGCCTGACCCGGCGCTGGCCGCCGGAGCCTGTCCGATTTCGGCTTCTTGGCGGCCGTGGAGGCCACTGGTTACGCCCGGGGCGCGCCTGCCGGATGGCGGTGAGCGACGAGGTGCTCAGGGCCATGAGGGCGTGCGTTCGGCGGAGAGGGCGTGCGCGATGGACGGGCTGAGGGAGGCGGCGAGCTTCAGGTAGCCGTCGGTCATGGTCCGTGTGGTAAAGCACTGCTCGACCCGCTGCCGGCAGGCCTGGGGGTTGATGGCTCCTATCCGCTCGATAGCTGCGGCCATGCCCTCGACGTCGTCGACAATGAAGCCGGTCACGCCGTCGACGACGATCTCGGGGATGGAGCCTCGTCGGAAAGCGACGACCGGCGTGCCAGAGGCCATGCTCTCGATCATGACCAGGCCAAAGGGCTCCTCCCAGCGCACGGGGCACAGGGTGCACCGTGCCCTCTCAAACAGGCGGTACTTGGCCTCGCCCTCGACGCCGCCTATCCACTCGATGCGCCCGCGCAGGCGCGGCCTGACCCGCGTGGCAAAGAACTGTTCCTGATCCTCGGGCGGCGGGGGCGCGGCCAGCAGAAGCCGCGCACCGAGACGCTCGGCGACCTCGATGGCGAGGTCTGGACCCTTGTTGAAGTGAAAGCGTCCGATCCACAGGAGATAGTCCTCTTTCTCCGGTACCACACGATAGGGAGTGGGATCGATCCCGTTGTAGACCACGCCCAGGACGTTCAGGCCGGCCTCGCGACAGAGGGCTGCCTGACGGCGGCTCACCGCAACATAGCTGAGATGCGGAAAGTCGGCGAGAATCTGCGGGCGGTAATGCAACGTCGTTAGTGCCGGTGCCTCGCGGTACACCTCAAGAATCGGCACCGCCTGCACGCAGTGGTTCAGGACCAGATCGTAGCGGCCGTGGCCGAGGGCGTGGGCGAGGTGGATGATCTCACGGTAGCCCTGGTGGCCGTAGGGGCCGCGAGGCAGCGCAGAAGCGAACCACTGCAGGGTGGCAGAGGTGTGCGAGTCGTTGGTGGCAAAGAGCGTGACCTCGTGCCCACGGCGCACCAGCTCCTCGACGAGGCCGCCAGCAACCGCCTCGCACCCGCCATAGCCCTCGGGCGGAGTCTTGATGTGGGGCGTGGAGACCACAGCAACGCGAAGCGCCTCGGACCCGCGGCTCAAGCGAGATGCTCCCTCCCAGTCCTCGCGCAGTGCCTGAGGACGCAACGACGGCAAGAATGGTGCCAGAGTATGCCCTGGCGGGGCAGGGAAGGGACCGGCGCCATGGAGTGCCGCCGCCCCGGGTCGACGCGAGATGGCGGACATGCCCTCGGCATGTAGCAAAGCACCCCGGCCTGACGCACAGGCCGGGGTGCGGGTTTGGCGCCTGCCGTTGAGCTGTAGATGCAGCCGCCATCAGCACCCGCGCCGCGGCGAACCGCCGATGGCAGCGTGCAGTCACGGAGCCTATATGTAGACCTTGGCCAGTATGCCGTTCAGCTCGTTGGCCAGCCCGCGCGCAGACTCGGGGTAGGGGTACGTCGATGCGGCCAGGCGCCGCACGATCGGCAGCAGCGCCTCGATGAGGCTCTCCGGCAGACCCTCGGGCCTCTTTCGGCGGTGCTCGAGAACCCGGTACAGGCCCTGCCAGCTCCGCTCCTGGTTCTCCGCGTAGAGCCGCTCTGCTTCGCCAACCGGCAGATGAGCCATAGGTGCCTCTAGGCTATCACTTTCTCGTGCCTGCGCTCGAGGGCGTGCACGAGCTGCTCGGCAGAGATGGGAAAGGTCTCGTTCATGCGCTCCATGCGGGTGGTGAACTCGAGCAGCTCGTCGATCACGGCCGGCGGAATGCCCTGGGCTTTCCCTTCCTTGTAGCGCATGAGCGCGGCGCGAAAGCCGGGCCAGGTCTTGTGCCCGGTCTCGTCAAAGAGCCGCCGGACGGTGTCGGCAGGGATCTCGGCCATCGCCCCTCCCCAAGCCGTGTGATGGATCAGGCTGTGACCTTGGATAGCTCGTTCTCAAAGACCCGCTGCATCTGATCCGGCGAGCCCGGGTAGGGCTCGTTCATCTGCTCGAGGCGTCGGGTCACGATGAGCAGCGTGTCGATGATGCTATCCTCGATCCCCTCCGCTTTGCCCTTGTGCTGCTGCAGGATGCTATGCAGCGACGACCAGGTCTTTTGCTTGTTCTCATTGAAGAGCTGCACGACGTCATCGTGTGGGATGTGCATAACACTTCCTCCTCGACGGCAGAGGTCGGCCCCCGCGCGGCGCAGGGACCTCTGGGTACCAGCGAGCAAACACCGTGCCGCGGGCTGGCTCGCCATCCGCACAGGGCGCAGAGTGGGGAGGCTGCGGCGTTGGACGTCCGCAGCGAGCTTTCCAGATCGGCAAGAGAAGGTGGTACAAATCATGCTCTCTGCCGCGACCATAGCAGACCGATCCACCGGGGAGCACCATGGAGAAACGAGAGCATCCGCTGCGCAAGATTGCCGTGCTGCGCGCGAACGGCCTGGGCGACTTTTTGCTGGCCACGCCGGCCCTCAGAGCCCTCGGCAAGGCGTTTCCCGAGGCCGAGATCACCTACCTGACGCACCCCTGGCTGTGCAGCTTTATCGCCGGGCGCTATCCCTATCTGCACCGGGTGGAGGCGATCCCGCCGTTCCCGAGGATCCACGAGCCGGGCCCCGACGACCCGCCCCCGCGCGAGACGGCAGGGGCGTTCTTTGCCCGCCTCCGCGCCGAGCAATACGACCTGGCGATCCAGATGCACGGCGGCGGAGCCGACTCGAACCCCTTTGTGGCGCAACTGGGTGCCCGGCACACCCTGGGCCTGACCTCGACCGGGGCTCCGCCGCTGGAGTGGAACCTGCGTTACTGCTACTACCAGCATGAGATCATACGCTACCTGGAGCTGGTGAGCCTGCTCGGAGTGCCCTGGGATGGGCTGGAAACGGACCTGCCCATCCTGCCGGATGATGAGCGCAGTCTGGCCAGGGCGTGGCGACCGGAGGGGAAGCGCTATGCCATCCTGCACCCCGGGGCGGGAGATCCCCGGCGGCGCTGGCCGCCCGAGCACTTTGCCCGGGTGGCGGAGCACATCCATCGCCGGGCCGGCTACACCGTGGTGGTCACTGGGAGGGAGTCCGAGCGGGAAGCTACGGCGCGGGTGCTGGCAGAGTCCGCGGTGCCCGTGGTCGACCTGACAGGGCGGCTGGACCTCGGGGCGATGGCCGCCCTGGTGAGGGGCGCCTCCCTGGTCGTGTGCAACGACACCGGCCCGGCGCACATGGCCTATGCCCTCAACCGGCCCAGCGTCGTTATCTTCTGGTGCGGTAACCTGATCACGGCAGGGCCGTTCAGGCGGGAGCGCTTTCGGCCGGTGCTCTCCTGGACGCTGCGCTGCCCCTCCTGCGGGGCCGAGGGGCGGTGTGCGTGCGCCGCGTCGTGGGTGGCCGGGGCATCGGTCGATGAGGTGCTGTGGCATGTGGAGGACCTGGTGGGCAACGAGTCTTCCTGACGATGGCGAACCCATAGTCCCGGCACACCGACGCAAGTGATCGTCCCCTGCCGGGCGGGCGCGGAGCCTGTGAGCCGGCAGAGCCTGCCAGGCTCTGGTGCCGGCCGGAGCAGTTACCGATCCCCAGCTCGCCAGGCCCCGGAGAGATACGAAACCTACTGCCGGCTCACCGGCTCATGCGAACTTTACAACGTCGCCGGAACCTAGTATAATACGCATGATGCTAAGCACCACGATTGGCCGAAGAGCAGGCTAGAACTCTGGCTTGCCGCCACTGCGCCGTCGCCGCGAGGGCTCTTGGCTGAGATGGCAAAGTACTGGAGTCGGCGAAGGTCCTCTCGAGCGCCACGTCGGGCAGCGATGACCCGCACACCGAGCCCTTGACGGTTGCTGGTGTGGCTGTGGCAGGAGCATCAGGAGCGTTTCTGCCATTGTGTGTTCGGGTTGACCAGCGAGTTGGTAGCTTTGCACGTACATTCCCCTTGTATGTGCAGCTGTGCGGGCCTCGTCCAGCAGCGTTGTGTCCTCGGCGGGGAGGGCTTGTCGTCGAGGACCAGCGGCGCGTCGGTGGCAGAGGGACCAGGCTGTGACCGCGCCAAGCCACCGATGACCGTGCTGGTCGAATAGACGGAGAAGGACTGAGCCTCGTCAGGTCTCTACCTGGCGCGGTTTTTTGTGCGCGAGTGGCGCGCATCTCTCGCCAGCCAGCCGTGCGTCGGCGGGGTGTCAGTGGGGCGCTCCAGCAGGCCGCCCGAGTAGCTGACACGCGAACAGCTTTGCCCGCCCCGGGCAGGACATTGTACTCGTAGGGGAATGCATGACAAGCGCGCATCGCACGCTCCTCACTGCGGGCGGTCGGGGCCGGCTCACACTCCAGTGCTGCGTGACCATCTGGACGCCTCAACGGGGTTGGCCAAGGTCCGCCACCCGGTCTACGAGTGGGCTCGTAGGGACTGTTCGAGTGCTGGCTCATTCCTGCGCCATCATCCACCGACCGACGCCCCGCGGCCGAGCTCGCTTCTCCGGGCACGTCTCCTCGTTGGTTTGCGCGCTGCCCCTTGCCGGTAGCAGTGCCGCGACCATCCCATTGCCTGGCAGAAGTATCATCCACACCCGAGTGCTGCCTCTCCAAGTCGTGAGTCCGCGTCCCCGCAGGAAGCAAGGAAGGTGAACCATGCTCTCACGTTGGCGCTTCATCGTCTCCGGTGTGGCCATCCTGCTTGCGCTGGTGGCTCCGAGCGTCATCGTCACTCGTGCTCGAGCCCAGGAGCCGGTCGTGACCTCGGTTACCACCGAGGACCCCCTCGGCGGAATAGACATCATGGTGCTCGTGGACAACTCGGGCAGCATGTTCCATGAGTACAACGAAAAGCTCGATATTGTCAGAGAAGGAGGGGGCAGCGATCCGGAGGGGTTGCGCTTCGAGGCGGTGCGGTACCTGGTCAGCCAGTTGACCTATGACAACCTGTTCGAGTGGCCCGGGCGCGAGCACCGCCTGGGTGTGGTCACCTTCGGCTCTTCGGCCAATACCAGAACCGATGTGCCACTGACCTCCCTGAGGACAGCCGATCTTGATCAACGCGAGGCTGTGGAGAGGAGCATTTCCGAGGCTCTGAGAAGGGAAAACCTGGGCGACACAGACTTCCGGGCGGCTTTCTCCAAAGCAGCTGCTGCATTTGGGGCCCCCCTGGAAGATAGGCGACCTCGGACCAGGGCTATCATCGTCCTCACTGACGGCGACCCGATGGTCGCCAGGGTTGCGACCGACGCTGGTCCGGTAACGTACTGGCTGGACGACGAGAGGACAAAGCTCAACCCGCAGTTCATGCCCGCCTATATGGGAGTGCTGGCCGGCGAGGTGGCGGCCAGGTTCCCCCGTGCGTCGGCGCCTCGGGCGACCGATGGTTACCATCTGTGGGTCGTGTTTCTGGGCAGGCACGCGCCAGCATCCAGCGGTGCCTGGCAGCGCATTGTGGGCTCAGATCACTGGCGGCTTGTCTCCTCTGCTCAGCAGATCGCCCCGGTCTTTAGCGAGATCCTGGGCACGATCTACGATCCCGGACTCGTGATACCGGAAGATTTTTGCGTGCCTCCGTACGTAGCGGAAGCTGCCTTCTCGGTATTTGGCCTCACTCCGCTCCGTGAGCCGGATGATGTCGTCTTCACCAGATCGGATGGCTCCCGGGTGCATCCGAATGACCCTGATGTCATCTTGTACAAAGAGCTCGGCACCGGGATCAGGCGCCTCGAGGTGCGGCGACCGGCTCCGGGCCAGTGGCACTATGCCACCAGGCCCGGGACGAGGGTGCAGGTGCGCTTCGACCCTGTCTTCGGCAAGCCTGCGGTCCTCTCGCCAGCAGGCCCGCAGACCCTGCTGTCCGAGACCTTTGTACGCGTCGCGCTGAACGACTACCAGGGCAATCCCCTGGCGGAGTCGCCGGGATTCCCATTGGCGCTGGAGGCGTCGATGCTGTCGCCGAGCGCATCGTCGCCGACAGAGCTGCACTTCTCCCCTGCGGGCAATGGGGTGTACATCTCACAAGAGAAGCTCTCCTTCCAGGAGGAGGGCCCATACACCCTCCGCCTTGCAGCCTCGGCGCGAGGGTGCAGTGGCGAAGAGTTCGTGCTGATCTCGCCAACGACCTACACGATCCCAGTGGGACGACCATCGGGCCGGCTGCTTGATCCGGCTTGCAAGGATGGGGAATGCCAACCGTTCCGCCGAGTCACCTTCCGCTTCGAACTCGTCGGGCCCAACGGCAATCAGGTAAGCATCCCACCCGAGCAGGGTGTGAGGGTGACCCTCACTACCGCCGAGGGCCGCCAGCCGGCCGAGATGACCCGAACCGAGGATGGCCGGTACGAGCACACGCTATTTGTGGCTAGCGGCGCTGTTGCGCCGGACAGATTGATTGCCGAGGCCTCCGTGAGGAGGGAGGGCAGAGAGGAGGTGCTGTGCCGAGCGGAGCAGGATGTTGCTTCACTGTTCTCAACTCTCGAATGCGCTAACCAGGCTCCTCGCAGTACAGAGGGCGTCGATGCGGACACTCAGTCGGCGATCGGCTTTGACCTGCTCGTCTCGGGGCGGCCATTCGTCCCCGACCCGTCCTTCCCGATCGACTTTGGTCAGTCCTTTGCCGTTGCACCAAACGGCGATAGGAGGCCGCTGAGCGGAATCCGTATGGTTCGAGCAGGCAGATTCGAGCAGGCCTTTGTGTTCGATCAGCCCGGTCTGTGGCGGATCCATGTCGCAGGCACGGTCAGCAGTCCCGAGGGAGCTCTGCTCGATGCCTTCGCCCCTTGTGAGTGGACGGTCGAGGCGGCCGAGACCATACCGCTCTGCCTGCGCATTGAGTCGCCGCAGAACGGGGCGACGCTCGAACACAGCTCGTTTCCATCGCTTCGGAACGCCTGGCTACGCGCAGGACCGCCGGCGCGCCCCGTCACGTTCCGCTTCAGGGTTGAGACAATGCCCCGAGCCGGCACGCCGGCATCCAGTGCCGGTGCGGGTTTCCTGCGGCCCGGCGCTCGTCTACAGGATAGCTATGCGGTCAGCCTGATAGGGCCGGGAAAGGAGGAATATGGTCACAAGGTCGAGCTTGCGGTCGACCCCGAGGACCCCTCCGTTGTGGTAGGCACCATGCCTGCCCCTCATCCTAGCGGGCGTTACATGCTGAGGGTCTACTGGAAGGAGGGTGCCTCCCAGCATCTGAGCAGGCCCCATGTGGTTGGAGCGACGTGCACCGGCAGTTCGGTGGAGGTCGAGCTGCGCGTCAACCCCGTGCACACGGCAGCCACGATCGCTTTGGGCTGGATCGCGCCGCTAGCGCTGGGGGCAGGCCTGCTGTACGCCCTGGGCCGCGAGCTGATCAGCAGGACGGGCCGAATGGGTGGCACTCTATCGCTGACGGACGCGGCCGATCCGGCGCGGCGTCTAGAGGTTCCCATCAACTACAGAAGAAGGTGGCATACGGTCAGGCTACACGGCTGGCCGGCACAGTATGGCATGCGCGAGCTCAAGATCACCAGCCTGGGGGAGGGACATATCAGGCTGAAGGTTCGCTTCCGAAAAGCGTTCGAGGAGAAGGACCTCGGGGGCAGGTCGCGGGAAATGTTGGTGGCTGGCCGAAAAGTGCGCATAACGTATCAGCCGCCCGCGCCTGGTGGGCGGACCGATGTGCCTCCGAGCGGGCGCCGACGCTAGGCAGGCATGCTGCTCCCCGGACTAGCCGTCGCAGCGGGGCGTCTGAGCTGTGCCCTGCAAGGCTCGGGTCGCGGCAGAGTGCAGCGACCGGTTTACGTGAGCATAGGAGGAACAAGATGGAGATCCGGCCCACGCTCGTGGTTGGCATCGGCGGCACCGGGCAGGAGATCGTCGCGGACGTGAAGCGGGCTCTGATCAACGCCAACGGGAGGGTTCCCGAAGGCGTCAGGCTGCTGGGGTTCGACCTGCATGCGCTCGGGCAGGAACCTCATGGGGCAGCCGATGAGATGGACTACTTCAGCCGGATCCGCCTGGACGCAGAGGAATACGTGCACGTCGCCGCGGGCGGCCGTGTATCTGCCCTGCGCCAGGAGGTCTGCCCGTGGTTCCCCAAGGACGACTACATCAGAGCTTTTGGTGATCAGCCGTTCGCCGATGGGGCAGCCAGGCACCGTCCGGTCGGGCGGGCGGCGCTCTATCACGACCTGGATGGTCTCGCCAACTCCCGTGTGCGAGGGGCGCTCTACCAGGCTCTGAACGATATCCACGAGGCAGCGGCCCAGGGCGAGGCCCTGCAGGTCATACTGGTCAGCTCGCTTGTCGGTGGCACCGGGGCGGGCATGGTGACGGACATGGCGGTTCTGTTACATACGTTTGGTTTTCCCATGAGGCTGTGGGGCCTCCTGGTGCTGCCCGAGGCCTGGGGCGAGAAGCAGGATGCCCAGACGAAGGACGTGCTTGCGCGTGCCTATGCGACGTGGCGCGAGTTCGGCCGTATGCGCCTCACGGGGCAAGCCGTGTTCCCGTACGAGTTTTCCTTTCCGCATGGCCAACCCTATCGGCTCTCTGAACCGATCGTCGAGGGCCTGTATCTGGTGGGTGGAAAGCGCTGGCAGAATGGCGCACCCATGGTCCCGGCGGGCAGGCCAGAGGAGCACGCCTTCCCCGCCGCAGCGCAGTTCATCTTCCTCCTCATCGATGGTCGTGTCCGGCAAGAAGGGCAGAATCCCGAGTCGATTACAACGCTGGCCGTCAACGACCGCGCTCTGCAGACGGGCGAGGCGGAGCCGTTGTACTCGGCCATTGGAGTGTGGACGGAGCGTTCAGTGGTCCTCCAGGCTGTAAGAGGCTCCAGCAAGGAACTCAGCCGTAAATGGCTGGAGGTTGTCGGCGCACCCAGGGCGCAAACGGTAGACCTGGGCGCTGGTACCCCGATGCAATACTTTGAGTGGGCGCCGGACCAGAATGAAGAGGCGCCGGGGGGCGGAGTTGGCATACCGGGCAGCCAGGAGGCGCAGCGCTTTTTGGCTTCCGATCGCGAGAGCTATGGCAACGAGGAAGCCCCTGTCACCGGGTTCGTGCATGATATCGGCGCTGTGTGCTACAGTTGGCTGGCAGAGCAGAAGGACGAGGTTCGCAAGGCGTTCATGGGAGAGCGCGGGGAGGAAGGATTCACGGAGCTGCAGACGCGCTTTGTGGACCGTGGCCGCCAGGGTGATGTAGAGACGTTCCAACAAGACACTGGCGAGCAGGATCCTGTGCTCAGCAGGCCCAGTTCGCGAGGGAAGGGCGAGTTCCATCCTGACGAGTGGTACGACAGGAAAGTGCGCGCGCTCGAGGAAAAGCTCCATGAAGTCTACGGGGGCGGGGTCACTTCGGGGGGCCAGCCGGTTCCAGGGCGCTACGGAAAGGCGCTCGAAGCGGTGCGCGAGGATCAGGTCAGGCTGTTTGCACAGGCCTTGCGCCTCAAGCTCAACAGGCTGCTGATGGGCGATGATGCGACCGACTTTGTACGGGCGCGGAAGGGCAAGCCCGGATATGCCCTCGACTTCCTCCGGAAGCTCGAGCGCGACCTCCAGAGCTACATCGAGTTCCTCGGCTGGATCCGCGAGGAGAGACGCAGGCCTAGCTCCGGAGGGACAGGGAGGCCGCTGGAGGAAGAGGCGCGAACCGAGCGTGAACGTGCCAGAGAGGAATATGAGAAAGCGAAGAATCGGAAGATGCCCCTACTTGGCTGGGCACCTCTGGGCATCCCTTCGAAGGCGATGAAGGCGCAGGACAGGTACATTGACGCTGTTGACTGGTGGGTGCAGGTGCGGAAGGAGGAGCTGCTGCTGGGGGCCATGGACAGGGCCGCAAAGCAGATGCAGGAGCTCGTCCACAACACCGTCCTGAACATGGAAGCATGGCAGCGTGCCCTGACAGGTGACCCGGCCTTGAGGCTTCGGGGGCTCTATGAGGGCGTAGAGGACGAGTACCAGCGGTTGGGAGTGGGCTTGATTACGAACCGCGCGCCGGAGGTACAGCACGCACGTATCCCGCCGGCTCAGCAGCCGGACGACCAGTTGCTGAATCGGGTCCTTGAGAAGGTGACCTGGACCGTAGCTGCTCCGGCGAACATTGAGGCCGGGCTCATGGTGCAGCTACGGCTCCGATCGCTCGTTCCCGGGGAAGCGGATCAGGATCTGTCCGTTGGGGGCGGCGGACGCCAGGCCGAGGAGAACCTGCAATCGCTGGCGCGCTTCTCTGAGGGCGCCCTGGGTGATCTCAGACAGAGGCACCGGATCATGCCCGTTCTTCAGCAAGAGTTCGCCGACCCGGCAGCCTTGGGCCAGCGGCTCTTGCAGAAAGGGGATCCGATGCTCCATGTGCGGGGTGGAGTGCGGGCGATGCAGCAGTGGCTCAGTGTTGCAGTGGATAATAACGCTGAGGAGCGATACATCGCTGGGGTCGTGAACCGGCTTCAGGGCGAGCCCAGGTTTGGTGCGCTGAACACTCGCCTTGCAGGCTCGAGCGACCCATACTCTTTGACCTATCTGCAGGTGTTCCGGGGGTTCACGGCGAGACAGGTTGCCTCGCGCCAGGGAATGGCCGATAGCTACCGGGACGTCTTCGAGACATGGGCCGTTCAGCACAATCCGCAGTTTGCTGCCCGGCTCATGCACGTCCTGCCAGCCGAGCAGCACGCAGTCGAGCTCGAGCTGTACCTCCGTCAGGTGCTTGGTGCTCAGGCGGTAGATGAGCTTCATCCCCGCGTAGTGGCTTGTCTGGAGGATACCGCAAAGGCTACCTGGTTCTTCTGGGCTTGCTTGTTCGACCTCGTCAAAGTGGAAAACCTTGAGCCGGGAGGCAGGGTACTGCGCGTCAGAGTGCCGGTGATGGCAGAGGGGGCGCCGCACCCTGCCCTGCAGGTCCCAGGGGCGCCCTTCCCCGTTGCTGCAAGGAGCGCGGGGAACGATTTCGACCTCTGGGTGCAGGCGTTGACCAACTTTGTGAACAGGGGGATACACGTAAGCCTGGACGCGGCTGGGAACCAGGTGCTCGAAAGGGGAGAGTCTGTCGACTATCAGTCCCTGCAACGCGTCCTGGACTACTACCTGCGGAACTCTCAGGAAGTGGCCGAGCGCGTCCTCGATGCGTTAGTCAATGGGAGCGCAGAGCCGTTCTCCTCCTGGCGTGTCCGGGGCATCCTGGATGGTGGCGACGAAGTGTGCAGAGGCCTGTTCTGGATCAGTGCAGTGCTGCTGGCGAAGGACTGTGCCAATCGGCGCATCGACCTGGGACTGGGGGATGAGAGCAAAGAACGGGAACTCTACAGAGCCAGACTGGCGGAGTTGCTGAGGGGCCGGGACCCACGCGTCTGATCAGCGCGGTCGCCGGGTGACCGGTCGCGCCTGGCGCCGGTCACCCGGCCTGCCCTGCAGGTCGTCGATCGCACGAGCGACGAATGGCACTGAAGTGGCAACATGGCCGCCTCGGTTGCGGCGGGCGACGGCGCTGTGTCCCTTGGCATCGGTAGCCGCGGCCGGTGGGAGGCGTGATGTTGAGGAGAGGTGATGTGCCAATGGAGCCCTTCGATCCCGGGGCGAACCTGGCAGCGTGCGAGCCGGACCCGGTTGACTTGCCACGGCAACTCGCAGTTGATGACGGGGGATATCCTCATCGACGTCGAGGCGTGCCTGAACAGTGCCGCCCGGCGCTGATCGTTGGGGTGGGCCAAGCGGGCTTGCAGCTCCTGACCCTGGTCAAGGCCAACCTCGTGTCACGCTTTGGCAGGGTGCCCGAGCAGCTCAGGCTGCTCTGGCTGGATTTCGAGGCCCCGGACCGGCGCCCGGCGCAATACCCTCGTGACCTCCCCGATGCGTACTGCTTGAGCGAGGCGGAAAAGCTCGTGCTGAGGGTGGATCGCCCGGAGGAGGGCGAGTACCACTGCAGGGGGATCGGCTTCGACGAGGGCGACTGGCAGCGCCCCGGGCGAGCTCGGGCGCGCGCCATCCTGCACAGGGACTGGGGTGAGGACGGGGCTAACTCTCGCCTCCGCATCAGGCTGCAAGAACGGACAAAGGGTCTTAAGGAGCCTGACACATACGTTGCCATCCCGGCCGGCGATGAGGCATCGGGCATGGCCGGGGACCTGCCGCGGCTGATCGCCCGAGTGGTGAAACCAGCACATCAGACCTTGCTCTTGCTCGGCACGGCTACCAGTCAGGGGGCAGGTGTGCAGGAGGAGTTGCGTGAGGCAGCGACGCTCCTGGAGCTGACGCGCCTGGGCCTCCATGGGGGCCGGTGGCGGAGCCTCTACGGGCCGCAAAAGGATGCCGTGACAGATAGCCAGGTTGCCGTCGCCAACGTGATCCACCCGGCGATTGCGGCTCTGCCCGAGCCCCGAGGCCAGGTGGAACTCCCCAGCAACGACCCGCGGACCAGCGCCGTGGGCAGGGCTGCCGACTTTATCACCTGCGTGCTCGCCGGACCTTTCGAGGCCTATCAGGAGAGGCGTGGCCGTGCAGCGCAGAACAGGACGGAACGCCAGGCAGTCGAGCACCGCTACCTCCTCGCGGCTGTTGGCTGCGAGTATTGGCGGCTTCCGGTCTACGAGGCGCAGGACCTGTACCGGGCTGGCCTGCTGGTCGGCTTCTTTGGTCCGGACGGGATCCTGGACGCCCGCCCTCCGCAGGGTGTCGACCTGGATCGGTACGTGCGCGGGAACGCATGGCACCGCATCCTCGACATCGCGTTGAGCGAGGAGGAGGCCGGGCGAGTCGCTGGCGACCAGTACGTGTTTCAACGGGGGGACATCAGACGGTTGGTGGAGCGCAGTGGCAATGTCTTTGAGGTGGCCCTTGAGAATGCGCTCAACAGGCTCTTTGAGGGAGGTGAGAGCCCGTGCAATGCCCTGGGACGGGCGGTAGCGTTGCTTGACCAGGTGAGCCGGCGGCTGGAGGCGACGCAGAGGATACTGATGGCGCCGCGGCGCAGGCCCTCGGAGGGGAGAGCCGGGTGGCCTGTACCTTACGCACAACTCCCGGAGGCGGAGCTTGAGCCTCTGCGGAACTGGTACTGCCGGGCTCTAGGGGCTGTGAAGCAGGCGAGGGCATCGATTGACGCATGGCACAATGTGCGCGAGCAACTGCTCAAGAAGGCCAAGGACGAGCGCACGGCTGCCAAAGGTATATGGAGTTGGCAGCGAGGACTGCCGGGGGTCGACCGTGCGCTCCAGCGTGCGGGCGCTGACTCGATCGACCGGGCGCTCGGGGAGGTGGACCCGGAAGCCATCGTGAAACGGTGGCGTTGGACCTGGCGAGAGGGTGCGCCGGTCCTGTGTGGCTTCTCGCTCCGTGCACGTGCGGATGGCGGCGCAGGGCCGTCGTTTGCCCGCCTCGAGCGATTTACTCATGGGGATGCACATCGCCTGTGGAAGCTGGCGCAGGAACATGCTGCATACTACTCTCGTGTGGTGCTGGATTGGCCCGATTGGAACATCAGCCGGTGCTGGGAGAAGCAGGATGCGGCCAAGGCGCTGGTGGACGAGGCGAGCCCGCTGAGCGACTTTCGCCCCGATGTCGTGCGGGCTCTGAGTGTTGGTGAAGTAGCTGTATCCTGGTTTCTGTGGGTACCGGAGCAGGCGGAGGTGCAGGACCTGCAGCAGGGGATCTCTGACCCCGATCACCTTGTAGCCCGCACCTGGCAAGATCCGTACGCCGTGGCGTTGCTCAGCTACGTAGAGTGCATCCCCGTAGAGTCCCTGGATGTGTGGAGGCATGCGGGCCATGTCCCGCCTGGTGAGCTCCTCTTCCGGCCTGAGCAGGCTATGCGGCGCATCGAGGAGAAGCTCCCTCATCTCCTTGCCCTGGCCAGGAGTGAGAGCCTTGTATGGAGCGACCGAGAACCGGAGCAGATGTTGCCAACCTGCTGGGGAAAACCGTGGCAACCCAACCCACAGGTCTACGAGCCGATCCTGCACTCCGAGTTCCGTACGTGGCTCGAGGCCGGCGATCGTGCTGAGCTCTTTGCCGAGGCGTTCCTTCTCGGCCTGGTGCCGGAGGAGAATGACAGGTGGCTCCTGCGGTTCAAAGGGGTAGAGGTAGAGCTTGCAAAGCACCTCCTTGATGCCCTGGAGCGGTTCAGTTGGGCGCCTGAGGGCTTCGGGAGCGGCCCCTTCCAGGGTGAGGATAGTGTGCAGCGAATGTTGCAGGAACTGCGACAGGCGCTCGATGGCAGCTGGCAGCAAGCGAACATCCCGGACGCCATACTCAAGTGTCTTCGTGACGTTCAGCAGCGGGCCGAGCGGGACGGGGACGGGCGGTACCGACTGCTCTGGCCTAGCTTTCGCAACTGGCTCTATCTCTGTGCTCTGGAGCGAGTACGGCAGCAGCGGGAGGGTCGGTGAGAGAAGCGGCGCGGCGTCAGAGAGAGGGCCAGTTTGCCGGAGGACAGCGAGATGGGCTACAGCGCCGAGAGGCTCGAGAGTGCGCAGCAATCGGTGGAGCGGATCGGGGACGAGGAGTACATGGTCACAGGCTGGCTGGGTTCCGGGTCCGCCGTCAACGTCTACGCTGCCGTGCGTGTTCGCGACGGTCAGAAGGCTGCCCTCAAGTTTCTAAGAGACCCTGCCTGGCTTCCGCGCCTGCAAGAGGAGGCCCGCATTCTCCAGCAATGGATGGAAATCGGGCAGCACCGCCGGGTGCAAGGCCTCGAGGCTCGCAGCTATACTCCCGCACTCTACGGTGCGCGCCTTCAGGGGGATAGGCCCTGCATCGCGGTGGAGATGATCGAGGGGACGCACCTGAACAGCATCACCGATGAGGTATGCCAGCAGCATGGCATGTCGCGTGAATGGATAGCCGTGAAGCTGGGCCTGCAGTTCAGCGAAGTGCTGCAGCAGGTGCACGAGGTCTTCCGATGCACCTACCCCGACCTCAAGGAGGACTGCATCCGCTGGCTCTGGAGTCCGCAGGATAGGCGCAAGAGTCACATCGTCGTGCTGGACTGGAACATGCTGCATCACCTGGAGGCAGGCGAGGCAGATGAGCCTCTGATCTCGAGAAACCTGCAAGAGCTGAACCTGCTTGTGTTCCGCGTGGCTGTCGAGAGAACCCTAGGCGGCTACAGCACACTCGACCGCGATACACTGGAGCAGGCAGGCGGCGACGGCTGGAGGGCGCTGAGCTACGGTTTGCAGGAGGTACTTGCAAAGGCGCTATCTCCCCTGGAGGAGGATCGCTATCGAACGGCCGAGGAGCTCAGGCTGGCGTACGCCGGGCTTGAGCAGACCTGGGACGCGACCGCCGACCCCAACGCTTTCGCCGACCTGGTGCGGCGGCTTGGGTCCCCCACGAGTGGCGATGACGTAACCCGGCTGCAGAGAATCGCTGCAGTGCACAGCATCGGCCTTCTGGCGGGAATGAGAGATGCCTCTAAGGATGCGATGGGGCGGGCGATCGGGTGGCTGGAGGACCGTGAGGGCATTGCCGGCGTACGGTTGAGCTTTGAGGCTGGGCGGGATGATGCTCGGATAAAGGCGCAGGAGCTCGTCCGGAGAGGCCGACACCTGCTGGCTGCCAAGCGCTGGGAGCGCTTGCTGGCGGGCTGCGGCCCAACGCCTCCTACCAATACGGAGCGGCGCGAGCTGCTGCAGGCCATGGACGACTTCGGGCGGGGTGAGTATAGCTCAGCGGAGCCTGTCCTCCAGAGGCTGCAGCTCGCGCACCCCGAGTGGAACCTCCGCCCGCTGCTGTGCGAGTGTGACTTTGCTCAAGCGATGAAAGACGGCCAACGCCTGCTGGACGAAGGGAAGCCGGCAGAGGCCGAGGAGCGTTACCGTCACGCGCAGGAGCAATCCCTCTCGCTGACCGGCCTGGATGATCAGTACGCGCGCGCACTCCGGCAACGCTTCGGCGATCCGGCCAGTCTGCTGCAAGAGTTGCGGCTTCGGCGGCAGCGCACCACGGCGCACGACTTGCTGATCCAGGCTACTCGGCAGCCAGACGTCGCTACTGCGAGGCGGCTCTTTGTCAGGGCCCTGGATCGCGGGATCTCGCCGACGGACGTGGCCAGGGCCATCGAGACCCGCGTAGATGCGCTCCTGAGAGCCAGCCCGCCAAGGCTGGCCGACGCTCTGGGGTTGGTCTCCGTCGCCGGCGAAGACGCACGCCTGCGCGAACTGCAATGGCTGTACACGGCGACGCGGCTGCTCTGCACCATGCAGAGTGCGCTGGATGCCGCCGACGAGACGAACCCTGAGTACTTGGTCACCCTGTTGGTGGCGTGCGGCCGGCTCACTGGAGAGCGGTGGCTGGCGATGGCGAAGGGTGCGCAGGAGCTCGCAGTCAGCCAATTGGCCAGGCGTCTGCAGCAGGAGGCACAGGAGCGGCTCAAGGCAGCCATCCCATTGCTGGACGATGAGCGGCTCATCGAGTTGCGGGTTCGGTGCGAAGCGATGGCGCCCGATTGCTGCGATCTCATCGCCAAGGAGCAGAGACGCCGCCGCGAGCGACTGGAAGGCGAGAAGGTCGCCTGGGAAAAAGAAGCTGCCCGGAGCCGCGAGGCGTGGAAGAGGTACTGGGAGGCCAAGTCTCGGGAACTGTCGGTAGAGAGCAAGCCCGAAGTTATCGAGTCTTACCTGAGGCTCCTTCTCGAAGACTCACAGCTGGGCAACGACCCTCTGCTGCAGAGGGTCAAAGAGAGCCTTGAGGCAAGCCTGGAGCGCGCCAGGGGGGCGCAGGGACTGCATGGCACCCTGCGACACGTCAAGGAGAACCTCGCGCAGGAGAATCCCGACTATGAGGCTGCCATCAAGGATCTTGAGGAGGTCCTCTCAGTCCCGGCGCTTCCCGACGACCTGAGAGCGCAGGCGCAACAGCTCCTCGCCCGGGCCAGGAATGAGCGGTTGAGCGCCCGGGAGGTCCGGCAGAAACGAGATCGACTTGAGCGCATCCGCCGGGTGTGCGAAGAGGTCCTCTCGCTCCACGGTTCTCTGGACCTTGCGGGTCTGCTCGACAGTGGCCTTGAGTTGGCTCGGGAACTGCGCGTGCTGCGACCCGGTATGCCGGAGGAGGCCGAGAAATGGCTTGCCCGGGCGCGTGCGCAGTGCCTTGCCCGGCCGGAAGCCGGGCGGCCTGCGAGTGAGCCCCCGGCGCAGGTGAGGTTTCCGGTGGTGGGCGGGTCGAGGCCTGGTGTGCGCATAGTGGCAGAGGACCGTGAAGAGCGGTGGCGCCGGTTCCTGCGTCATGTCAGCATCTGCCTGGCGTGCGCTGTGGCCGGTGTTTTGGTCGGCATGCTCATCTGCCTGCGCGTCTACCGCGCTCTGCCGACCTGGATCACGGATCCGTTCGCTGCGCCGCGTGCTGAGGCAACGGCCTCTCCGTTGCCAGGCAATTCCGGAGGGACTGTGGGGGATGGACCCTCTTACCCTCGTAGGCTCCCCCCTGAGGGCTGGGGCATTGGGGAGGTGACAGGTAGCATCGCGGCTCCCATCCCATCGCCGCCGCCTCCGACCGTCACGCCCGTGCCGACACCCAGTACAACCCCGACGAGCTCACCCACACCCGCGCCGACTGTGGCGCCAACGGCCACTCCACTTGCGCAGGCAGTGGCAACGCTTGATCCGGCGCGCGTGGTGTGTCTGTCCGATCAGGGCGTTGCAGCTGTGGCAGGTCTGCTGCAGATAGCGGAGGAGCAGCTCTTGAGCCGGCGAGTGCGCTACACTCCTGTGACGGGATGGAACTACCGCCAGCTGCGCCTTCGTGTTCCCAAGCCTGATGGCAGCGGCGCAGAGCCTGTCGAACGCCGACTCAAGGAAGAGAGCTTTGCGCCGGGCCTCGAGTGCCAGCCGGTTGACTGGCCTCCCCTGGAGCGTGCGAGGATTCCGGTAGCCGGGGAGCTTCAATCCCCGGCCTGGGTTGCCAGCTACTACCCCGACGGCAACCTGGCTGGTGTGCTGGCGGGCAGTGCCCTCGAGCTTGATAGAGTGCGTCAGTTCTCAGGATCAAGCTGGTACGAGTACCACGAAGGAGCAGAGGTTCTCTACTTCAGGCTGCCCCCCTCACGGTGAGCGTCCTCCGGGGTGGATTCGTCAAGAACGGGCGGTTGACACCTAGTGTGGCCGTTGCCGGCGCTACGAAAGGGAGTGTGAACGGGCGATGGACCGTGCGGGACAGTGGGACGGTCTGCAGCAGCCATTCGCTGCCCTCAGCGACAAAGACCAGGAGCTGTTGGACGTCAGGCGGAGGTGGGAGGAGGAGCGCACGGAAGCCGAGGCCCGGGGCGACCGTCCGGGCGCGAGAGAGGCCGATGAGCAGCTACGGAGAGCGCAGGCCAACATCAACGAGCGCGTGAACGCGCTGTGGAGTCAGTACACTGAGACCCCCGGTGGGCCGGAGAACCTGAAGAAGCGCATCGGGTTGCTGGAGCGCATCCTTCGTCTCGACCCGGACCATGCACAGGCTGTGGCCGCGCGGGCAAGACTGCAGCAGCAACTCGATGATGAAGAGGCATTCGTCACGAAGCGCGAGCGCATCTTGAAGTTGCGCAAGGCTGTGCAAAGTGGGGACGTTACCGGTGCCCTCGCCGATGACGTGGACAGGCTGTACGCAGAGGCCCGCGGCGAGGCCTTGCGCAGGCGCATCGAGGAGGATCCGGAGCTCAACGCGGCCTGGGGCGCAATCGTGGAGTGGAGGAACACCAGGGAGGGGTCTGAGCGGTACAGCCGCTTCCTGGATAACATGAAGGGGACCTACATCGAGACCCTGAATCTCGGCGAAGAGGAGTGGCCACTGAACGAGCGCAGACCCTACGGACCTCACGGGCCACTATCGAGGGGCGAAACCCTCAGGGCCATGGCAGAGGAATGGCTAGGGCACGTCGCGGCCAGGGTGGAAAGGGATATCGCACTTGCCCGCACCATCGGCGATCCGACGACGCGGCTGGCTGCCCTCAGCGCCGCAATGGGCCACTATAGCGAATGGCGCGAAACAACGCGTGCCGAGCCCGTTTCCCAGGTCCGCGACCTGCTTGGGCAGTTGCAGCAGGAGATGCAGCGGGCCGAAGAGCAGGAGCGGGCTTGGAGAGAGCATCAGGAGGCAAAAGAGAGGGCAGCCAGAGCCCGCACGCCACTGGAGCGTTACGATGAGTACCGCGCAGCCAGAGACAGGTGGCTGGAGGCCGGCGGCCAGATGTACGAGGCCCTGGAAAGGGAGCTCCAGCGGGCGGCGACCGAGCTGGCTGACTACCTCGCGCGCGAGGTCGATCCATACCTGGGCGTGCTTGCCACACGAATACAGGAGGTCACGGATCGCGTAACGTGGGAGAAGGTCAAGAGGACCTATGACCAGTATGCGAGCCAGGTATGGTCGCGGGATGTGGATTCCGACGCACTGGCGACTGTGAGGCAGAAACTGGGTGAACTGAGCCAGGCGGTTGCAGCCCGAGAGCGCCTCGTGAATGCTGTCGAGGAGATCGAGCAGGCTCTGACGCGCGAGGATGCCGATCTCGAGGAGCTCAAGGATCGGCTGAGAGAGTTGGAGCGTCAACACAACTGCTCGCTGAAGCAATGGCACAACCGGATAGCCCGGCGCGAGGGCCTCGATGAGCAGCTTCGCCTCGCCAGCCGGTACCTGGAGGATGAGGGGGACTTTGACAACTGCCTCGCGGCGCTTGAGAATGCAGATCCCAGGGACGCGCGAGTCTTGCCCCTGAGGCAACGCGCATGGTTGCAGCGCGGGCTCAGCCTTGTTAAGAAGCGGGCAACCTGGGCACAGGCCCGAGGTGACCTCACGGCTGCTGCGAGGTGCGTCGAAACGGAGGTCAGCGAGCGGGCGAAGGAAGCGCTTGCAGAGCTTGACCGCCTCGAGGCGCAGCAGGGCCCCATCGATGAGGTGGTCGCGAAGGTGCGCCGCGAGCTTGCGATGGCGAACGGGGGCGAGCCCCGGGGGGACAACCCTCGATTCAAGCGCGCGGTGGCGTCGCTGCGGCAGGTGCTGAAGGAGCAGCAGGGGTATCTCGACGAGGCGCGCGAGTTGTACCTCTTTGTGCTTGGCGCCTGGGAGAATCGCCTGCGGATCGTCCTCGATAGATGGCTGAACACGCAAGATGAGGCGACGGCCAAAGATGTTGGGGAGGCGCTGGAGTACATCCGTGACGACGGACAGCTCCTCGCGACCGAAAGCAAGGACCGGAACCTTGTACGCGCGGCCGAGCTACGCCTTCGGAGGTTCTCGGCCCTGCATACTCCACTACCTGCCGGGCGCGAGGAGAGAGAGAGGCTCATAGCGGCGATCGAGCAACTCCTTCGTGAGGATGTCGATTCACTCCACGACTCTGAACTGCTGCAGCGGCTCGTGCGCCTCTGCATTCTCTGCGAGCAGTTCGACCGCGCCCGCATGCACCTCGATGGGCTTGGGGAGACTCTCGCCGCCAACCCGCCAGGGCAGGGCCGAAACGGACTTGAGCAAGCGCTGGCAGGTGTTGAGGAGCTGCTCCGAACGACCGAAAGGATGAAGGAGCTTCTCGATGCCTACAAGGCGCATTGCCCGAGGCAGGGGCAGGGCGACGATGACTGGCTCACCGGGCACGTGCGGGATTGCCTTGCCCTGCTGGAGAACCTTCCAAGAGGCCTAGATTGGGCGTCGCATCGCGCCTTTCCTCGCCATGTGAGGGACATGTGCGACAGAATCGCGGCGCGGATCGAGAAAGAGGCCAAAGCACCAACGATCGACACCGTTGGCCTGCTTCGCCTCCTGCGCAGGGCTGTCGAAGCAATGAGGCCTCTCGGGAATGGATGGATCGCAGGTTTGGAGGAAAGGTGTGGGGACCTTGAGAGGCGCATCGCCGGATGGCTAAAGGGGCTCGTCGGCGTCTGGCTCGCCGAACTCACGGCCTACCAGCGGGCCTGCCAGCAGAGTGTGAAAATCGAGGAGGCTGAAGGGCAGTGCCGTAGGCTGCTGTCGGACGCCGAGGCTCTGGGCGCTCCTCAGGAAGTGCAAGGGGGCCTGAGGTGGCTGCAAGACGCGCTGGCCCTTCTTGAGGCCTGCCACAGGAGGCTCTGCGACCTTCAGAGGGCCTATGACAGCGCGCGGCAGGGCGGAAACCTGAATTGCGATGAAGAGTCTGCCTTCAGGACTTGCAGGCGCTTCATCAGGGAGATGAGAGCGCTTGAGGACGCGTTCAACCAGCAAAACCCTGCTTCCACGATCCGCCTGACCGAGTGGCGTGAGTGGCAAGCGCGCCTCGATAGCGACCTCGGGTCGTCTGTGCATGAGGCGGAGTTATTCCCCTCCTGGCCGAGTACTGCAGAAGAGTGGCGAGACCTAGAGGTGCGGGTCACCCGGAAGGGAGAGGTCCAGCACTATGGGCACCTTCGAGGGGGGTACAGCCAGGTCCTGATGCTGTGGGAGCAAGGCGAGCTCCCCGCTTTCCTCGCGGGAGCCCAGAAGATGGTTGAGCTGGATCCGGAGGACCGGTACAGCTTTGCGCGGCGCTTTGCGATGGGAGTTGCCGAGTGGTCGTGGTCAGGGGAGGGAAGGCTCGTCACTGAGAGGGGAAGGCGCGTTGAGGGATTGCAGGCGGCGCGGGACTATGTGCAGAACGACATCATCCCCAACCTGCAGGAGTGGCGGCGACGCAAGGAGCGAGTAGGGCGCGGCGTGGAACAGAGGACTGAGCCCGACGACGTGACAAGGTCGCTGGAGGATAGGCTGGGCGCCACCATGGGAAGCCTGGAGGAGCTGCGCCGCCTCTACGGCTTTCCCTATCCTCAGGAGCTTAGAGAGCGCATCGAGAGGATTCTTTGTCGGCTCCAACGGCGATATGGGCTGGTTGGCGAGCGCCCCCTGCTGCTGGCGCAAGACGATGGAGCCGCAGAGGACGAACCGGACCTGCCCAGGGAGATGCGCCAATCCATCGAGCAGGCTTTCAGAGTTCTGGAGCAGAGCCTGGGCGAGATCGAAGACCG
Organism: Anaerolinea sp.; assembly: GCA_020725765.1. Classification (GTDB taxonomy): domain Bacteria; phylum Chloroflexota; class Anaerolineae; order SpSt-313; family SpSt-313; genus SpSt-313. The sequence goes on along the minus strand of DYEI01000494.1, from coordinate 7,350 downwards.
GCCCAGGTGTCTGAGCAGCCAAGCCCGTCAGATCGCGGAAGAGCTGTACCTGGCGGGCAGCGACGAGGCAGGGATTGATCAGGCGTGGTGCGCCAGGGCCAAGAGTACGTTCGACAAGAATGCGCAAGCGGCGAGTGACCTGCTGGGAAAGATCGAGAGGAAGTGGAGGCTCTTTTCCGAGTTTGAGCGGAGACCGGACCGCCCGGCGTCGGCCGTGAGGGAATATCTGATACCGCTCCGCGAGGAACTGGAAAAGCTCGATTTGGGGGATCCGGCTGCCCTGGAGATCATCGACATGGAACTCCCTCGGTCCTGGGGTGAGCGCCTGTGGCTCTGGCTCAGCCGGCGGAGAAACCTCGCCTGAGAGGAGTGGGGCATTCGTGCTGGTACCAGTCATCTCTGACATCCATGGCAATCACCTTGCACTTGATGCCATCGAAAAGGACCTCCGGGGAGTGCTCCGCGACTATAAGCGCGAGCACTTCGATCGCATCTGGCTCCTGGGGGACCTCATAGATCCCCTCCCGAGATCGGCGGAGGTGATACAGCGCATCCGCGGTTGGTGTCCACGTCTCGTGATGCGCGAGCCCGAGCTTGTGGCGGGCAACCACGAAGCCTACGCCTGTGGGCTCGTCCCCCTGGATGGAGCCGTTAACCCCCTGTTCCGGAGTACGATACCGGTCACGATACGGCAGTTGCGGGCAGCCGAGCAATATGATTGGCTCTGCGACCAGTGCACGGACCGTCGCAAGGACTCTGGCGGACGTCTGTACACGCGCAGGCTCCTCTCCGGTGACGATCTCGGGTACCGCAGCGCAGCGGTCTGGCTCTGTCATGGCATGCTTCGGGACTATATGGAGTGGAGCTACCATCTTGCCGAAGGGATAGAGGGTGCCCATCATGCCCGGATGGACATGGATTACGCCCGCGGGCAGCTGGGTCGGCGCCGGCCGAGGCGCTGCCTTATCCTCTGCGGACACAGCCATCGCGCCTTCGTATGGCATAGAGGACGGCGCGAGTCTGAACCCCGGCCGGTCAATGCTGACCCTGGGGACTGGGTGGACATCGGGGAGGGCGATTACCTGGCCTGCGTCGGATCCGCTGGTGTCGACCATCGCGCAGGACGAGATGAACGCTACCGTCTGGAATACACGCTGCTGGATATCCGTGATCGACGCGGTTTCTCGCTTCAGGTCCGAAGGATCGAGTTGGACCGGGAGATGCTGAGGCAAGAGCTGGCAAGAGCCTATCGCGACATAGGCGATCTCGATCCCCCGACGCAGCTCAGGGTGCTCCGCTACTTCGGGCTCACGGATGGCTGAGCCAGCTCATGAGAGGAGAGAGCAGATGGGCAGAGGGCGCGGCGGCTACACAAGATGGCGACGCTCTTCCTACGCGAGCACAAGCTTTTGGGGGCGGCTACATCCGGGCATCCGTTCGGCAGTGATCCTGTGGGTGTTCCTCCTGGTCGTTGCACTTGTGAACTCTCTGACTGGTGGTGCATCGGTAGTGTTCTGCTACCCGGTTCAGCTCTTGCTCTACGTCGGCAACGGAGCGCTGGCGGGATTCTTCGCCGTAGGCTCGGGCTACCGCGTCGAGGAGCTGGCACAGGTAGGGGCTGTGGCTGGGCTGGTTGCCTGGCTGCTGCCGACGCTCTACTACGTGGTGTTTGGCCTGATCCTGGGCCTGGTGACCCTCGGCGCTGGGCTCTTCGGGGTCGCAGCCTGGCTTCTCTGTGGGCCGGTTGACCTGGCAGTGCAGGCCGTGTGCGGTGCGTTCGGCGGCTGGCTCTACGGCAGGCTCAGCGGCGCGTGAATGGCTGCGGTCTGAGGGGGAGGCCCTGTTCCGAGGCGAAGCGGCGGTCGCGGGAGGTCGGTACGCTGTGTCAGAGCACCGCACGCGGTGCAAGCCCCCGCGTGCGGAGGCAGGAAGGCGGCGGAGGGTTGCCGCACAAGCAACGTGGCCTGTGCAGCAGAGTATCTACAGTCGGCGTCGACCCCGCCCGCTTTGGCCTGGCTCTCGCCCACCAAGCCGGGCCTCGACGGTCCTCCCGTCGAGGCCCTGAATGCGTACGAGCTTGCGGCGCGAGCGCTCGCCCGAGAGCAGGGTGATATCCCGGCGGCGCACGTCGAGCGCCTCCGCGAGGAAGGCGATCAGGGCCTCGTTGGCAGCGCCTTCGACCGGTGGCGCAGGCACGCGAATCTGAAGGGCATCCCCGTGCTCGCCGACGACCTCCGCACGGCGGGCGCGGGGGGTGACCCTGACGGCGATGGTGACCCCCTGCTCATCCTCGCCGACGATCCAGGCAGGTGCTTCACCCTCCCTTTGCCTCATACCGGTTCCCCGCACCTCTGAGGTTGGCCGCACTGCCGGTGGCGGCGTACGCTTCACCGATGCCTAGCGCAGCGCCGCCATCAGCAGGGTCAGCAGTATCTGCCGGATGATCGACAGCAGCAAGATGGCGATGATCGGTGTGATGTCGATCATGCCCAGGGGTGGTATGATGCGCCGCAGTGGCAGGATGATCGGGTCCGTGATCTGGTAGATGAAAGAGATCAGCGGGTTATACGGGCTGACGTTCAGCCACGAGACAATCACCCGGACCAGGATGGCCAGGTTCAGCGCGTAGAACAGGAGGTCGATAAAGGTATACAGCCAGCTCATTCGTTATTCAGCCCTCCCAGATAGCGGGACTTTTGGTACGCCGCCCAGATGGCCCGCGACAGGACGGTGCGTAGCCCGCCCTTCTCCAGTTGGTACAGCGCCTCCGCAGACGTGCCGCCCGGCGAGGTGACCTGGTTACGCAACTCTGCCGGGTGCAGGTTAGACTGGCGCGCATAGGCCACGGAGCCCTGCAGTGTCTGGAGCACAAGCTGCTGAGCCACGCGGCGCGAGAAGCCGAGGTGCACCCCGGCGTCGATCAAGGCCTCCATGAAGAGAAAGACGTAGGCGGGTCCGGTGCCACTGAGGGCGGTGGCCATGTCGAGATAGTCCTCGTCGTCGACGGCAATCTCTTCGCCAAGGGCGCGCAGCATCATCTGCGCCTGCTCGCGCTGGCGCGGCTCGACCTCTGAGGTGCACATCCAGACCGACATGCCCTGACCGATCTGTGCGGGCGTGTTGGGCATGACCCGCACGATCTTGCGGTGGTCCAGCCCGCGGGCGATCGTCTCGATGCGGGCCCCCGCGATGATGGAGAGGACGAGGGCCTCGTTGCGGATGTGCCCGCGCAGCTGCGCAAGGACGGGCGTGAGCACCTGCGGCTTGATGGACAGGACGACAACCTGGCCCTCCCGTGCCGCTGCGACGTTGTCGGTGGTTGCGGAGATGCCATACCGCTCTGAGAGCTCAACGCCGCGCTCGGGACGGGGGTCGCTGGCGACGATCATCTCCGGAAGCACGAGGTGCTGCGACAGCAGCCCCTTGATCATAGCCTCGCCCATGACGCCGGCTCCGATGAAGGCGAGACGGGTATCCTCCAATGCGCTCATGTGTCCTTGTCCTGGTTCCTTTCCTCGTTACACTCGCGGGCCAAAGATGGCCCGCCCCAGCCGGATCATCGTCGCGCCTTCCTCGACAGCGACCTCATAGTCGTCGCTCATCCCCATCGAGAGCTCGGGCAAAGCGTGTCCCGGCCACCGGCTGACCAGGGCGTCGCGCAGCTCTCTGAGCCTGCGAAAGACCGGCCGCACCGCCTCGGGATTGGCAGCGAGCGGCGCAACCGTCATCAGCCCGCGCACGCTGAGGTGCGGCAGGCTCAGAATGGCCTCGATCTGAGCGTAGAGCTCCTCGGTCCGCTCCCGGTCATGGGGCCAGCCGCCCGCAGGCAGGCCGTACTTGGTGGCTTCGCCAGAGATGTTCACCTCGAGCAGGACCGGGAGCCTTCTGCCCCGAGCGGCGGCCAGCCGGTCCAGCCGGGTCGCCAGCCTCACCGTGTCGACCGAGTGGACCTCGTCGAACAGCTCAAGGGCCCGGGCCGCCTTGCGGGTCTGCAGGTGCCCGACCAGATACCAGGAGACGTCGCGTGCCAGATCCTGCCCCAGCAGCGCGCGGACCGCCGGGATCTTGGCCTCCGCCTCCTCGACGCGGTTCTCGCCAAAGTGTCGCACGCCCAGACGGGCAAGGGCCGCCACGCGCTCGGCGGGAACCGTCTTGCTGACTGCTACGATCTGGATTCCGGCGGGGTCGCGCCCCACGCGACGGGCGGCTGCGGCGACCCTCTCGCGCACAGCGTCAAGCCTGCTCCGGAGCTCTGGCTCCATGTCCATCCCCGGTCCCCCGATGTGTCACCCTCAGCCCGTCAGACCGATCAGGGCCGGCTGCCGCCCCGTGCGGCCTCCTTCCGCGCGGTGGGAGAAGAACTCGCCCGTGTGGCACGCCGTGCAAAGGCCGGCGATCTCGATCTCTTGCAGACCCGCCTCTTCGAGAGCGAGCGCATTTGCCCGGGGCAGGTCGACACTCAGCCGGGTGCCCTCGTCCCTGGCGATCACCTGTTCTCCAAAGCGATGGGCAAAGGCGTCACCGAGGTCCGTGCTCACCTCGTAGCAGCAGGGCCCTATGGCCGGTCCGATGCCAGCCCACAGCCGCCCTGGGCAACTCCCAAAGTGCTCCTGCATGGCCAACACGACCTTCGTCGCGATGCCCGCGAGCGTCCCGCGCCAGCCGGCGTGGGCGAGGCCTAGCGCAGCGTGTTCGGCGTCGTAGAGCAGGATGGGGACACAGTCGGCGAAGCGCAGGACGAGAACGATGCCGGGCGCGTTGGTGACGAGACCGTCGGTTGCGGGGATCACCCGCCCGGCGTCCCGGCGGTCCACGCGGGCGACGGTATCGCTGTGCACCTGGAAGGCTGTCACCACCTGCCCGACCTCAAAGCCGAGCGTCGCGAGGCATCGGCGCGTGTTCTCGGCGACGCTTGCCGGGTCGTCCCCGACGCTGCTGCCGACGTTCAGGCTGGCATAAGGGGGCTGGCTCACGCCGCCGAGGCGGGTGAACAGGCCGTGGCGCAGCTCTGGGACGGCACGCAGCGCTGCGAACTGGTAGTAGGTGAGGCCGGATTCCTCGATGCGCAGGAGGGTCATGGATGCTCAGCTCTCGATCGCGAACCCATAGCTCTCGGCTGGCTCCGGGCCAGCGGCCACACGGCAGCCCTGGTCGACCACGCTCCACGGAAGCAGCTCCTCGCTTCCGCGGGGGCGCAGGTAGCGCTCCTCGTCGAGCCCGGCGCTGCGCAGCACACGGCGCCAGGCGGCCAGGGTTGGTGCCTGCAGGCGGCTCAGCGCCTGGCCGAGTGCCCGGTCCCCGCGGGCCAGCGCGCCCTGAACGCGGGCCCAGACCGTCCCCTCGAGGCGCAGGGTGACAGCCGGTCCGCGCAGGCTCTTGGCCAGCAGCTGGCCGCGCCGGTTCAGGGTAGCCGCGTCGGCCATGGGCTGGCGCTCAAAGGGCGTGTGAGGTTTGGGCACAAAGGGCGTCACGTGGACGGTGATCCGCCGGCGGAAGCGATTCCGTACCTCGGCCACCAGCTCGGCGATGGCGGCGACGTCCTCATCGGCCTCGCCGGGCAAGCCGATCATAAAGTACAGCTTGAGCTGCGGAAACCCATGCCCGGCTGCGCGCTCGGCAGCGGAGAGGATGTCCTCCCTGCGGACGCCTTTGGCGATGGCCCGGCGCAGTCGCTCGGAACCGGCCTCGGGGGCCAGCGTGAGGGTCTGAGAGCCGCTCTCGGCGAGGGCGCGCAGGAGCGACTCGGGCAGCGGCCGCACACGCAGCGAGGAGACGGCCACACGCGCCTCCATGGCGCGGAGCCGGGCGAGGAGGCTGTCGATCTCCCGATAGTCGGACACAGCTGCGCCAACGAGGCCGATGGTGCCGCGGTGGCGCAGGCCCTCTTCGGCCTGAGCGACAAGTGCCGGGACGCTCCGCTCCCTTGCCGGCCGATAGATCTGGCCGGCAAGGCAGAACCGGCATCCGCGCGGGCAGCCCCGGGAGACCTCGATCAGGTACATGTCCCCGAACTCGGTATCGGGGGTCAGCACGACCGAGTGGGTGGGATAGGAGTCCAGATCGGCCAGCCAGATGCGCTGCACGGGCAGCGGGCTCATGTCCGGTACGTAGATGCCGGGGAGGGTGCTAAGCGCCTGAAGCCGCTCATGGCGCGGGAGCGTTGCGGTCTCCACGAGGACCCCGGCCAGGCGGTCCAACTCGGCATCTGCCTCTCCAATGAAGGCGGCGTCGACGAGGGGTGCCAGCAGTTCGGGGTTGGCGGTCGGGACCGGGCCCCCGGCGAGCACCAGCGGGGCCTCATCGCCGCGCTCGGCAGCGAGCGGCGGGAGTCCAGCCCTTCGGAGCATGACGATCAGATTGAGGATATCCAGCTCGAAGGAAATGGAGGCTGCGATGGCGGCGAAATGCTCCAGAGGCTGCTGATTCTCGATCGACGAGGGTGGCTGACCCGGCTCCCAGAAAACCCGCTCGGCGACGATGTCGGGCCGGGCGTTGAGGCGCTGGTACAGCACCTGGAGGCCGAGGCTGGACATGCCGACGTAGTAAGAGTTCGGGTAGACGAGAGCGATGGGGAGCCTGCCTCCCCAGTCCTTGACTACGGCGCCTTCCTCGCGCGCCAGTATCTCGCGTGCCCGGCGCACTGCCTCCCACTTCACTGCTGACGCTCCCGATCCAAGTGCTGCCTCCAGCCTCGCCGGATAATAGCTGAAGTGGGGGCAGATGTCAACCAGCTTGACAGTTACGGGCGGGCATGGTAGACTCCAGGTGGCTCCGAGAGGGTCAGGTGATCGCGGGCGGCATATGCCGCCTGAGGAAAGTCCGAACTCCACAGAGCACGATGCTGGGTAACGCCCAGGCAGGGTGACCTGACGGCAAGTGCAACAGAAAGCAGGGCGCCGGCGGGCCATCCGGTCCGTCGGTAAGCGTGAAAGGGTGGTGTAAGAGACCACCGGCGGTCCAGGTGACTGGGCCGGCCAGGCAAACCCCATCGGGAGCAAGACCAAGTAGGAAGGCGAGACCGGCAGCCGCCGGTCGCAGGGCTGCTCGTCCTGGCCTTCGGGTAGGTCGCTAGAGACGGCGGGCAACCGTCGTCCCAGAGAGATGATCACCGCCGCCGGTCTCCGGCGGTACAGAATTCGGCTTATAGATCCTCTCGGGGGCCATATGAGGTGCCCCTCCGCGAAGGGCGGAGGGGCATCGCCATTTAACACGGCCCTGTGCCGGATGCGGAGGCGGTGCACTGATCCGCGCCCGAGTCAGCCGCACCCTCGTGGTGGCGTCCCTTCAAGGGCGGACAGCCTTCTTCGCTCGCAGGGCGAGGGCCTTGCCCATCGAGGGACCCCCACCCCT
>DYEI01000493.1 GCA_020725765.1 Anaerolinea sp. | reverse complement strand
GTACCGTCCAGAACTCGCCGAGATGACCGCCAGCCATGTCGCGTCCGAGATGCCCCTCCCCCTCCCCCCCTCCCCCGGGAGGACGCCGCGGCGGCCTCCCTGGGGAGGGGGCGAGGGGGAGGGGCATCTCGGACGCGACATGGCTGGCGGTCATCTCGGCGAGTTCTGGACGGTACCGTGGTTGCGCTCCAAAAAGCCAAAGTTGAGCCCATATTAGAGGGCCCCTCCCTAGCGCGCCCGGGGCGCGCTGGGGAGGGGGTCGGGGGTGGGGCGCCATCTATGCCGACACGGCACTGCCCGCGACAGAAAGCGGAGCCTGGCACCGTCGCCACCCCTGCGTCACCGCAGGTCTGAAGGCGCTTCCGAGCCGGATTGCCCGGCCGGGCGAGTGTCTGGTATAATGAGGATGGATGCCGCAGCTCTGGCGGCCTCCCTTCGACCCTTGTCAGGAGAACTCGAATCGCATGAGCCGCGTCGTCACCGTAGATAGCGTCGGCTCGCAGCGCCAGAGGCTGCGGCGAACCATCGCCGAGGCGCTGCGTCGCCTGATGGCCAAGCGCGAGCTGGACGAAGAGGCCCGCGACCTTGCCGCACTGATCGTCTTCTCGCTGCGGGAGATCGATGAGGGCGTCGAGCAGACCGCTACCGCCTGGGAAAAACGAGACTACTACATCAAGGCAGACCGGTTCCGTCAGGAATGGCTGTGGGTCGGCCCCGCAGCCGACGAGATCGAGCGCATCCTCCGTCGGCAAGCCTGGGACCGCCTGCCAGCGGCCCTCGCTCGCCTGCTGAGCCACTTCTCGGACATCACCATCAACCGCATGGTGCGCACCGAGAAGCTCTGGCAGGGCTGCTATCGACGTCTGCTGGCATCTCCCGAGGGGGCGGGGCAGGCGCGCCAGTAACATAGCTTTTGGGGAGGCGAGCCGTGTATGCAGTCTTCCCGATCGATGGTCGGCGTCTGGAGCTGGTGCAGGGGGATATCACGCGCCAGGAGGTCGATGCCATCGTGAATGCCGCCAACCCCAGCCTGCTGGGCGGGGGCGGCGTTGATGGTGCCATCCATCGGGCCGGAGGGCCCGAGATCCTCGCCGAGTGTCGCCAGTTGGGCGGCTGCCCGCCCGGTGAGGCACGCATCACCACCGGCGGGCGCCTGAAGGCACGGTACGTCATCCATGCGGTCGGGCCGGTGTACTATGATGGCAAGTCGGGCGAGCCCGAGACGCTGGCGAATGCCTACCGACGCAGCCTGGAGCTGGCCTCGGAGCACCGGCTACACACCGTGGCCTTTCCCTCCATCAGCACCGGTGCCTATGGCTACCCCGTCGAGCAGGCAGCTCCCATCGCCCTGCACACCGTGATCGACTATATGCGCACCCACCCCGAGATTGAACTGGTGCGCTTTGTGCTCTACGACACGCCAACCTTTGAGGTCTACCGGAGGGCCCTCGGGGTGCAGGCAGAGACCTGATGTCCTCCGTCGGTCGCCACAGACCTGGTGCAGCCCCTCGTGAGTGGTTGGCCCCGCGAGCCCCCTCCCTGCATCCTGAGGCTCGGCGCGGGTCCGCAATATCGCTGTGAGGTCGCCTGAGGCAGAGCATGGATCAACAGAGCTATGCCGTGCGCCGGGCCGGCATCGTCGGCGCTCTGGTCGAGTCGATGCGCCCGCTGCATTGGGGCAGGAACGCCTTTGTGCTGGCCGCCCTGCTCTTCGACAAAAAGCTGGACCAACTCGTGCCCTGGCTGCACGCGGCCGCGGCCTTTGCCCTCTTCTGCCTGGCCGCGAGCGGCGTCTACCTGCTCAACGACCTGCTGGACATGGAGCGGGATCGTCAGCACCCCCGCAAGCGTCACCGCCCGCTGGCCAGCGGGCGGTTACCCGTACCAGTTGCCGCGGTCGGGGCAGCGCTGTGCCTGGGCCTGGGCATGGGGTTTGGTTTCCTCCTGCGGTGGGAGCTGGGGGCCATCCTGCTCGTGTACGTGGCCATCAACCTCGCCTACTCACTGGGGCTGAAGAATATCGTCGTGCTGGACACCTTTGCCATCGCCTCGGGCTATGTGCTGCGGGTAGCGGCCGGGGCGGTCGCGGTGCAGGTGGAGCAGTTCTCGCCTTGGCTCTACGTCTTTACGACGCTCTTCGCCATGCTCGTCTCGCTGGCCAAGCGGCGGCATGAGCTGCTGCTCCTGGCCGAGAACGCGGGCAACCATCGGGGCAGCCTGAGCAGCTACAGCCTGGCCTTCTTCGACCATACCATCGCCATCATGGCGGGTGGCGCCATCGTCGTGTATGCGCTCTATACCTTTTTTGCGACCAACCTGCCGGGCAATCATGCCATGATGCTGACTATCCCCCTGGCCATGTTCGCCTTTCTCCGCTACCTGTACCTCGTCTACAGCCTCGGGAAGGGCGGCGCGCCCGATGACCTTTTCTGGACCGACAGGCCTCTGGTCATCGCAGTGGCGCTCTGGGGAGCGGTGGCAGCGGCGGTGCTGTACCTGGTGTGAGCGGCCGGCCCTCATGGTGCGACCTTCCCCATCCTGGAAAGAGGGTAACATGGAGATCTCCCTTCCGTACGGCAACGGCCGCCTCGCCTTCGGCGTGGCCTCCGAGCGGGTAGCCTGGGTGCTCGAGGCGTCGGAGCGCCCGGGCGTGTCCGATGTGACGGAAGCCCTGCGGCAGGCCCTCGCCAACCCCATCGACAGCCCACCTCTCGCCGACCTCGCCCGCGGCGTGCGTGGCGAGGTTGTCATCCTCGTCGACGATGGGACGCGCGCCACGCCCCAGTCGGTCCTCCTGCCGGTCGTGCTCGACGAGCTCAACCGGGCCGGCATCGCCGACGAGCGCATCGTGCTCCTGATCGCCCTGGGCACGCACCGCCCCATGACTGTGGAGGAGCAGCGATCGCACTTGGGGCCGGAGGTGCTCTCGCGGGTGCGGGTCGAGAACCTGGACGCCCACAACCCCGCGGCCTTTGTGGACCTGGGCACGACCCCTACAGGTGTGCCGATCGAGGTCGCGCGCCGGCTGTGCGAAGCAGGGCTCAGCCTGTCGGTCGGAAACATCGTGCCACACATGTACACCGGTTTCTCCGGCGGCGCCAAGATGGTCCAGCCCGGTGCCTGCAGCGCGCGGACTACGGCACGGACGCACCTCATGGCGGCGCCGCTTGTGCACCGTATCCTCGGCGTTGCCGAGAACCCGGTGCGGGCCGAGCTGGACGCCATCGGGCGGCGGGCCCGGCTGGGGTTCATCATCAACACCGTCCTCAATCGACACAGGCAGGTCGTGGGCATCGTGGCGGGCGACATGGTGGCCGCGCACCGCAAGGGGGTAGCGCTCGCCAGTGAAGTCTATGGCGTGCGCGTGCCCGAGCAGCCCGATATCGTGGTCGCCGGCGCCCATCCCGCCGACCGGGATTTCTGGCAGGGGGCCAAGCCCCTGAACACGGCCGCCATCGCCGTGCGAGCCGGGGGCGAGGTGATTCTTGTCATCGCGGCGCCGGAGGGGATCGCACCGGACCATCCCTACCTCAGGGAGGCCGGCAGCCTCCCGGCAGCGGAGGTGGAGGAGGCGGTCCGCAAGGGCACCTGTCCGGACGAAGTCGCAGCCGCCGCCTGCATTGCCTATGAGCTGAGCCGGCGCAAGGCGCGCGTGACCTTTGTGTCGGACGGAATCTCGGCGGACGACGCCCGCTGCCTGGCTGCAGGGCACGCGCAGACCGTTGAGGAGGCCCTCGAGGGAGCCTTCTCGCGGCTTGGGCGCCGGGCGCGGGTGGGCATCATGCCGGAGGCGGCGGAGCTCCTGCCGATCCTGTAACGGAGGGCCCCAGATAGCGAGGGCACCGGCACGTCCGTTGCCGACCCGGCGGAGGCTCCGGGGAACCCGGGTAGCTGCCTCCTCGCCGGCGGGCAGGCAGACACGCCGGGGAGACCCCCTACCGCTCCCCCGAAACGGGGGAATAGGAGGGCCGAGTCGGCTACAGCCAGTTGGCCGCAGAGGGCGAGACGGGCCTATCCCCCCGCGTCGGGGGGACGGTGGGGGGTCCCTCCCCGGCAGGATGGCAGACACGCCAGGGAGACCCCCTACCGCTCCCCCGAAACGGGGGAACAGGAGGGCCGAGTCGGCTACAGCCAGTTGGCCGCAGAGGGCGAGACGGGCCTATCCCCCCGCACCAGCAGGTGCGCAAGCCCGAGCGGGGTTGAGAGTACCGTTCCGTCGCAGCGGGCCTCCCTGAGAGCCGGTAACGCCCCGCGGCGGCTCGGAGCCCGGCTGAACCCGGAGGCCTGGTCCATGCCCTATCACGCGGTGATCTTTGACCTCTTTCACACCCTCATCTCGCTGGAGGCGGTCGGTGCGGCCGGGCCGGCCCTGCACGAGCTCCTCGGGGTGGCGCCGGAGCGCTGGAACCCGGTCTGGCTGAAGCACGAGGACGGCCGGGCGCGCGGGCGCTACCGCACCAACGCCGAGGTCCTGGCGCTGATGGCCCCCGAGCTCGGCCTCGCCCACGAGCCGGAGCGCTGGGCTGCGCTGTGCGAGGTGCGGAAGGCCCGCTTCCGCCGGGCGCTGATCGAGGTCGAGCCCGAGGTCCTCGAGGTCCTCGGCGCCCTGCGGGCACGAGGCCTGAAGCTTGGGCTTCTCTCCGACGCCGACTGCGAGGAGGTCGAGGCCTGGCCCGACTCGCCCCTCGCCGCGTACTTTGAATGTGCGCTATTCTCCTGCCATGAGGGTCTGCGCAAGCCCGAGCCCGAGTTCTACCTGCGGCTCTGCGCGCGGCTGGGGGTGAGCCCCGAGGCCTGCCTCTACGTTGGGGACGGCCGCTCCGACGAGCACCTCGGCGCCCGCCGCGTCGGCATGACCCCGGTCCTCATCACGCGCCATCTGGCGCAGATCGCCCCCGAGCGCATCCCCCTCCTCGCGCCGAGGTGCGACCACGTTGTGGCGAGCGTGCGGGAGGTGGTGGGGCTGGTGGGAGATACCGCTTAGTATTACAGCCGCAGTTAGCCCACGGTGGCTCCCAAAGCCCTGTCTTCTGGCTGCAGAGGGCAGCTGAGTGGAGCGATACGGCCACCACAGGGCCGAAATTGGCAGCCCACGCCCTAGGAATCGAGGGTTCCCAGCCAAGTGCGGCTGTAATATTAGGAGGAACTGCACAAGTGACAAGCACGCCTAGCTACCGTAGCCCAAACAGGCGCCCTGCGTTTTCTCCAAAGACCTTTGCTTTGTCGGCCTCGCTGAGGTCCTGGTATACGACCTGACGGATCCCCCACTCGTAGCGCATGGGCGCGAACGGAGTGTCACTGCCATAGCAGATCCTTTCAGGCCCTAGGCGCTCGAGCGCGAGATGAACTTTGCGGTAGCTTGCCTCCGAGTCCACCAGATACCAGTTCGGGTAGCGGGCGGCTAGGTCGATGACGGCATCATGCATGTTGGGTTCGCCGCTCCCTCCCATGTGGACCACCATGATCCGCAGGTCTGGATGTCGCTCCGATATTTTCGCGATCCTGTACGGGTGGGTCTTCTCGAAATCGTTCGCACCACAATGTACCGCCAGCACGATACCCGCTTCGGCAATGCGGTCGATCAACGGGATGCTGAGGACGGGGTCGTCGATGTAGTAACCGTCACGCGCCCCATTCATCTTGATGCCGCTGACACCATACACCTCGATGCAGCGCCTCAACTCATCGGTTGCCTCAGCCAAGCCCAAGCGCGGGTTCACTCCACCGAAGGCTATTATCCGATCCGGGTGCGCCTTCGCGCCCTCAAAGATGGCCCGGTTGTCTGCAGAGATCTCGCGGGTATAGGAGACCATCGGGAAACACACAGCCTTCTGCACCCCCACCTCATCCAGGTGGCGCAGCAACTGATCCACGGTGACCTCAAACCCGACCCCACGGGACGACACGTGGGTGTCACAGTCGATAAGCATGCTGCCTCCTAGAAGACTTCCTTGAGACCAGTGACGCCAATGCCCTGCACGAAATGACGCTGAAACAGTATGAAGACGGCAAGGGGCGCCAGAATAGCGATGGTATTGCCGGCCATCACGTGGCCGATGTTGGCCACCCCCTCCTCCTGAAAGAAGCTGGCCAAACCCACCGGCACCGTGCGCTTGCTCTCGTTGATAACCACGAGCAATGGCCAGAAGAAGTTGTTCCAAGAGCTCAGCCAAGTGAAAATGGCCAAGGCGGCCAACGCAGGCTGCGAAAGCGGAAGGACTATGCGGAGCAAGATGCCAAACTCGCCGAGGCCGTCGATGCGAGAGGCGTCGAACAGCTCGCCCGGGATCGTCTGGAAGAACTGTGCAAGCAAGAATACCCCGAAAGAGGACATGAAGTAAGGGGCAACGACCCCCTGCAACGTGTTTATCCAGCCAAGCTGTTTCACAATCATGAAGCGCGGGATGTATGTCACCTGTTCGGGAATGATCAGGCCAGCCAGCACGAGCACCCACAGCAACGAACGCCCTGGCACGCGACGGATCGCGAGCACGTAGGCCACCATCGCACCAAATGCCAGTACGCCAGTCACCTCGACGAGACTGACGATGGCACTATTAATCAGGAACCAGTCAAAGGGCACTTTTGTCCAGGCGGCGACGAAGTTATCGAAGGTAGGTTGCCTAGGAATGATCGACGGGGGCCATGTATAAATCTCCCGGCTGTACTTGAAGGCCGAGCTAACCATCCAGACCAGTGGCATGGCAGCCACAAGCCCCCAACCCACGAGCAGCACATATGACACGCTGTTCAGGATGATGCGTGTGGTCCGTACGCCTAGCTTGCCCATATCACCTCGCCACCATGGAGCAGAGAATAACGCGCCAGATCGCCCACCTACGCATGACCGACTTACGACGCACAGCGACGCCCCCAACAGCCCGCTAAGGAGGCGCACTGGCTACGCGTTCTCCGGGGAACTCAGGATCCGGCGCTGGATCAATACCAGCACGAGAACCAACGCGGAAAACACGACGGCGATCGCCGATCCGTATCCCATCTCGAGATAGCGAAAAGACTGATTGTACAGGAGCAACATGACCGTCATAGTGGCATTCACGGGACCACCACCGGTTATCACGTACATGGGGGAAAACACACGGAGCGCGTTGATCGAGGCGAGCACGATCACGAGCAGGGTAACAGGCGCCATCCATGGAACTGTCACGTGTCGGAACGCCTGCCAGCGATTCGCTCCGTCTATCTGCGCTTGCTCAAGCAAGACCTGTGGCACGTCCTGCAGCCCCGCCAGGAATATGATCGCATAGTACGCTACTCCTTTCCAGATGCTCATCCCGATCATCAACGGCATCGCTTGTGAGCGGCTGTTGAAGAAGGGCTGTGCGGGGAGCGCGTTGGCGCGGAGCACCTGGTTGATCAGCCCTATGGACGGTTCCAGCAGGAAGAGCCAGACGGTGGACACGATGACCCAATCGACCACGACTGGGAAATAGAAAACCGTGCGAAAGAGGCCTATGCCTCGTAGTCGCTGATTCAGCAACACGGCCATCGCCGCGCCCAGCAGGACCACTCCAGCGACGGTGAAGACCACATAGTACATGGTGTTGCCAAGCGCCTTGACAAACACCTCGTCACTGAAGAGGAGCTCGGCATAGTTACGGAACCCCACAAACTGCCACGTCGGCTTGTACATGGTCCAATCGGTGAGACTGAGGTAGATGCAGAAGCCTAGGGGAAAGATCAAGAACACGAGGTTGAACAGAACAAAGGGCGCTACCATGAGTGTATCTGATCCGTGCCGTCGGAGGGCGCGCCAGATACCCGCTGGCCTATGCCCGGTCGCTCTCGCGCTCTGGGTTGTCACAGCAATAGGAGCCGCCATTCTGGTCACCTCGTTTGCCGGCATCTAAGATTACTGAAGCGGCGTCGATTGGCTTGATGCTGTGGGGTGTGCCGCATACTCCAACGGCGCAGCACACCCCACATGAGCTTGCACCAGCAACCCAAGCGATGGGGCTGCCGTCCGAACTGTTTGTTCACCTGCCCCAACGGGCTCTCCCACAGATCGGCGGGGTACGGCGGCAGCAGGCGTCCTCGCAGCTACTTCTTCCCCTCAACTAGAGCATTGAACTCCGCCGCCGCTTGGTTGAGGGACTCTGCGGGAGGCATGCCCTCCAGAATTGCCCGCTGGAAACACCGCAGCATGATGTCGATCAACTGCATGAAGTAGGGCGTCGCATCCTTGGGCCGCACGAACTCCATGTCCAGAAGGGTGAGCTTGTACTCGGGGTTCTGATCCCACCAGGGGTCATCGAGCACGTCGCGACGCGGCGTCAGCCCACCCATCCCCTTGGTCACGAACATCTGCTCTTCTTTGCTCATGACATGTTGGATGAGCTTCCAGGCAAGCTCAGGGTGAGGGTTGGCCTTGTAGATCACCAGCGTGCGGCCACCAAGCGGGATTGCATGCTCACCGCCCTCTGGATATGGGAAACGAGCCACGCCAAGGTTGAGGCCAACCTCGTTCTTGAGGTGGTAGATCTCCCACTCTCCAGTGATAGTGCTGGCGACCTTCTTGAACTCCAGGCCGTTGTCGATCGAAGACTCGGGAGCGTACTGTGCCTTCTTGAGGTCCACCCACCACTGGAGCGCCTTGATGCCCGCATCGCCATTGAACGCTGCCCGCCCATTGTCGTCCAGCACGCGTCCCTTGTACCCCCAGATGAGCGGATACCACGCATGGAGGGTCCAGGAAGCGTTCTTGTTGCTGAACTTGTAGTCGTAACCGAAACACTCCACCTGACCAGTGGCGTCCTTTTTCGTCATCTTGGCAGCCCACTCCGTCAGGTCACTCAGGTACACCGGCGGAGTCTCCGGGTCAAGGCCGGCCTCCTTGGCCATGTCTTTGTTGTAGTAGTATTGCACCGAATTGGCACGGATCGGGACCGCCCAGGTCTTCCCGTCGATGATGAGCGGAGCCATGGCGCCGGGCCAGATTGCGTCGAAGAGCTCCTTGGCGCCCGGCATGTCGTCCAGTGGCAGCAGAACGCCGGTAGGTGCAAGCTGGTTTATGAACATCGTATCGACATGCACCACATCAGGAACGGTTCCCGCGGCGATCATGGTCAGGATCTTCTGCTGCACCTGCTCGTCGTTACCGACTAGTGGCTCCATCTTGACCGTGAGTCCCGGGCCGTTCGCCTTATTGAACCGGTCGACGCTTTCGCCATAGAGCTTGTCGCGCACGCCGCCGCCGACAACGAGGTACGAGAGCACCACATTCCCAACCTTGGTTGGCACCGCGGTGACTTCTCTCTCGACCACCTGGGGTGTGCCCGCCACCACGACCGTCTCTTTGACGACCTTCTCAACAACCTTGGGAGCACAGCCTGCAAGTGCGCTGGCACCTGCCAGCATAGCTGTAGAGCGCAGCAGAGCGCGCCGGGATACCGTGTGCGACATCTTGCCACCTCCTTCGCATCCCTCGAGTTCCCGTCATCTGACGCAGCTAGCCGGGCCATCTATCTGGTCTTTTTCGAGCAACTGCTACCCTCCTTCCTGTCACCTCCCAACGCGGGGCCGGACATTGCCACACGCCACTGATCGGCGCGTTCACTCCAACCCCTTGACCTTCTTGATGTACTTCTCTTGCTGTTCGCCTGCGTACTTGATCCATTCACGAGGCACCAGACCCATCCTCGCTCTGCGGTCTTCGTCCGTGATGTTCTCCTTGACTATCCTGGCAGGGACGCCCTCAACAATGCAGTTGTCCGGAATCACCGTGTTGTAGTGGACCGCACTCCCGTTGGCGACGATAGACCCCTTGCCAACACGGCAGTTGTAGTCCAGGCAAGCGTTGATGTCGACAACTGCTCCATCCTCGAGTTGCGACCCATGCATCGTTGCCCCGTGGTTAATCCAGCAGTAGTCGCCAATCACCGAAGAGTCCGGCTCATCGCATGTTACGCCACCAGTGCGATTGCCCGGGCGTCCCCCCTCGATGTTCACAAGATCGTAGATGTGGCACCAGTTCCCGATTCTGTTGGTACCCCGGATGACGACGTTGCACTCGATAAGGGTGTGATGGCCAATCGTAATGTTGCCGGTGAGGATTGTTCCGGCGCCGATCTTGGTGAATGCACCAACAGTGATGTTGCCCTCCATGATCACGGAAGGATGGATGAGGGCGGTCGGATCAATGTTGAGTTTGGTTTCCTCGGCCATGGTCTTATCCCTTTCATCTGTCGGAAACATCCGCGTGTTCTTGCCAGTGAGTGCCTGGCCTTCTATAATATAGCGGAAAATGGTGACTGCGTGGACACTTTCGGGCCAAGCGACGGACAAGGCGGGGACAAGTCGGGGCCATGTTGGACCGCAAGGAGTATGAGAAACACTTGAGAGCGTGCCTGAACCGGCTCCACGACCCTGCTTTCTTGCGTCGCAGTCCTCTTGCTGCCCTGTTTGGAGTGGCAAACCGACATGACACCCCCTCCGCTATGCGGCGCATACTCACTGAAGCGATCCAGGCACTAGAGCCAACTGCTGACGCACCTGCGGACTCCCGCGCATGGCGAATGTACGAATCTCTATACTATCGCTATGTCGAGCAAACACCACAAGAGGACGTGGCTCGGCAGTTGGGTATGAGCGTCCGTCAACTCAGGCGAGAGCAACAGGCAGCGCTCGAGGCGTTGACCCTTCAGCTTCAGGAGCGCTTCAACGTGTCATTTGACGGGACCACGGACCCACCTGCCAACGAAGAGACCGCTGAGACTGCACTGCGGGTGGAAGTTCCATGGCTCATGGGGATGCCACCCGAGACCCCCGCCGAACTAGAGCGTGTGTTGGCTAACGTGATTGAGGTGGCGCGTCCCCTCGCGGCAAAGCACGGCGTTGAGATAGACGTCAGGCTGAGTGGATGCCTTCCTCCTGTAGCAGTCGACCCCGTAGTGCTCCGACAGATCCTTCTTAGTTTGCTGGGTGCCGCCATACCTTGGAGCTCGTCGACTGGGCAGATCAACATTGAGGCAAAGACGCTGCAGTGGGAGGTCGAGACCGTAGTAAGCTGTATCTGCCTGGCTAGGCAGGCAGGGACCCTGCTGCCAGATGAGCACCTGAAGGTGGCAATGGCGCGCGAGCTTGCAGAGGCATCCGGTGGCAAGCTGAGTGTGACATCGAGCGACAGTTCTCTTCGAGCTGCCCTGCTACTACCGGCTCTGGAGCAGCTACCTGTCCTGGCGATAGACGACAACGAGGGTACGCTTCGGCTGCTCCAGCGCTACACGACAGGCACGCGGTATCGGCTCATCGGCGTGCGCCACCCGGAGGATGCGCTGGACGTGGCTACGAGGCTTCTTCCCCAGATCATTGTCGTGGATGTCATGATGCCGCGCGTGGACGGCTGGGAAGTGCTTGGCAGGCTCCGCGAACATCCGCAGTTGGGCTCGGTTCCGATCATTGTGTGCAGTATCTTGGCGCAGGAAGAGCTTTCTCTCACGCTGGGAGCCAGCGGTTTCGTCCAGAAGCCAGTCAGTCGGCGCGACTTTCTTGCAGCGCTCGACCACGCGATCCAACTGAAGGGGACAATATGTCCATGACGGCGTGGAGACAGGCCAATAGATCTTGCGTTGATAGCCCGCCGCTACGCATAAGGGTTAGCATGTCCGTCAGGATCGGCCCTCCCGTTGCATCGCGAGCCGAGATGGCGACTACCGGTATATCCCGGATATCCGCGTCCTGCTCCTTTTCCTTGAGAACCTCGAAGCCATCCATCCCCGGCATGACCAAGTCCAGTAGCATCACGTCGGGATGCTCCTGTCGTAGCAGGCTCAATGCCCGGTGCCCGTCCTTGGCCCTGGAAACGCGATAACCCCGCGGACATGATGCAAGAATTCGCGCAAACAGCCGCAACACATCTGCCTGGTCATCGACGATAAGCACGTGCTTGATATCACGCCCCAGATTTTCGAGCGTCGCTAGAAGGGTCTCGCGCGTGATCGGCTTGACGAGATATCGCACTACGCCGATTCGCCGGGCTGTCTCATCCTCGCTCGGCACCCAGCAGCTGACCACGGGTGTACCGTACGGCAGGGACGGAAGCCGGCTCAGGGACAGGGCATCTCGCTTCGACGGCGGCACGTTGGCGACAAGCAGATGGGCAGGCGAACGGGCAAGCTCGCGCACTGCATCGTCGATACCAGTGGCGGGCACGATTTCTGCACCGTCCAGATACCGTCGCAGCAACCGCTGCAAGGTCTCGCCTTCTTCCAGAACGACAATCTTCTTGGATACGACAGGGGCGGGAGCTCTGAACGGGCGTGTCCGCAGTCGGTATTCCGTGCCTGCGTCAGCACTATACCATCGCTTAGGGTCCGCTTGATAGTACTCAAGAAGTGGAACCTCCAGCGGGAGAGTGAAGTAGAAGGTCGTGCCCACGCCGACTTGGCTCTCCAGCCACATTGTGCCTCCGTGCATCTCGATGAACCGCCTGCTGATGTACAGCCCCAGCCCGCTGCCTTCATGCCGCCGTCGGATCGAGTTATCAAGTTGCTGGAAGGGTTCGAAGAGCTTCTTCTGGTGCTCAGGGGAGATTCCGGGCCCAGTGTCAGAGACGCTTACAACTATGCGATTCCCGTCCTTGTAGGCCCTCAGGCGGACTCCCCCCTTCTCCGTATAGCGACCGGCGTTGCTCAGTAGGTTCAGAACAACCTCCCGGATCCGCGTGCTGTCACAGAAGACGCGTGGCAGATCTGTCGGGACCTCTGTGTCTAGGTAAAGACCCCTCATCTGGTAGAGGGGGCGGACGGCTACAGTCGCGCTATCAACGATTTTCTGTAGCGAGATCCATTCCTTGCTCAAGGCCATGCGCCCTGCTTCCACTTGGCTGAGGTCCAGAACGTCATTCACCAACTGAGCTAGATGCCTGCTGTTCTCATAGATCGTCGCAATGTCGCTGAGCAAGGCCGGTGGCAGACTGCTACCATAGGTCTGTGGAGACTCGACAATGAGTTCGCTGAAGCCAATGATCATGTTCAGTGGCGTCCGCAGTTCGTGACTGACGTTGGCCACGAACTCTTCTTTCGCGCGACGTGCTTCCTCAGCGATTTGGTACATTGCCTCAAGACGAGCCGACATGCGGGCCAGTTCCTGGTTAGCCTTCACAAGGTCTTCCTGAATCTGCTTCAATTCGACCTGTCGATCCCGCGCCTCTTCCATCTTCTGCCGTGCTTGTTCATAGCTGTACAGGGACCACTGGGTTGCCGTAAGAAGGGCACGGCTTGACGCCCAGCCGAGGATACCGCAACATGCCCCTCCAAGGATCGTGGCAACGGAGAGAGTGGTGGAGGTAGAACCTCCGCCATGAGTGTGCAAGAAGACCCAGAACCCGAGGACTAGCAGGCCTTCTACGGTCACCCCTCCAGGCCATCCCAGGGTAACCGTAGCCATGAGCGGGAGAAGCGCGAAGAATAGCATTGATTCGGGGTGGCCGGAGAGTAGCAAAGCGAGAAGGATGCTACAGGCGAGGCCCGCTAGGAGAACGACCTGGGCAAGCAGGAAGCGCCTCGGCAGCAATGACAAGGCCCCAGCACAGGTTGCCACGATCAAGGGAAGGAGAGGCCATACTTTCATGGCCAGTTGTTCCGTCCATATCAGAGTGGCGTACAGGAAAGCAGCGTAGATTGCAGCAACCGAGAGGATTACGACACGGGACGTTTCTCGTAGCAGCTCAATTGTGGCGCGAGAAGACTGTTCAGCAATATCTGTGGCCGCAGACGAGGCGCGTAGCATAATCTCCTCCCATGCTCGATTCGCGAACTCACGGCTAATGGTCCTGGGTCACGCGCCTTGACACATCACTAAAGTGTAACCTCCTACTGGCTCAGCCAATCCCCTGTGCCTACCGGCATGTTTTCGGAAACTCCGAAAACCCTACGCACAATGCCGCCGACGAATCGGTCTCCGACCCGCAACCCGCTCGCGCCGCGTCACGACCAGTGTTTGTATTCTGAACAGCGAGTCTGGCAGCCAGAAAATGCGCCTCGCACGGGAGCTTTGGTCGCCGTGTTGCGGATCCGACGCGCACGAGTATAGACACTGCGTACTTGTGGGGCGAATCGCGGTAATCGCGGTGGTCGACCAAACACGATAGGCCTCCCCAACCTCGCGGCTGCTCCTAACCGGCAGTGGTCGGCAACGGACCAGTTCGAGCTCCGGTTGGCCGTCGCCCGCTCCCCGCCGCGTCTCACCCCCACGATTTGCACATTTCCCCACTTCGCGCCATATTCTAACCATCCACTCCGCACGGGCGACACACCCGGCACATCCCTGGCCAGGCGTAACCCACAGGAGGAAACACCATGGTCGGCGAGAAGTGGAGCTCGGAGATTCGCTCATTCCCCGATGAGAAGACCGGCCGCACCGTCTGGCAGCTGACCACCACGGGCAACAACGTCCACCTCTACTTCACCGAGAACTCGTTCGACGCCCAGCAGAACGCCATCATCTTCCTCTCCGACCGCGCCTCGGGCGAGGACCGCGCCCCCCACGAGGACCCCCTGTACGACCTCTTCCGGATGGACCTCGATACCGGCGAGATCGTCCAGCTCACCGATGAGGCGAGGGCCGGCACCCCGGTCCACAGCGTGACCAAGACGCCGGATAGCCGCATCATCGTCTACACCGCAGGCAAGCGGATGATCAGGCTGGATACCACCACCGGGGAGAGGACGGTGATCTATGAGGAGACCGGCAACTATAGCGTCGGCGCTCCCTCCATCGCCCGCAACCGGCGCTACGTCGCTTTCTGCCGCAACGAGCGAGTCGCGGCAGGGCGCGGACCCAACTATGCGGGCTTTAGGGACCACTATTACCTGGTGAAGGATGGCCGGATCACCCTCGCCTACCTCGACGGCTCGGGCTGGTTCGACGTCTACAAGGACACGCACTGGGTCGGCCACTTCCAGTTCTGCCCCGACGATAGCACCCTCGCCTCCTACTGCCACGAGGGGCCCTGGAACCTGGTCACGCAGCGCATCTGGCTGCTCGACCTGGTCGCCCGCGAGGCGCGGCCCTGCTTCCGGCAGACGGAGCAGGACTCGGTCGGCCACGAGTTCTGGACTCAGGACGGGCACATCTTTTTCGACAACCGCGGCCCCGGCCACGACGGCACGATCACCTCGAACCGCACACAGGCGGTCGCGACCGAGGTCGGCGTCAATGAGAATGCGATGATCCCCTACGTCGGCCTCGCCGACCGCAGGGGGAATGTGGTCCGGCGCATCGAGCTGCCCTACTACTGCAACCACTACCACGCCAACCCCGATAGCACGGTGCTTGTTGGCGACGACGTCGACGACCTGGTCCTGATCGACATCTCGGGGAGCGTGGCCAGGATCGAGGTCCTCTGCCATCACGGGACCTCCTGGCACACGCAGGACGCCCACTGCCACCCGACCTGGAGCTGGGATGGCACGCGCATCCTGTACGCTTCCGACCGCGGCGGGCGGGTGAACCTGTACCTGGTCCGCCCCTGATGTTGCCCCACGCAAGGGAGGTGAGCCATGGCCTACTTTGAGGTCGTCCCCGCTGGCCCGGGGTTGAACCGGCCGCCTGCCAACCCCTGCCGGCTGCTCGACTTTGGTTACCTCGTGCTGGCCGATGGGGAGCGCTACGAGGCCGATACGGGCGAGCGCGAGGTCCTCGCCGTCCTCCTCGGTGGCGCGGGCGCCTTCACCGTCGGAGGCCGCGACCTCGGCCGCATCGGGGCCCGGCCGAACGTCTTTTCGGGCAAGCCGCACTCGGCCTACATCCCCTGCGGCATGCATCTGGCGATCACGGCGCATGGGCGCCTTGAGGCCGCCCTGGTGAGCGCGCCGAGCGATCTCAACACCGAGCCCTATGTCATCCCTCCGGAGCGGGTGACCTCGGGCACCTGGGGGGCCGCCAACTTTGCGCGCGGCTACCACCAGATCCTCACCCTTGCCGGCCAGCCGGACCTGCCGGCGCGGCGGCTCATCGTCGGCGAGACGTTCACCCCCTCCGGGAACTGGAGCACCTATCCGCCGCACCGTCACGAGCGGGACGATCTGCCGCGCGAGGCCTACCACGAGGAGCTGTACTTCTTCAAGGTGAGCCCGCCGGATGGATTCGGCCTCACGCGCCACTACACGGCCGGGCTGGACGCAGCCTACGTCGTGCGCGACAACACCATCCTCCTCGCCCCGCACGGGTACCACACCGTGGTCAGCGCGCCCGGGTACACGACGTACTACCTGTGGGCGCTGGCCGGCAATCAGCGGGTGCAGGCTACGGTCGACGACCCCGACCTGGCCTGGGTCGCGCGCACGGTGCCGATGCTCAAGGCGCTGGGGCACTGATCGTCCGTACGGCCAGGCCGGCGGCTTCCGACGGGCGCCCTGGAGGTGAGCCATGATCCTTGACCTGTTCCGGCTGGATGGCCGGGTTGCTCTGGTCACCGGCGCCAACCGCGGCCTCGGGCAGGCCGCCGCCATCGCCCTCGCCGAGGCTGGCGCCGACGTTGCCAGCCTCAGCCGACAGGAGCCGCGGGAGACGGAGGCCGTCATCCGCGGCCTCGGCCGGCGCTTCCTTGCCCTGCAGTGCGACCTGCTCGCCGCCTCGGTTGAGGAGCTGCAGGGCATCGTGGAACGCGTCGTGCGCGAGCTGGGCCGCCTGGACATCCTGGTCAACAACGCCGGGATCATCCGGCGCGCCCCGGCGCTGGAGTACCGGGAGGAGGATTGGGACGCCGTCCTGCAGGTGAACCTGAAGGCGCTCTTTTTCCTCTCGCAGGCTGCGGCGCGGGTTATGGTCGGGCAGGGAGGCGGCAAGATCATCAACATCGCTTCAGCACTCTCCTTTCAGGGGGGCATCCTCGTCCCCGCCTACACGGCGGCCAAGCACGGGGTCGCCGGGTTGACCCATGCCCTGGCCAACGAGTGGGCCAAGCATGGCATCAACGTCAACGCCATCGCGCCCGGCTACATGGAGACGGACAACACCGCGCCCCTGCGCGCCGACCCCGCGCGCTTCAGAGCGATCCTTGACCGCATCCCCGCCGGCCGCTGGGGCCGCCCCGAGGACCTGCGGGGGGTGGTCGTCTGCCTGGCCTCGCGGGCTTCGGACTATATGCACGGCGCCATCGTCGCCGTCGATGGCGGCTGGCTCAGCCGCTGAGCGCTTGGATTGCGTGGAAGGGAGGAGCACGTGAAGACCGTTGCCGACGCTGAGCGCGAGCCCGCGGCCCTCACGCCGGAGGGGGCCGAGCGGCGCATCCTCAGCTATGGGGGAAGGCTGATGCTGGTCCAGTTCCGTTTCCCGGGCGGCGTGACGAGCGCCGAGCACAGCCACCCCCACGAGCAGATCGGCTATGTCGTCTCGGGCGAGATCGACCTGCACATGGAGGGCCTGGAGACGACCCGCCTGCGCCCCGGCTGCAGCTACTACGTGCCGCCGAACGTGCGGCACTATATCGTCACCCTCTCGCCGGCCGTCCTGCTGGATTGCTTCACGCCGGTGCGGGAGGATTTCCTGGCCGCGGCACCTTCGGGTCAGTGACGGTTCCGGAGCAGCGATGAAGATCAACGACAGCCTGCGCCCCGCCGACCTCATGCCCAAAATCGAGGTCCTCTGGGAGCTCTCGGCGGGCAAGATACTGGCCATCGAGGAGACGTGGGACGCAACCCGCGGCTCGCCCGTATACACGGTCGAGGGGCGCTACGCCTCGCGGGGCTGGACGGAGTGGACGCAGGGCTTTCAGTACGGATCGGCCATCCTCCAGTTCGATGCGACGGGCGACGAGCGCTTTCTGGCCATAGGGCGGGAGATGACCGTGCGCGTGATGGCGAAGCACCTCACGCACATGGGCGTGCACGACCACGGCTTCAACAACGTCAGCACCTATGGCAACCTCTGGCGCCTGATGCAGGAGGGGCGCCTGCCGGAGAACACGTGGGAGCGGCGCTTCTACGAGCTGGCCCTGCGCACGAGCGGCGCCGTGCAGGCTCGCCGCTGGACGCGCACGGCCGATGGCGGCGGCTTTATCTACTCCTTCAACGGGCCACACTCGCTCTTTGCCGACACGATCCGCTCGCTGCGCGCCCTCGCCCTCGCGCACCAGTTGGGGCAGGTCCTCCTCGAGGAGCAGGACCGGCCGGTGTCGCTTCTGGAGCGGCTGGTCCTCCATGCGCAGGCGACGGCGAGGTACAACGTCTACTACGGCACCGGGCGGGACGCCTACGACCTCCGTGGCCGCGTGGCGCACGAGAGCCTGTTCAACACCAACGACGGCTCCTACCGGTGCCCGAGCACCCAGCAGGGCTATTCGCCCTTCAGCACCTGGACGCGCGGCCTTGCCTGGATCATATGCGGCTATGCCGAAGAGCTCGAGTTCCTGGGCACGGTCTCGGACGAGGCACTCGACCCCCTGGGCGGGCGCGGCGCCATCGAGGGGACGATGCTGGAGGCGGCCTGCGCGACCTGCGACTATTACATCGCGCAGACCCCCGCCGACGGCATTCCCTACTGGGATACCGGCGCGCCGGGCCTTGCGCACCTCGGCGACTATCTCTCGCGTCCTGCGGACCCCTTCAACCCCTACGAGCCGGTCGATAGCTCGGCCGCGGCCATCGCCGCGCAGGGGCTCCTGCGCCTCGGGCGCTATCTGCAGGCGAAGGGCCGTGAGGACGGCCATCGCTACTGGCAGGCCGGGCTGACGGTGCTCGATGCCCTGCTCGCCGAGCCCTACCTGAGCACCTCTCCGGCGCATCAGGGGCTGATCCTGCATTCGGTGTACCACCGGCCAAGGGGGTGGGACTATGTCCCGCCGGGGGCGGCGGCACCGCGGGGCGAGTCGAGCATGTGGGGCGACTATCACGCCCGAGAGGTCGCGCTCTACGTCCAGCGCCTTGCGCAGGGCGCGCCCTACCTCACGTTCTTCGGCCCGGGGAGGTAAAGTCATGGCCGAGCCGTCGTACCGGCGGGTTGCGTCGCTCAAGAGCGTGGAAGAGTTTCGCGCCTACGTTGCCGCCCTCGGCATCGACCTCGAGTGCGAGGAGGCCATCCTGACGGGGGAGGAATCGCCCCTCCGCTGGCCGCTCGAGGTGTACGGGCGCACCATCGGCAACCGATGGACGGCGCAGCCGATGGAGGGATGGGATGGCTCTCCAACGGGCGGCATCACCGAGCTGGTCCTCAGGCGCTGGAGGCGCTTTGGCGAGAGTGGGGCCAAGCTGATCTGGGGCGGCGAGGCCATGGCCGTGCGCCCCGACGGCCGGGCCAACCCCAATCAGCTCGTCATCAGCGAGGAGAACCTTGAGGGGCTGATCCGGCTGCGCGAGGCGCTCCTCGAGGCCCATCGCGAGCGCTATGGCCGGGTCGACGACCTGCTCCTCGGCTTCCAGCTGACGCACTCCGGGCGCTTCTGCCGTCCCCATGGGCGGCCCGAGCCCCGGGTGGCCTACCGCCATCCCCTTCTGGACAGGCGGTCCGGCGTCACCTCCGATGCTCAGGTCCTGACGGACGACGAGCTTGGGGAGCTGGTCACCGATTTCGTACGGGCGGCACGGCTGGCGCGCCGGGCCGGTGCCGATTTTGTGGACATCAAGCACTGCCACGGCTACCTGCTCCACGAGCTCCTCTCGGCGCACACCCGCCCCGGGCCCTACGGGGGGTCTTTCGAGAATCGCACGCGCCTGCTGCGGGAGATCGTGGCCGGCATCCACAGCGAGGTGCCGGACCTGCTCATCGGGGTGCGGCTGAGCGCCTTCGATACGGTACCCTACCGGCCGGACCCGGCCGAGACCCGCGAGGGCCGCCTCGGCCGTGGCATTCCCGAGGACTATGCCGGGTGCCTGCCCTACCGGTACGGCTTTGGCGTGGACCCGGACGATCCGCTGCGCTACGACCTGAGCGAGACGGTGCGCTTCCTCGAGCTGCTCGAGGCCCTCGATATCCGGCTGGTGAACCTCTCGGCGGGGAGCCCCTACTACAACCCCCACATCCAGCGCCCGGCACTTTTCCCGCCGAGCGACGGCTACGCGCCGCCGGAGGACCCGCTCGCAGGCGTTGCCCGGCAGATCAACGTGGTCAAAGAGCTGAAGGCGCGCTTCCCGGGGCTCTTGATTGTGGGCTCGGGGTACTCTTACCTGCAGGAGTACCTGCCACAGGTCGCGCAGCACTACCTGCGCCATGGGCATGTCGACTCGGTCGGCCTCGGGCGGGCGATGCTCTCGTATCCGCGCATGCTGGCCGATGCGACCGAGCGCGGGGCGCTCGATCGGCGGCTCATCTGCCGCACCTTCAGCGACTGCACCACCGCGCCGCGCAAGGGCCTGCCCAGCGGGTGCTATCCGCTGGACGAGTTCTATCGGAGCTCGCCCTACGCGGACAAGCTAAAGCAGGCCAAGGCGCAGTGATCCCCGGGGCGACAGAGGGGTGAGCCCGGGCGCTACCGGCGCGCCCGCGCGCTGTGAGAGGCAACCATCACAGGGAGGAGGACTGGTGACCGCATCTGATCGCAGGGTGGCCCTCGTTACCGGCGGCACCCGCGGCATTGGCCTGGGCATCGCCCGTGCCCTCGCCCGGGAGGCCTGTGATCTCGCCCTCTGTGGCCGCCGTCCTGAGGCAGAGGTCGCCGACATCCTGCACGAGCTGCAGGGCGCCGGCGCGCAGGTGCTCTACCGCCCGGCCGACATCGCCCGCCGTGAGGACCGGCAGCGGCTGCTCGAAGCCGTGCAGGAGCGCTTTGGCTGCCTGCACGTCCTCGTGAACAACGCCGGGATGGCGCCGCGCGTTCGCGCGGACATCCTCGAGGCCAGCGAGGAGAGCTTTGAGGAGGTGATGCGCACCAACCTGCAAGGCCCCTACTTCCTCACGCAGGCGGTGGCGCGGTGGATGATCGACCAAAAGCGTGCGGACGGGCACTTCCGCTGCATCGTGAACATCTCCTCCATCTCGGCGACGGTCGCATCCGTCTCGCGGGGCGAGTACTGTCTGAGTAAAGCAGCGCTGAGCATGGCTACCGCGCTCTGGGCGGCGCGCCTGGCCGAGTTCGACATCCCGGTGTACGAGGTGCGCCCGGGGATCATCGACACGGACATGACCGCGCCTGTGAAGGAAAAGTACGACCGGCTGATCGCCGACGGGCTCCTGCCGCAGGCCCGCTGGGGCCAGCCCGCGGACGTCGGGCGGGCGGTCGCCATGCTGGTGCGGGGAGACCTGCCGTACTCGACCGGGCAGGTCATCCTCGTCGATGGCGGGTTGACCCTGCCGCGGCTGTGACGGCACACGCGCGCGACACGCGTGTGCCGTCACACACCGCCGGCAGAGGGCCCTTGCCCCTCGATGTTCAGAGGTGGACAGCCTCCCCTGACCCCTGCCTCAGACAGGTCCAAGGGCGGACAGCCTTCTTCAGTCGTACGGCGAGGGCATGGCCCATCGGGGGGCCTCCACCCCTAACCCCCATGGGCGCTAACTTCAAGAGCCGCGCTCCCGTCGACTTCACCCGACCAAACCCGGTAGCCGGCCCTGCGTGCGGCTCACTCTCTTGTGCCGTCGCCCCGTCCCCCTGCCCCCTTCCCCGCGGCCGCGGCGAAGTGGGAAACTTGTGGTATGGGCGCCGGGTCGCTATCCCATGGTTCG
>DYEI01000492.1 GCA_020725765.1 Anaerolinea sp. | reverse complement strand
GCCCATCGAGGGACCCCCACCCCTGGGGCATTCCCCGCTTTGCCCAGCGGGCAAAGCGGGGTTAAGCCCCTAACCCCGCCCCCGCGCCGCGCCTCGACTTTGGCCTTTCGGGGCGCAACCCGCGGCACCGTCCAGAACTCGCCGAGATGGCCTCCCGCCATGCTGCGTCCGAAATGCCCCTCCCCCTCGCCTTGCGTTTGGCCTTTTCGAATAGCCCCCTACATGCAGTAGGGGGAACGCACAGCGCCTACTAGGTCTAGGGTCTTCCGGGGCGCACCATAGCGTGCTGGTTTACCATAACCGCGAAAAGGCCAAACTCGAGGGCAGGGGGATGGGGCGACGGTTCAAGGGAGTGAGCCGCGCACAGCGCCTGCCACGGGGCTCGGTCGCGTCCAATCGATGGGAGCGCCAGCTCCTGAAGTTGGCGCCCATGGTGCGCCGGGGGTGGGGGCCCTGCCGGCAGCGCAGAAGAGCCTGCCCCCAAACTCAGCTACACCCCATATCCGCGGCGATTGTTTGACGCCACCCCCCCAATCGGCTAAACTAGACCCGAGAACAGGCTAAGGGTTCCCCCATATGGCAGAGAAGCGCGACTACTACGAGGTCCTCGGCGTGGGCCGCACGGCTACGGACGAGGAGCTGAAAAAAGCATACCGAAGGCTGGCGCGCCAGTATCACCCGGATGTGAACAAGAGCCCGGACGCCGAAGCCCGCTTCAAGGAGATCAACGAGGCCTACGAGGTCCTGCGGGACCCCGACAGGCGCGCTGCCTACGACCGCTACGGCCATGCGGGGGTGCAGGGGGCCGGGGGTTTCGCCGACTATCCCGGCTTTGGTTTCGGCGGCCTGAGCGACATTTTCGAAGAGTTCTTCGGCTTTGGGCCGCGCACCGCCGCGCGCCAGGGGCCGGTCCGCGGCAGCGACCTGCGCGTGCAGCTCACCCTCACCTTCGAGGAAGCGGTTTTCGGCACTGAGAAGGAGATCGAGGTCACCCGCCTCGAGCAGTGCCCCAACTGCGGCGGAAGCGGCGCCGAGCCGGGGAGCCTGCCTCGCCGCTGCAGCGAGTGCAACGGCCGGGGTGAGGTGCGGCGCGTGCAGCAGACGCTCTTTGGATCGTTCGTGAACGTCACAACCTGCCCCCGCTGCGGTGGGCGCGGCGAGGTCGTGAGCACTCCCTGCACGACGTGCCACGGCCAGCAGCGGGTGCATCAGACGAAGCGGCTGGTCGTCGAGATCCCCAAGGGCGTCGACGACGGCATGCAGATTCGCCTCAGCGGCGAGGGCGAGGCGGGCATGTACGGCGGCCCCCGCGGGAACCTGTACGTGGTACTGCGCGTCCAGCCACACCGATACTTCCGACGGCAGGATAGCGACATCCTGCTCGACCTTAACATCAGCTTTGTGCAGGCCGCCCTCGGGGACAAGATCAAGGTGCCCACCCTCGAAGGCGAGGACACCCTCGTCATCCCCGCAGGGACGCAGACCGGCACCTCCTTCCGCCTGCGGGGCAAAGGGGTTCCTATCCTGCGACAGGGCGGCCGGGGCGATCAGATCGTCACCGTGCACATCCGCACGCCCACCAACCTCACGCCGCAGCAGAAAAAGCTGCTCAGGGAGCTGGGTGAGTCCCTCGGCTACGAGGTGACGCCGCAGGAATCCAGAAGCTTCTTCGAGAAGGTCAGGGATGCCTTCGGAGTCTGAACCGGGCAGTCAGCACTGGATCGAGATAAGCGTGGCGGTCGATGGCGAGGCCGCCGAAGCCGTGAGCGCCCTCTTCGAGCAGTACGGAGAGGGCGGCGCGGTTATTGAGGAGGTCCCGCTCGCGCCGAGCGTCGCCGAGGAGGGCCAGCTGCAGCCCGTGCAGGGCGAGGGGCTCGGCGTGCGCCGCGTGGCCAAGGCTTTCCTGCCCGCCGGTGATACCTCACGCCTCGAGGCCCTCCAGAAAGCGCTCTGGCACCTCGGCCAGCTCTACCCCCTCGCGGCATCAGAGGTCCGCGAGCTGGGCCCGGCCGATTGGGCCGAGGCGTGGAAGTCCGGCTATCAGGTGCTGCGGATCGGCGAACGCATCCGCATCGTCCCGTCGTGGATACCATATGCCCCTGCCGATGGCGAGATTGTGGTCACGCTCGACCCCGGGATGGCCTTTGGCACCGGCCTTCACCCCACAACCCAGCTCTGTTTGAGGGCCATGGAAGAGCTTGTTCGACCGGGAATGCGCATCCTCGACGTGGGGACCGGCTCCGGAATACTGGCCATCGCGGCCGCAAGGATGGGAGCGCAGGTGCTCGCCGTCGATATCGAGGCCGTTGCCGTGCGCACCGCACGGGAGAATGTGGCCCTCAACGGCGTCAGCGATCAGGTGCAGGTGCTACAGGGCTCGGTTGACGATGCCTATCGCGGTTCATTCGACGGAGTAGTGGCCAACATCCTGGCCGAGATCATCGCCCGGCTGTCGCCCGACCTGGCCCGCCATGTGGCCCCCTGGGGATGGCTCGTCGCCTCGGGCATCATCGAGACCCGGCTCCAGGCTGTGGAGCGCGCCCTCGGCGTGGCCGGCCTCGAGCCGGTACGCCACTGGCGCGAGGGGGACTGGGTGGCCCTCGAGGCGCGCTACCGCCGCAAGGAGCGTGGATAGTCGGTGTACCGCTTTTTCGTCCCACCGGAGACGGTGCAGAGCGAGCCCGTGCGCCTTACCGGCCAGCCAGCTCACCGCATCGGACGCGTCCTGCGCATGCAGCCCGGCGACCATGTGCTCCTGCTGGACAACTCGGGCTGGGCCTACGAGACCGAGCTGACCACGTTCGGACCCGAGCACGTCGAAGGCCGCATCGTCCGCAGAGTGCTCGCGACCGGCGAGCCGCGGGCCAAGATCAGCCTCTACCAGGCGGTCCTCAAGGGGGAGGGCTTCGACGAGGTGCTCGAAAAGTGCACCCAGATCGGCGTGGTCGAGTTTGTGCCGGTGCTGTGCGAGCGCTGCATTGTGGGGGGCCTCCTCGACCTGGAGGAGCGACGCCGCCAGCGCTGGGAGCGGATCATCCGCTCCGCCGCCGAGCAGTCGCGGAGAGGACGGCTGCCGCGCCTGGGCCCGGTGACCATGTGGCCGCTCGCCTGCCAGCGCGCCCGCCGCACCGACCTCAGCCTCCTCCCGTGGGAAGAGGCCAGGGGGCCATCCCTCCGACAGGCCCTTGAGGGTGGCGCCACAGGGCACGGCGAGAGCAGCCATCGCCCCTACTCGATCAGCCTCTTCATCGGCCCCGAGGGCGGGCTGACCGCGGAGGAGGTCCAGACCGCTCAGGCCAACGGCATACAGGTCGTCACCCTCGGCCCACGCATCCTGAGGGCCGAGATAGCCGGGCTCGTGGCGGCGACCGCGATCCTCTACGCCCTCGGCGATCTGGAGTGAGCCGGCCGGGTCCTTTGGTTGTGCTCTGGAAAGGTAAGCAATGGCGATAAGTGTTCAGACTCGCGTTCATCGCATGGAACGCAGGCGGGCTGCCGGTAGCTCTGCCCGTCGGGATCGCCTTTGCACCGGCTCGTCGGGGAACCCCCTCCCCCTCTCCCCCTCCCCGAGGCGGATGCCGCGGCGTCGGCCTCGGGGAGGGGGAAGACAATTGAGGGTGTCCCGGGCTCTGCTGGCGCGCCGCGGCGCGCCCGCAGAGCCCGGGACACCCTCAATTGTCTTCCCCCCCCCCGAGGCCGACGCCGCGGCATCCGCCTCGGGGAGGGGGAGAGGGGGAGGGGGTTCCCCGACGAGCCGGTGCAAAGGCGATCCCGACGGGCAG
>DYEI01000004.1 GCA_020725765.1 Anaerolinea sp. | reverse complement strand
GCGGCTCCGCGAGATGCTGCGCAGGCCACGGGCGCCTGTGCCCCCGAAGGCCACCTGTGGGTAATGGATTGGCCGCGGCGGGGGCGGGGCGAGGGGCATACCCGGCTTGCCCACGTGGCAAGGCGGGGAATGTTCCGGGGGGCGCCCGCGGGGTTTGCGAAACAACCGCACCGCCCTCTGCGAGCTGGAGTGCCTCACTCGAACTGTTTCCGGTGGCTGCCCCATCCGGCGATAACGCGGGGCTCCGGCGCCGGGGCCCCGAGGCGAAGACCGAGGACGGCCGCGAGCCGGGTGAGGGCCGCAGCGCCGGAGCTATCCGGCCCTGAGCGGGGTGCCGACAGGAGCTGACCGGCGAGGGAATCCAGTGCCTCGATCGCCCGAGGGGTGTCCAGGTCGTCCTCGAGGGCGGCGTGGAAGCGCTGCTCGCAGGCCTCGACCGCACCCGCTGGCACACGCCCGCCGACGGACGCTGCGCGTCCCCAGGCGGCAGCCTGCCCGGCCCTTTCGGCGAGCAGCCCTTCGTTGTAGCTCCAGCTCTGCCGGTAATGGTGGCTGCCGAAGTACAGGCGCAAGGCGTCGGCCGGGTAGCGCTGCAGCAGGTCCGACACCATGACCAGGTTGCCGAGCGACTTGCTCATCTTGACTCCCTCCAGGCAGACCATGCCCGTGTGCACCCACAGGCGGGCGAATGGCCGGCATCCGGTGTAGGCCTCGGACTGGGCGATCTCGGCCTCGTGGTGGGGAAAGCTGAGGTCGGTGCCGCCGCCGTGGAGGTCGATGCAGGGGCCGAGGTACAGGTTGGCGAGGGCCGAGCATTCGATGTGCCAGCCGGGGCGTCCCGGTCCCCAGGGGCTTGGCCACGCCGGCTCGCCCCGGCCCGAGGCCTGCCAGAGCACCCAGTCGAGCGGCGCTTCCTTGCGCGGGTCGTTGGGGTCGTTCCCGCGTTCGGCCGACACGCGAAGCCATTCCTGAGGGGGCAGGTGGCTGAGGCAGCCAAAGGGCGCGTGCTGCGCCCGGTAGTAGACCCAGCCTTCGCGCTCGTAGGCGTGTCCCTGGGACAGGAGCACCTCGACCGTACGGATGATCTCCGGGATCGCCGCCGTGGCCCGGGGGTACGCATCCGGTGGCCGGACGTTGAGGGCGACCATATCATCGATGAAGCGGCGCACCCATCGGTTGCCAAGCGTCTGCCAGTCCTCGTCGTGCGCCCGCGCCTCGCGGAGGATGTCGTTGTCGACGTCGGTGACGTTCTGCACGTAGCGCACCGGCACGCCCTGCCACTCCAGGAAGCGGATGAGGACGTCGTAGCTGCAGTAGGTGAAGGCGTGGCCGAGGTGGGTGGTATCATAGGGTGTGATGCCACAGACGTAGAGGCGTAACGGCCGACCGGGGGAGGGAAGGGGCCTCAGGCTCTCGGTGAGGCTATCGTACAGGCGTAGCATGCTCACGCCTGTACGACGACCCAGGCGGGGAATGCACCGGTGGGATAGCACGCCGGCGAGGCGCATGGCAGGTTTTCGGCAGGACCATCGACTATCGGCGCTCCTCGACCAGACGGCGTGGGCTGCGCCCCGAGCGCTGCCAGCGGGGCTGCACCTCCCAGAAGGCATAGATCTCCTGCTCGTGCTCGGGGGTCAGCTCGTCCGGGGAGCGGAACGATACCATCTCCTGGCAGGCCAGCCTGGCCGGGCCGCGTACGACGACGCGGCGCTCTCTCGGATGGACCTCCTTGATCGCGGCCATGGGCACCAGAATCCACTGCTCAGTTCCGGCTGCCAGTGTAAAGCGCACCACGGCGTACTCCATGTGGTAGAGGGGGAGGCCGCGGTCCTCGCTGGCGCGGTCGGCGTTGAGAAGGATCTCCTCGACCCTCCCCATGACCTCACCGTCGCTGCCGTACATCAGGTAGCCGCGTATGTCGAGGGCCGGGTTCTCCGGCTTGTGTCGGGTGCGGCTCAAGGGAATGAGCGGCGATGGCTCTTCCGTCAGCTCGGTGATCTCCACATTCTGGATGCGGTCCCCGCGGTTGATTGGGGTTTTGGACATGGTATCTATGTCCTCCTGACGTCACCAAGCTCGGCAGGCTCGCACGGCCTGCGGCGTGCATTTCTGGTGTGCCGATACCGCAGCGTCCCCGAGAAGGGTGTGCGGCCATATACCTCGGGGCCTGGGCAGGCCACCCCACCCCCAACCCCCTCCCCGGCGCACCCGGTGGTGCGCCGGGGAGGGGGCATCTTAAGAATGTGGGTTTTCGCAGCGGCCAGCGGCAGCTTGCTGCCGCTGGCCGCTGCGAAAACCCACAGCCCGATACGGCTCCGAGACACCGGGGTTCGTGGACTGGAGCACTCGGATGTCCGGGCGGTGCCTTCCGATCACCCGGAGCCTCAGGCGCCGGGCACGAGGCGCGCCTGGGCCTCGCGCAGGAGCTCTCGATCGCCAGGATAGGTGGCCTGGGCGATGGCACGGCTGAGCGGGAACCACTGGACCTCCTCCACCTCGCGATCGTGCTGGCTGGTATCGCCGCCGGCCGCACGCATCAGAAAGTAGTGGACCGTCTTGTGGACACGACGGCGCCGCTGACCGGGCGGCCAGTAGTACCAGAGCTCGACCGGCTTCAGGGCTTCCTCGACGGTAGCGAGGAGGCCCGTCTCTTCCTGTACGTCGCGCCGGGCCGCCTCCTCGAGAGTCTCGCCCTCGTCCACAAGACCTTTCGGGAGGACCCATCGCTCCTCGTCCCCGCGGCGCACCCGGACGAGGACGACCTCCGGCTCGGGGCGGGCAGGTCGATACACGATGCCTCCGGCCGAGATCTCCCGCTGCGTGACCGCCCGCTCCATTTCCTGCAGCTCCTCCGATCTGCGAGGTGGGGCGCCTCTTGCCGGTGTGGATTGGCGCCCTGCCCGGAGCCCCGGCACCCGGCCTTCACGGCGTGCACCCCCCGCTGCCCTGCCCGCTACCCCCGCGGAGCCAGCCCCTGCCGGCGTATGTCCGAGCGGGGGACCTCGTCGTCCCAATCCTCGAGGTGGTAGCCGCTGCGGTCAAGCACGAGCATCTTGCGCTTGGGTATGCGCTCCTCGCGGATGGTCGGGCGCGGGTAGGAGAGGCGTGCGACCTCGCGGCCAAGGTTGTCAAAGAGGAGGACCGTGTCGCTGCGGTCACTCCATACGCTCTCCCGCACCCACAGCAGGTCCTGTGCTGAGGTGGGGGCGGCACCCTCGCCACTCAGCACCCGGACCTGTGAGCCCGGGTCGAGAACGGTGCCCGGTGGGAACAAGAATACTGCGAAACCATGCAGGCTGGCAAGGGCCCAACCCGACAGGGGCTGGGAGATCTGCCCGCGGTTGGTCACGATGACCCACTCTTCGAGCCCGTCGGCGTGCACCTCGGTGATGGCGACATCGGCGCCCGGTGTCTCGGCCATCTCCACAGGTCTGGAGGGGCGAGCTTTGCCCACGAGAGCCTCCTGGTCAGTGGCGAGAGCCGGCGGGGGTTGCGAGAACGTCAGGCCAGACCGACGGTCCGCCAGGCCTGTCTACGGAAAAGGCTTGAGCCTTTCCTTGTACTCGCGGAGCTGTCTTTCCATGTCAATGACCGCCAGATGCACGGCATGCTCGGCGGTGCTCGCCTTCCCTCTGGCCAGCAGCTTGGCATGGGGCAGAGCTACGTCGACGAGCGCATCGGTCCACTTGGGGTTGCGCTGGTTGTGGTTGAGGGCGACCCGGATGTAGAAGGTGTCATCGGGAAGGTCGGTCAGGAACTTGTCGAGCTTGCCGATATGCTCTAAAATCTGCGCCTGGGTCTCCTCCGGAACCTCCATGTCGATGCCGACGATCTGATAGGCCATGGTCACCTCGTGTCCGAAGCTTTGGATGACAGGTGCATCCCTCTGGCGGTGCCGGATTGGGGCAGCAAGTTGCGTGCCAGTCGACTGGATGGCATAGCTGTTGCTGAAGGGGTGCGGTGGCTTGAGCCAAGATGCGATTGAGGCGGGCGATGTGGGCTTGCGCCGTCGGCTGGGGCGGTTCCTCGAGCGTCTGATGGGGAAGGTGGGGGGCTACCTCTCACGGCTCGATGAGACCCTCGGAGGCATTCCCCTCTTGCTCAAGCGCAGCCTGGATGCATACAATGCTCACGACGGCGGCTTCCTGGCGGCCGCTCTGGCCTACTACTTTTTCTTTTCGCTGTTTCCGCTCACTCTGGCGCTCATCGGCATCGGCAGCTACTTCTTTGAGGGCGCGCAGGCCAAGGAGGCCGTCATCAGGGCGATATCCGAGATACTGCCCGTGTTTCGGGAGACAGTCGCCACGGTGGTCGAGCAGGTCCTCAGGCAGCGGCGGACAATCGGTTTTCTGGCTGCATTGAGCCTGTTGTACGCCGGGTCGGGGCTCTTTGGCGCC
Organism: Anaerolinea sp.; assembly: GCA_020725765.1. Classification (GTDB taxonomy): domain Bacteria; phylum Chloroflexota; class Anaerolineae; order SpSt-313; family SpSt-313; genus SpSt-313. The sequence goes on along the minus strand of DYEI01000004.1, from coordinate 2,285 downwards.
CTGCTCGCCATGGTGAACCGGGTCTGGCATTGCCCCGCCGGGCGCCCCTCTTACGTCCAGCGGCTGCTGGCGATTGCGCTCGCCCTTGCGCTCGGGCTGGTGTTCTTCCTCGCCAGCATGGCCACAGCCACTCTGGAGACGTTGCAGCGCATCGGAGCCGAGATTACCGGCCTGCGGGTGCAGGACCTCGCCCGGTTTTTTGATGCGCTCAGTATGCTTCTGTCTCTGCTCGTGTCGGTGGGCGTTTTCCTGGCTCTCTACTGGAAGCTGCCCGCGACCAGGGTCGAAGTGGCCGATGCCTGGCCCGCGGCTCTGGCAGCCGGGGTGATCTGGACGACGATCCGGCAACTGTGGGGCTACTATGTTGCCTTTTTCACGAACTATACCCTCGTCTACGGGTCGCTGGCCGCCATCATCGGCCTGCTGGCCTGGTTCTACCTGAGCGCCTTCATCATCCTCCTCGGCTGTGAGCTCTCGGCACAGATTGCAGAGCGCCGCGGGCGGGGACCCTCCCACTGCTCCCGCTGAGCACGCGCGGCACGAATCTTGCCGCCCTGCCCGACGGGCGGGCGCCACACCGCTCCCCTTACTCGGCGCTCGGGCGCAGCCAGACCCGGGGGCACCTACTCCCTCACGTCTGCCGGTCACACCTCCCTATGGGCTCTCGGTGCTCCTGGAAAAACCGGTTCCGACTCCTGGAGGTAACGGGTGGACGCTTGGGAGAAGACGAGAGTGCTCCTTGTAGTCTCTGCTGTAGCGGCAGTGGCGCTCATACTGACGGCGATAGCCGCGCTCATCACGGCGCCGCGCAACGTTCCCGGCGTCCCCCTGGAGGCGACCGGGACGCCGACCCCCACGCCCACACGCGCATCGACGGCCGGTGTGGGGCTCTTGGGGGGTGGTGTAGCTGGAGGGGAGGGGAAAGCGAAGAGCGTGGCGCAATGGCTGGCAGGGCAGCCCGGGTCGGCCTGGCCACCCGCGAGCTGGTAAGGCCGATCTCCCCATCTGCGTGGCACGGAGGAGGTGCGCGAGGGGATGACCCAACTGACTATCGGGAAGCTGCGCGGCCTTCAGCAACTGGTCAACAGCCAGGGGGTCTTCACCATGCTGGCGCTGGATCACCGCGGGTCGCTGCGGAAGGCGCTGAATCCGGCAGCTCCGACCGATGTGCCGTTTCAGGCGCTGGTTGACCTGAAGGTGCTGCTCACGAGGGCCCTGTCGCCGTACGCGAGTGCCGTGCTGCTCGACCCGATCTATGGCGCGGCGCAGGCTATCGGACAGGGGGCCCTGCCGGGGAGTGTGGGGCTGATCGTCAGCCTGGAGGCCTCGGGGTACGAGGGGGAGCCCAGCGCCCGGCGCACCGCTCTGATCCCTCACTGGGATGTGGCCAAGATCAGGCGGATGGGTGCCTCGGCGGTCAAGCTGCTCCTCTACTACCGGCCGGATGTCCCTACCGCCCGGGAGCAGGAGGCGCTGGTCGAGAGTGTTGGCGAATCCTGCCGCATTCACGACATTCCCTTCCTTCTGGAGCCTCTCTCGTACGCTATTGACCCGGCTGCTCCGAAAGGCTCGGAGGCTTTCGCCCGTGTGCGGCCGCTGCTCGTCCACGACATGGCGCGGCATCTTGTGCCCCTCGGCGTCGACGTGCTGAAGGCCGAGTTACCCGCCGATCTGCAGTACGAGAGCGCAGAGGCTGCGCTGGACCACTGTCGCCGGCTGAGCGATGCCATCGAGGTGCCGTGGGTGCTGCTCTCGGCTGCGGTGGACTATGAGCTTTTCCGCCGGCAGGTTGAGATCGCCTGCCGGGGCGGGGCCTCGGGCTTTCTCGCGGGGCGGGCCATCTGGCAGGAGATCACGCAGTTGCCTCCGGGAGAGTGGGAGCAGTTCGCCTCGACAGTCGCTGCCGACCGCCTGCGTGCCCTTGCTGAGATCGCCAATGCCGAGGCGCGGCCTTACCGGCCTGTCGTCCGCGTGCCAGAGGACTGGCTCGAGACCTACGGGCGCGAGGCCGAGCCGATCCCTGCTGCTCTGGCGGACTAGCTCTGCCTGCAGTGGCAGGCACCACCCGGGTCGGCGAAGGCTTCGCCTCGCGGGGTCAGCTCTTGCCGCCATCGCTGCTCCGTGACTGCGCTGCACACTCTGCCTGGCATGGTTGGGCTGCCCTACTTCCTACCCCCTTCAGGGGCGGGCAGGCTGCTTTGGCCGCCGTCCTTCGGCCCTTGCCGAAGGGTACCCCATCCCCCCCTTCCCCCTTCCCCGCCGCGCAAGCGGCGGGGAAGGGGGCG
>DYEI01000491.1 GCA_020725765.1 Anaerolinea sp. | reverse complement strand
CCCCATCGATCTGTGTCGCAGGCCTGGCGCCGGATCGGCTCGTCGTTGGGGGATGGACGGCTCACATGGGAAGGCGGTGCCCGCCTGATGCCAGGCCTGGGCTTCCGCTCCTGAGTGCGGGCCTTGCAGCCACGAGCGGTGGCGGATTCGGGGCTCGTTGTACGAATAGTTGTCCGCGTGGTACAATGCTGGCACCTGTCCTGGGGGAGGGGTGCCCATGTCGCGTGAAGAGATGACCAAGCGCGAGCGCGTCTGCGCGGTTTTTCGGGGTGAGCGCCCGGATCGCGTCCCGATCGGGGACGTGTTCACCAACGAGGCCGTGATCGCCCACTATGCCGGCGAGGAGAGCATTCCCGCGCAGGATCACAGCGAGCTCCGCCTGACCCCAGCGCTCGCCGCGGCGGGCCGGGCTATCCAGCGCACGCTGGACCTCACCATGGCGCTCATGACGCAGGTGCCGCAGGTGCCCCGGGAGGAGCGCAACCCCTACGGCTTTGTCTTCCACTATGAGCGCTGGACCTCGTGGCTGGCCGAGCGTCCCTTCCGATCCGTCCGGGACATGGCGCGCTACCTCGAGCGCGATCTGCGCGGGGAGATCGAGCCCTGGGCGAGCTATGCGCTCTTTTGCGATGGAGAGCCCGATGTGGACCGGTTTCGCCGGAACGCAGCGTTCATCCAGTCCGTGATCGGCGACACGGTCTACTGCTTCTCGACCCCCAGCCTCGCCTTCAACACCGCGCTGACGACGGTGACGGGCCTGGAGGGCCTCGTCTACCTGCTGGCCGACTATCCGGAGCTGACCGGCGAGTGGCTCGAGATGCTGCACGAGCGAGAGGTGCGCTTTCTGCGCGCCACGGCCGACCCCGGGCTCTCGCCGGTGGCCCTCATCTACGGCGACATTGCGGGCAAGAATGGCCTCTTCTTCCCTCCGGCGTTCCTCCGCCGGTGGCTCTTTCCGCAGCTCCGGGAGCTGGTCCAGATCGTCCACGATGCTGGCATGTACGCCATCTACCACTCGGACGGGAACCTGCTGCCGGTCCTCGGTGACCTCGTCGCCTGCGGGATCGACGGCCTGAACCCGGTCGAGGCGCACACAGGCATGACCATTTCCGAGGTGCACGCGCGACAGCCCGGGGTTGTGACCGTCGGCGGGCTCGATGCGACCTGGCTTCTGCCCTTTGGCACGCCCGACGAGGTGCGGGCTGCCGTGCGAGAGGCCGTGCGGGCAGGGGGGCCGTCCCTGCGCCTGGTGCTCGGGTCCTCGACCGAGATTCACCAGGGCTGTCGCCTGGAGAATGTGATTGCGTATCTAGACGAGGCCCGCGCAGCGGGCGGGTAGGCGGTGCCCCTCGTCTGCACGCACTTGTGGCTCGGTGCTTCCACCCTGCACCCCTTTCGCTTCAGATCTGGCCTTTCGGAGCGCAACCCGCGGTACCGTCGAGAACTCGCCGAGATGACCTCCAGCTATGCTGCATCCGAGATGCCCCTGTCCCTTGCCTCTTCAAGGGTGGACAGCCTTCTTCCGTCGTAGGGCGAGGGCATGGCCCATCGAGGGACCCCCACCCCTGACGCCCATGGGCGCTAACTCCAGGAGCCGCGCTCCCGTCGACTTCACCCGACCAAACCTGGTAGCGGGCCCTGCGCGTGGCTCGCTCTCTT
>DYEI01000490.1 GCA_020725765.1 Anaerolinea sp. | reverse complement strand
GACCCCAAAAGGCCAAACTCCACCCCCTCCCGTTCTGGATTCCCCGCCCCCGTGGCAGCCGGCGCTGCCGGGACGCGAGCCTGAGCAGGCTACGGGGCACCCGCCAGTTGACAGGAGCCCGGAACGATGTTACGCTCTCCTCCGGCCGCGTCGCCGGCCGATTCCGGCTCCTGTCCTGTCTGGTTTGATGAGGAGAAGGCTACGATGGATGTCCAGCCCTACGATCAGATCGTCGAGTCGCAGCTCTCTGCCCTGTCCGCCCACTTCAGTCGGTGGGAGGTCGTCAAGGACATCGTTGACCAGCTCATCGCGCTGATGGTGAACCTCCGCCAGAGCGGCCACCCCGGAGGCTCGCGCTCCAAGGTCCACGCGCTGATTGCCACCCTCCTCAGCGGCGCGATGCGCTGGGATATCCGCCAGCCCGAGAAGCGCTTCACGGATCGCTTCATCCTCGTCGGCGGCCATGCCGTGCCCGTCATCTACTGCACCCTCGCCGTTCTGAGCGACGCCCTTCGCGTCAAGCATGAACAGACCGGTGATCCGCGCTACCTCATCCGCGGGGGCGCCGCGCGCACCGTCTATCCCGAGGACCTGGTGACCTTCCGTCACAACAAGGGCCTCTCCGGCCACGCCGAGATGGAGGGCAAGACCCTCTTTATCAAGTTCAACACCGGGCCCTCCGGTCACGGAAGCCCGGCCGCAGCGGGGCAGGCGCTCGCCCTCAAGTACGCCGGTGCGGGCCAGGTCAGGGTCTTTGCCATGGAGGGCGATGGCGGCCTGACGACCGGGGGCACCCACGAGACGATGAACTCCGCCTGGGCTCTGGGCCTCAGCAACCTGTACTACCTGGTGGATTGGAACGACTATGGCATCGACGACCATCCCATCAGCCGCATCGTGCACGGCAACCCGGGCACCTGGTTCGGCCACCACGGCTGGCGCACCTACGGCACCGACAACGGGATGGACTGGGAGCCCGTAACCCGGGTGCTCCTGCAGATGATCCACGACCCCAACCCGGAGCAGCGGCCGACCATGGGATGGTTCAAGACCCGCAAGGGCCGCAACTATCTCGTGTACGACAACAAGTCGCACGGCGCGCCCCATGCCCCGATGAACTGTGAGCTGTTCTGGCGCACCGTCCAGCCCTTCGCCGAACGGTATGGTGTCGAGTTCGAGGGGCGCAACGAGCCCTGCCCCAAAGACCCCCGCGAGCAGGTCGAGCAGACGCTCCGCAACATCGACGTGGTGATGAGCGTCCTGCGGCGCGATCAGGCCCTGGTCGACTATCTGGCGGACCGGCTGGTGGAGCTCGGAGATCAGGTGCCCGACGACGTTCCGACGCTGCGCTTCAGCTTCAAGCGTAACCCCCTCCACGATCCGGTGCTCTACGACTATGAGCACTACCCGGCCGATATGTACGTGGCGCCTGGGACGCAGGTCGCCAACCGCGCCGCCCTGGCCAGGTTCGGTGCCTGGATCAACGCCTACTGCCACGAGCACTACGGGCGGCCCCTCTTCCTGGTCGCCTCGGCCGACCTCGCCGAGTCCACCAACATCTCCGGATTCGGCAAGGCCTGGGGCAGCTTCCCCGGCTTTGGGGCCTATGATCGGGAGCACAACCCGACCGGAGTTGTTCTGCCACAGGGAATCACCGAGTTCGCCAACGCGGGGATCATGGCCGGCCTGGTCTCCGTCAACTTTGCCGATGACCCCGAGGCCGAGTTCAGCGGCTTCTTCGGGGCTTGCTCGACCTATGGCTCCTTCAGCTACCTGAAGTACGGCCTCTTCCGGCTGTTCAGCCAGATGGCGCAGGACTGCCAGCTAAAGCTCGGCAAGATCATCTGGGTCGCCGGACACTCGGGCCCCGAGACGGCCGACGACTCGCGGACGCACTTTGGCATCTTTGCCCCGGGGGTGACTCAGCTCTTCCCCAAGGGGCAGATCATCAACCTTCATCCCTGGGAGCACAACGAGGTGCCCGTGGTTCTGGGTGCGGCCCTCGCCCAGAGCGCTCCCCTCATCGCGCTGCACCTGACCCGCCCGCCGATCACCGTGCCGGATCGGGAGGCTCTCGGCATTCCGTCGCACCTGGCGGCCGCGCGCGGCGCCTATGTGATCCGCCCCTACAGGCCCGATCAGCCACGCATGGGCACCGTCATCGTCCAGGGAACGAGCACTACTGCGGGCATCGTACAGCTCCTGCCAGAGCTGGAAAGGAGGGGTCTCAACGTCAAGATCGTGGCCGCCATCAGCCCAGAGCTGTTCGCGCTGCAGCCGCAGGAGTATCGCGACGAGGTGCTCTCGGCGGCCGACCGGCTCGACTCGATGGCCATCACTAACGGCGCCCGTCGACTGATGCACGACTGGCTCGACAACAAGGTTGCGGAAGAATACTCGCTCTCCAGCGACTGGGACAACCGCTGGCGCACTGGGGGTACGGTGGACGAGCTCCTCGCAGAGGCCCACCTCTCTCCCGAGTGGCTGCTCAAGGGGATCGAGCGCTTTGCGACGGAGCGACCTCGCCGCCTCGCTGCACTCCGTGGGGCGCTGGAAGAGGCACAGCGCTGCCCGTAGCGCTGCCCCGCAACCCCGGCGGCCCCGGCACGCTGTAACACGCCGCCGCGGGTTGCGGCACAGCCGGGAGCTCTGAACGCCATCTCTCGCGGGCCGGCACGCTCCTGACGGAGGGTGCCGGCCCGTGGGCTGCTGGAGCGTGCCTACTCCTCACGCGTCAGCGTGACCGGATCGCCGTCGCTGACCTTCTTGAAGACCCGCGCGTCGCCGATCACCCTGCCGATCGGGTTCACGGGGCTCGCGGCGCGGATCTCGTCACCCCGGCTCGCCGGCGTCGGTCCGAAGAAGATGCAGAAGGCGTGGCCAGGCGGCCAGTAGCCGATCTCGCCTGCGGACACGACCTGCCGGGCCCCCTCTTCGCCACGACGGACTGGGATCGGGAAGTAGATCTCGTCTCCCCAGGTGTTGGCAGAGGCGGTGATCGGGAGCGCTTCCCAGATGGCCTGGGCGGTCGCGGACTCGTTCAGTTCGGCCGTGGCGATAACGGTGCCTGCGGTGATTCTGATCCTGCGCATGGTTGCCTCCTTGGTGAGTGCTTCGGCTCCTGACCATTCTAGTACCCGCCTGCCCAGCCCGTCAAAGCCGGACGTCCCGGGGGCTTGAGTTACCCTGCGCCTGCTCCACCCTCCCGAAGTGGGTTCTTGGGCGGCAGGGCGCTATCTCATGCCGCGCGATGCTCTGCGGCCCGACTTGTGGGTCATGCATGGCTTGCCCGCCGGGGGCGACAGGTTGAACACGAGGTCTGCGACCCCGGGCAACAGGCGCGATGGCGGGTGAACCTGGAATGAGCGTCCGTGGTGAATCATTATAGTGGGCCTCATGCAACTGGAGGCCACTTCCACAGGGGGAAAAGACGATGCCTCGTATAGTCCGGGTCGCCATGCTCGCGGCCCTTACTGTTCTGCTCGTAGCGGGGTGCGCAGGCACGCCAGCACGCAGCCCCCAGCCCGGCCCGGACTGGAGCCGCGGCACACACGTCGGCGAGAGCTCGGTGAACGGCGCCATCGCACTCTGCCCACAAGCCGACGGCCGCGCCGTCCACCTGGCGTGGGCTGAAGCTACCGAAGAAGGCGACCGCATCCATTACGCCCAGCTCGACTCGCAGGCCCGCCCGAGTGCCGATCGTGCCCTGCCCATCGCTGTGCGCTCACCCCTCCAGGTCTACCTCCTCCCGGACGGAGCCGGCGGTCTCATCCTCTGCTACCTCAGCGGCATCGGAGAGAGCCGCCGCCTGTACGCGGCACACCTCGATGCGGAAGGCGCGCTGCTCTCAGGGCCGGAGGAGGTCTCGCAGACCGGTCTCGCGGTCGACGAGTATGCCGCGAGGGCGACGGACCGGGGCATCGACATCTTTTGGAGCAACAACGGCTACCACACCCGCGGCATCTACCATCTCCGCCTGGACCCGGCCGGCCGGGTCCTCGCGCCGAGCAAGCTGGTCATCGAGAAGGGGATCAGTCCACACTTCCAGGCCGACCGCAGCGGGCGGTTGCACCTCACCTGGGTTTACGAGCCGGGCTACGGGGAGGAGCACATCCTCTACGCCGAGTTCGATTCCGAGAGGCGAGAGACAAGCCAGCCGACACTCCTCGGTCGCTTCGCCCTGAGCCCCTCGGCCACGCGCTTTGGACCGGTCCTTGGCCTCAGCCGAGAGCAGGTGCATGTCGTCTGGGCCTGGCAGCATCTGGCCTCGGGTTCGACGACAACGGCAGGCGAAGCAGAGTGTCGGTATGCCAGCTTTCCCATCGGTGACCCGGGCGCCACACACGAGCGGCCCCTCGCTGTGCCTCCTGCCCCGCGGCCCCGGTACGCGCCCGCGAGCGGCGCGTTCGCCTACAGCGAGCTTGCGCCCCTTGGCGGAGGCACAAGCGCCCTGATCTACATGCCCGGCTTTGCCCCGGGGCAGCATGATGAGGCGGCGCTGGCGGTCTCCTATGCCGTGTCCGACCGGTCGGGAAGCAGCATGAGAGTCGGCGCCGTGTACCTGGAGGGCGACGAGCCCAAGGGCTACCAGGCGGCCGCAGCCGGCAGCCGGGCGGCTGTGCGACCGGTGCTGGCAGCCGACGGGACGGGCCAGCTACACCTGGCGTGGCTCCAGCCGGCCGGATTCCGGCGCTATCACGTGTACTACGCCTCGACAGCACCTGAGGCACGCACTGCCCTCGGGCGCGCTGGCTCTGACGACGTGCTGGCGGCAGTCTACGGCGCGGCCTGGCTGCTGGCAAGAGCCGCCAGCATGCTGCCTATCGCCATTGTGTGGCTCTTCCTGCCCTTCGTGTGGCTCATCATCTACCTGTTTGCGCGGATTGAGGGAGAGCTGTCACGGCGCGGGCCGCGGATCGCGCTGGGGGTAGCTATCGCCCTCTACATCATCAGCAAGTTCTTCATCTTCCCGTCGGGATTTGTGGAGGCAGCACCTCTGGTCGATCTCCTGCCCGCCGCGGCAGCGGGAGTTTACCTGCTCGCCCTGCCGGCGGCCATCCTGGCCGTCGCGGGGATCGCAGTGTGGCTGTACGCCCGGCGCCGTGAAGGGGCGACCCTCCTCATGGCATACCTGATTTTCGGCCTGACAGACTCGGTGCTGACCTTCCTGGTCTATGCGCACGGCATCTACGGATAGCATCGTGGCAGCGGGGCGTCGGCCGGAGCGGCGCGATCTTGCAGCCCGGCGCAGACCTCCTGCCCTATCCTGAGAGAACCGGACGAGACCCGTGTCCGGGGTCACGCGCCTGCAACACCAACCTGCCAACCCAGCAGCCGTTGAGAGGTAGTAGCTTGCAGCAACAGTGACAACCCAGGATTGGAGGTGACTGCGATGCTCAAGAGGGTCCTCCTGGTTGCGTTCCTTGGGCTGTCGGTGACCTTTCTGGCGGCAGGCTGCGCCCAAGAGCCTGTCCGCACCCCTGTCGCAGGCCCTGATTGGAGCCGGGGAGCGCTCCTCGGCGAGTGCTCGTACAACGAACCGGTCGCCCTGTATCCCGAAGGCGACGGGCAGCGAGTGCATGTCGCCTGGGGGCGAGTGTCCGACGATGGCGACTACCTTCAGTACCTGCAGCTCGATGCCACGGGCGCTGTGGCGCGGAAGGTCCGCCTGCCGCTGCCGGTCCGGTCTCCTCACCGCGTGAGCCTCCTGCCCGACGGCGAGGGTGGCCTCGTGGTGTGCTACATCAGCGGTGTAGCTGAGACGCGTCGCCTCCACAGCGCCCATCTCAATGCTGAAGGGGCCGTCGTCGCCTCTGCGGCCGACATCTCCGGCGAAGGCCCAGAGGTCGACGACTATGTGGCCGTGCCCACGCCGTCCGGAATCGAGGTCTTTTGGAGCAATAGCTGGCTCCGAACGCGGGGACTCTACCACCTGCGCCTCGACCGCACCGGGGCTCTCGTCATGCCAAGCCACCTGCTCGTGCCCGGAGGGTTCGATGCGCATGCGCAGTACGGCGGCGACGGCCGTGTGCATCTTGCCTGGCTCGAGGAACCGGGCTTCAACGAAGAGAGAGTCTACTACGCGGCTTTCGATGCTCACCAGCGCACGTTGGGCGAGCCTGCGCTCGTGGGCTCCTTCATGTTGAAGCCAAAGGCCACCCACTATGGCCCGGTACTTGCGCTCAGCGAGGATCGGGTCTACATCTTCTGGTCGTGGCAGTTCCTGGCGCCCGGCGGCCTCTACTTCGGCTCGGACTATCTTGCGGGTGAGGGAGAGCTACACTATGTCAGCTTCCCGCCCGAAAAGCCCGATCTGGCTCGGGATACCACGCTCCTCCTGCGCCCGGACACACGGCCACGCTATCGGCCGGCGAAGGGAACATACACCTACAGCCAGCTTGCGCCGACCGGCCCGGGAGGCGGTCAGCTCACGGTCGAGATCCGTCCGCCCGAGCCCTGGCTGCCGATGCGGCTGGTAACCCTCTACAGGGAGCGCGGAGAGGAGTCCGGGCTTGGCACCTACCTGGTCTGCATGCCCAGCCCTGCACTCGGCCAGCGCGATGAGGTCGCCCTCGGACTCGTCCTCCAGACCTCCACGCGCACCCGCACAAGCCTGCAGGTCGGAGTCGCCTACTTCACGGACGGCGCCGAGAAGGGCTACCAGCTCGCGGGGCGGGGCCGCTCCGCAACGGTGCGCCCGACTCTGACGGTTGACGGAAGGAACGAGCTTCATCTCGCCTGGCTGGAGTCTGCGGGGTTCAACCGTTACCGGGTCTACTACGCGTCCACCAGCCCTGAGGTGCGGCGGGCAATGGGGCGCCTGGGCAGTGATGATGTGCTCGCAGCGATCGAGGGGGCAGGGTGGGCTGTGGCCCAGGCAGCCAGCATCGCCCCAGCCAGTATTCTGTGGGTGTTCCTCCCACTCGTGCTGGTGATTCTGTACTGCTGGCTGAGGCCGGAGGCGCACCTGGCGCAGAGACAGGCCCGCTGGGCTCTGGCGGCTGCCATCCTCCTTCATGTCCTCGGCAAGCTTGGCTTCTTCCCTGGCAGCATTGCGCAGGCCGCACCCCTGGCGGACCGCCTGCCTGCTTCTGTGGCAGGAGCGTACATCGCGGCTGTGCCCGGAGTGGTGATCCTGTGTTCCCTGGGCGTCCTTGTGGTCTACGCCCGACGCTCCGAGCGGCGCAGCCCTCTGGCCAGCTACGTGGTGTTCGCGGCGGCCGACACCGTGCTCACGTCCCTTCTCTACGGGCCCGGCATCCTGAGCTGACACCGGGCCCCCAAGCGCTTCCGGGCCTCAGCGCCCTTCGGGGTGTTGGGCGGCGGAGTGCGTGGTGCGCGCTCCACCGCCCAACACCCCGCTTCGTCCCTCCCATGGGCTTTCAGGGGCAGAAAGGTAGCCTCAATCGCCGTCTACTGGCCCTTGATAGAGGGGTACCCCATCCCCCCGTCCCTCTTCCCCCCCGCCGAGGCGGCGGGGAAGAGGG
>DYEI01000489.1 GCA_020725765.1 Anaerolinea sp. | reverse complement strand
CCCCTCCCCCGGGCAGGCGCCAGGCGCCTGCCCGGGGGAGGGGCAGGGGTGGGGGAATTCTAGTTGCAGTGCATCGCTACCGTTGCTCGACGTGTTTCGATGCGCTATCGCATCGCCTATGATGCTCTGCAGACCGAGTTGTGGGTAACGGATAGTGGCCAAGGGCCGAAGCTGGCCATCCGCCCTTGAACCCCTGCGGGAGGTAGGACGACAGCGCACGTTCAGGCACTTGCCGTCTCGGACACGCAAACCCGCCCTGCGCAGAAGGAAGGAGGATCTACGATGGAGGGTCGCATTCTCTACTTCGAAAAACCCGGCAAGGCCAACACCGAGGCCACGCTGCGTGCCGCGCGCCAGCGGGCCGAGGAGCTGGGCATCCAGCAGGTTGTGGTCGCCTCCAGCCACGGCTACACGGCAAGAGCAGCCAAGGCTATCTTCGCCGACCTGAACGTGAACCTCATCGCAGTCAGCATCTGTGCGGCCTTTGACGATGAGGGCTGGACAATGACCCCAGAGGAGCGGGCCGGGCTCGAGGCACTCGGAATCAGGGTACTCACCTGCCTGCACTCTCTCGGCGACGACGTGAGCGATGCTTTCACCCGAAGCGCGCCGAACCGCATCGTCCGCGAGACGCTGTACCGCTTTTGCCAGGGCATGAAGGTAGCGGTCGAGGTCGCGCTCATGGCCGCCGATGCCGGACTCCTGGACATGACGCAGGAGGCCATCGCCATCGCCGGCACCGACGAGGGCGCCGACACAGCGATCGTCATCAAGCCGGCCTATGCCCACAAGTTCAAGCAGCTCGAGATTCGCGAGATTCTGGCCAAGCCCCGCAGCACGGCGCAGGGGTGAGAGGCTCTCCCCGCCCGCGGGCGACCTGGAGCAGGGCCAGACACCGCCGACCACAGGACCTTGAACAGGCAGCCCCCGCAATCACCGGCGGGGCTCACGGAGAAGCGCCGCCCGATCCCCGTGTGTTGAGGCCGGGCGGCGCTCTCGGTTCGCAGGCTGCGGGAGCAGGATTCGAACCTGCAACTCTCCGGTTAACAGCCGGGCACTCTACCGTTGAGCTATCCCGCAGTGTTGGGCCCGCTGAGGACGTGCGGGAAAACAAAACGGCGTGCCAGACTGCAGCACGCCGCTTCGCACGTCACCGTCGGAAGCATCCCTGTGCGATTGGGCACCCGGCTCCCCAGCCGGGTCCGTGATCAAGCAGATTCTACCACGCAGGCGCCTCGCTGTCAAAAGCTCAGAGTGTGACGGGTGCATCCAAGATCGGTCAGCAGATTCGCAGCCAGGCAGCCAGCGGGGGTGCCCTGTCGGCAACCGGGCTTTACGCTTCGCAGGAGCCCGGTGCTGGATCTCTTCTTAGGGGTTTGGGG
>DYEI01000488.1 GCA_020725765.1 Anaerolinea sp. | reverse complement strand
CTCCAGCAATCGATTCTGGGGGATTGGCCGCCGGACTTTGTCTGGCAACTGCGCGGCTGGACAGCAATGGACTGGCAGCAGCAGATCACCGGCTGCTGCATGGAGGTGCTCCTATTTGGCCCACGAAGAATTATCCAACAGGTAAATAAAATGATGCCACAGACCGCCCCTGTCCGCCCCTGAACCATTCCAGAGGAGTGGAACGACGACAACTGGCACCTGCACGCGGAGGCGAGCCCGGCGGAGTGCACGGGCCGCCGCAGGACGGTGCTTCGCGCTCACGGGCCCGGCGAGGAGGGAAGCCTTTGGGCCCTGCGATGCTCTGCAACCCACGCCCACCAGACCAGGAGTCCACCGGCTGCGAACTCGATGGCGAGGATCAGCCAGCGTAGCCACATGGCACCATGCTGCAGAAGGAGCAGCGACAGATCAGCCGCGCCCACTGCCAGGAGCTCCGGCCCGGCGAGCCTGGCAACATGAAGGCCTAGGCGTCCCTTGCGCATGCCCGATTCCAGGTAGGCTTCGCTGAGGATCATAAAGGCCATCCAGAGCAGGGCGGCGGCCAGCAGGAAGACCTTCTCCAGGAAGCTGACCCGCCACCGCAGCCACGAGGGTCCGCCAGCATAGAGGAGGGCAAACACGGTGATAAAGACCTCCCGGCCCAGCAGGAGCAGCCAGAGCCCCAAAAGCAGGAGCATGGCCCACAGCAGATAGATGAGCCCTCGGCGCAGCCACTGTATTGCTGCCATGGCGATTCTCCCCAGCCGGCCGGCGCGACCTCTGGGTGCCGAACGGCGGCCGGGCGGCACCTTCACTCCGCCCCTGCAGCGCCACTCGCGGGATGTGTGTCCGTCCGGATGCCCAGCTCGACCAGGATGGCGACGACGTCTTCGTACAGCACGGGCTTGCGCAGAAAGCGGTCGGCACCTGCATCGAGGCTGCGCTGCCCGATATCCAGCCAGGAGCAGACAACCACGGGAATGTGACGGGTGGCGCTTGTGGCCTTGAGGGCGCGTAGCGTGTCCCAGCATCCTCTCCCGGGAAGGTCTGCCTCCAGCACGATGGCGACGGGCTGCTCCGCAGCGGCCCGGTCTGGCGCCTCGCCCTGCGTCGAGCTGACCACCCGGAGGCGGCTCGCCCTTCGGAGGAAACGGCGCATCAGGTAGCAGAAATCCGAGTCCGCGCCGACGACCATGACGGCGCCCTCAGCAGCTTGGCACATCCCGCCCTCTCGCCGGTGGCTGCCAGGGATTCTGTCTCCTGCCTTCTACTTTAGCCTGTTGCAGGGCGGAATGCTTTCACTTTTGGGCCGACCTGTGGTATTTCTAGGACATCTTCCCGGGCAGGCGCGGGAACTGTCACGGCGGGTTCCCGGCCTCGGGGCAGGTGCCGGCGAGCAGGTCGCAGCGAGGGGCATGCGGCCGGCACCGGCTCCGCAGGAAGGCGGTCGGAGAGAGGCCCGTCTCCTCGCGGAAGACCCTGGTGAAGTATCCTCCGCTGGAGAATCCCACGTCCATCGCCACCTGTGTGATGTTGCTGTTGCCGGCTTCGAGCAGCGCCTTGGCCTGGCGCACACGATAGCGATTGAGGTAGGTGCTCAGGGTCATCCCGACCTCCAGCCGGAAGCACCGGCTCAGGTGCCGCTCGCTCACGCCCACATGGGCGGCGATGTCATGGCGCGAGATTGGCTCGGCATAGTGAGTGTGGACGTAGGCCATGGCGCGGCGCACCAGCTGTTGCGCCTCGGCCCCCAGCTTGCGCTGGCCCCCCAGAGCCATCTCGATGTGCCGGAGGGTCTCCTCGACGGTGAAGAGCCCCTTGCCCAGGACGCTGGCCACGCTGCGATTGAGGCGGGCGATATCCTCCTGTGTCAGGTTCTGCCCGGTCAGGACGATCACCGGGATGTTGCGGCTTGCCTCCTCCTCACGCATGGCCTCGAGGACGCCGAATCCATCCAGCTCGGGCATCATCAGGTCCAGCAGCACGAGGTCCGGCCGCTCTCTGCGGATGATGGCCAGGGCTTCGCGGCCATCTCGGGCGCGCAGGATGCGATACTCCGGGGACTGGGCCTCGAGGATGCGGGCATAGACCTCGAGGGCCTCTGGCTCGTCGTCGACCAGGAGCACTTTTCTGCTGCTGCCGTTGCGGCCCTGGATGGCCATGGCCGCAACCAGCTCTTGCACCCCTACCGGCTTGGTCAGAAAGTCCAGCCTGAGCACCGAGCCGGCGCTTCGGTCGTCGGCCAGGTTGTAGAAGAGCACCGGCACGTCCCGCGTGGCCGGGTTGTGCTTAAGGATCTTGAGTATCTCCCATCCGTGATCCGAGGCAAGGCCGAGGTCGAGCACCACCCCCTCGGCAGGGTTGGCGAGGAGCCAGGGAAGCCACTGTCCGTCGCCATCGATGGGGCACAGCCTGACTTGGAACCCCTGATCTGCCAGGTGTTGCCGCACCAACTCGCCTCCTGAGGCGTCCCGGGCGAGCAGCACGATACGGCGAGCCCGTTCAGGCGGGGCGTCGCGCGATGATGCGGGGCAACGGTCCAGGACTGGCAGCGTAAAGTAGAAGGTGGAGCCGCGCCCGATCTCCCCCGAGGAGCGGACCCCTATTCTGCCGCCGTGCATCTCGACCAGGCGCTTGCAGATCGCCAGCCCGAGGCCGAGGCCGCCGTAGCCCCTTGCGGTGGTCCGCTCGGACTGACGGAACTCGTCAAAGATGGCCGCCTGCTCGTCGGGGGCGATGCCCAGACCCGTGTCGCGCACGGAGATGCAGACGCTATCGTCTTCTGTCGAGGCGCTGAGCACGACCTCGCCACGGGCCGTGAACTTGACGGCGTTGTTCAGCAGGTTGAGCACGACCTGCCGTACGCGGGTGCGGTCCGCCCACACGCGAGGCAGTTGGGGAGGTATCTCGGCGCGCCAGGCGAGGCCCTTCCCCCGCGCCAGATGCTCTCCGAGCACGGCGAGCGGGCTCAACACCTCCAGGAGGTCAACCGGCTCACAGACCAGCTTGAGCTGCCCGGCTTCGCACTGTGCGAGGTCGAGGACATCCCGGATCAGCCCGTCGAGGTGTTGGGCGCTCAGGTAGATGCGCTGGAGGTCGTCGCGCCTGACCTCGAGCCGCCCATCCCCGACTGCTGCACCCTCCCGCAGCAGCATGTCGCTCAGTGCGGCAATCAGGTTAAGGGGGGTGCGCAGCTCGTGGCTGACTATGGAGAGGAAACGGCCCTTGAGCCGGTCCGCCTCCTCGGCCAGGCGGCGGCCCTCGACCGCCTCGCGGTAAAGCCGAACGCCACGGAGGGCTGCGCCCAACTGCCGGGCAATGTCCGCGCAGGGGTCCAGGTTACCGGCATCGAAGGCCACAAAGCCGATGAGTCTCTCCTGATCGGAGAGCGGCAGCAGCGCCAGGCTGAAAGGCCGATCTGCCTCGTAGAGGCCGCGGGGGGGAAAGGTGCGGGTAGGGATACGATGTGAGGACCAGCCCGGCTCGTGAGCCAGAAGCAGCACGCTCCAGGCCCAGGGATCATCCCCCTCCGCCTCATACTGGGCTACCACCGCGTGCTCGACGCCCACGCGGGGCAGGCTCTCGGCGAGCACACGGAGCACCTCGGCCTCATCGCGGGCGGCGAGGAATCGGGCAGTCATCCGCCCCACCTCTTCGGCTACAGCCGCCTGCCGGATGAGGTGGCGCGTGTACTGATCTCGGGTGGCCTCGCTGATGGCGATCCTCGCCCGGTCCAGCAGGTCCCCAACCTCAGCTGCGGATAGCTCGCTGGGCCATCCCTCCAGGGCCAGGTCGCGCAGCACGGCAACCGCTGCCTGCCAGACGTGCGGGTCGTCCTCCCAGTGGGAGATGCGCTGCAGGATCTGGTGCATCGCCAGATGAAAGATCAGAGGGTCTCCACGCTCCAGGCTGGCCCGAAAGGCAGCTGCGAGGCGCTGGCAGAGGTAGTCGACCTCGTCGGGGCTCAGCCGCTGCATCCCCGCCGAGACAGCAGCGGACATGACCCGGGCAGTCTGCTCGACCGAGGGGGGCTGCGAGGCCTCAATGGGCCCGTCGTCCGGCTCGGCGCGGTCGGGCGACTCTGCAGCCTGCACCGGCCGGCTGCGGGCGCGCTGGCTCAGGGTGCTGCCGGGCAGGCACCCGCAGGATTCGCGTACGACCAGCTGGGTGGGGATGAGAACCGTCTCGATGCCCTGCGCCTCGCCCTCGATGTATCGGAGCAGGAGGTCGAGCGCCCGGTATCCCATCTGGAACATGGGGTGGAGCACCGTGGTGAGCGGGGGCGTGAGGGTCCGTGCCTCGAGGCGATCGTCAAAGCCGATGATGGCCACATCCTGGGGGACGAGCAGGCCGGCCTCGCGGAGCGCATCCATGGCCCCCGTGGCTGCGGCGTCGTTGACCGCCAGGGCGGCCGTGAAGGATACTCCCCTCCTCAGAAGGCTGCGCATGGCCTCGCGGCCTTCCGGGGTCGACGTGCCGCCGTGGGACACCAGGTCGGGATCGAAGGGGAGGCCCAGGGCTTCCAGCCCGGCCCTGTAGGCGGCAAAGCGGCGGGCGTTGTCGCCAAAGCCGGACTCTTCCCTCGCTGCGATGAGCGCGATGCGCTGATGCCCGTGCTCGGCCAGGTGCTGCAGCGCCTTGTAGACCCCGCCTTCGTTATCGACCATGACCGCCGGACCGGGCTCCCCGGCACCGGCGAAGACGACGGGGTGCCCTGCCGCCATCAGCTCCTGGCAGTATCGGGCTGTCTCGGGCAGGAGCAGCGGAGGCACGGCGATGATCCCATCGGTGTTCCAGGGGCCGACCGGGACAAAGTCTACGTTGGGCGCAGAGAGTGGCCAGGCGGGGGCCAGGTCCTGGCCGGGCGGCGAGGCGACGCCGCAGGCCAGGAGGAGATTGCACTCCCTGTCGCTTGCCGCAGCCTGGATACCGCGTAGCACGAGGCCCAGGAAGCTATCGAGCGTTCCACCATATGCCTGCCATCCGGCGAGGACGCCGATGGTCGGGCGTGTGTGCTTGAGCCCGCGCATCTCTGCAACCCTGCAAGGGAGGAAGCCCCTCAGGGAACCGGCCACGGGGATGAGGAGAGCCCCGTTTGGGAGGTCGGTCATTGGGGCAGAACCGCCAGCACCGGGTACGGAGCACCTTGCAGCGCCAGACGTCGCCTGTCGCCCGTGACCTGGACCGTTGGCTCGTGGAAATAGGCCAACTCTAGTCTACCATGATTCCGCCCCTGGCGCAATCCCCGGAAAGCTGCCGGGCGCAGTGCAATGTTGGGGCATTTCGCACTCTGCCAGCCGTTATGAGCCCCTCCCCCGTCCCCTTCAGGGACGGACAGGCTGCTTTAGCCGCCGACCCTCGGCCCTTGCCGGAGGGTCCCCCTTCCCCGCCGCCGAGTCGGCGGGGAAGGGGGCGTCCTACGTTATGGAGGGGCTCGAGTTTGGCCTTTTGGAGCGCAACCCG
>DYEI01000487.1 GCA_020725765.1 Anaerolinea sp. | reverse complement strand
GCCAACCGTCCGCCTTCGCGGACGGTTGGCGCCGTAGGCGCCTCTAGCGCGCGAAGCGCGCGCAACGCGACTTCAGTCGCCGGCTCCGTTGCAGCACGGCCGGCGCCGAGCACTCATACAAGCCCCTATTACGCCAACAGAAGATAAAACCGAACCCACGCCGCCCGAGGGTTGCCCACACCCTCTCCTTCGCCTATAATATACCAGAAAGCTGACGCCGTGGGTCCGCCTTCGGGCCCGCTTTCGGACCACTTTCGGCCCCCAAGAGGACATGGGAGCGGACATGCTCTCCCGGGATCAGTTCCTGAAGCACCTGCGGGAGGACCTCGTTCACCTCTATGAGCCCCGCCACCTGCGCCGCAGCCCGCTGGCCGCGCTCTTTGGCGTGGCCAACCGCTTCGACAGCGCCTCCGCCCTGCAGCGCATCCTGATCGAGGCGATCCAGTCCCTCGAGCCTCCGCCCGATGAGCCGTCTCACTCGCGGGCGTGGGAGGTCTACGAGCCCCTCTACTACCGCTATGTGGAGCAGCTCGGGCAGGAGGCCGTCGCTGCGCAGATGCGCATGAGCGTCCGCCACCTGCGCCGCAAAGAGCGGGACGCCCTCGAGGTGCTGGCTGACCGGCTGTGGGCGACCTTTGGGCTGGATAGGACCACCGCGCCTGCAAGAGAGCCCGGAGGCGGCGCACCTGATCCCGAAGAGGATGGCCCCACAGTGCATGAGGCCCTCTCCTGGCTGACGGAAAGCCAGGAGCCGGCGTGCTCCGACCTGAACCACGTGCTGCCGCCGGTGCTGGAGCTGGCGCGGCGGCTGGCCGATGAGCACCACGTGCGCCTGGAAACGGCTGTGGCCCCGGAGCTCCCCAAAGTCCCGGCCGATCCCGTAGCCCTGCGCCAGTGCCTGCTGAGCCTGCTGAGCGTGGTCGTCCCCCGCGCGCGGGGCGGGGAGGTCAGCCTCTCGGGCCGAACCCTGCGCTGGGAGGTCGAGCTGCGCCTGCAATGCCCGGCTTACCCCTCCGGACCCAAGCCGGCGCTCAACGATGAGGCGGCCAGCCTCAACATGGCCGAGGAGCTCGCCCGGCTCTGCAAGGGCCGGCTGATCCTCTCCGCCGATGCGCGGGCCTTTGATGCCACCCTCACCCTGCCCGCCGTCGAGCAGATGCCGGTGCTCGTCATCGAGGACAATTCGGACACGCTCCAGCTCCTGCAGCGGTACATGCTGGGCACGCGCTACCGCTTTATCGGCACGCGCGACCCCGAGCAGGCCCTGACCCTGGCCGAGCAGCTCTCCCCGCAGATCATCGTGCTGGACGTGATGATGCCCCGGGTGGATGGCTGGGAGCTGCTCGACCGGCTCCGCCAGCATCCGACCACCAGCCGCACCCCTGTCGTCGTGTGCACCGTCCTTCCTCAGAAAGAGATGGCGCGCCTCCTCGGGGCAAACGCCTTCCTCAAGAAGCCGGTCACGCGGCAGGCCTTCCTGGCCGCGCTCGACCAGCAGGTGGAGTCGCTGGCGAGAACACCTGGCTGATCCCCTGGATGCAGGCTACCAGGTCGCGCACCGACAGCCCCCCGCCCCGGCGGATGGCAAAGGTGTCGCTGATGATGGGCTCGCCGCCGGGGTCCCGCGAGGAGACGATGACGACCGGGATGTCGCGTATGGTCGGGTCCTGTGCCTTCTCCCGCAGCACCTGAAAGCCATCCATTCCCGGCATGATCAGGTCGAGCACCACGACGTCCGGGCGCTCCTCGCGCAACAGGTCGAGGGCCCGCTGGCCGCTGGTGGCCCGCAGCACGGTGTAACCTCGGTCCGAAGAGGCCAGCATCCGCGCAAAGAGCCGAAGGACCTCGTGGTCGTCGTCCACGAGGAGGACCCGCCTGACCTCCTGCCCGAGATCATCGAGCGCTGAGAGCAATCCATCGCGGGTGACCGGCTTGACCAGGTAGCGCGCGACGCCGAGCTGCCGGGCGGCCTCGCCCTCACCCGGCACCCAGCAGGTCATGAGGGGGGTCCCGTAAGGCAGGTTGCTCAGCCGGTCGAGGAGGCGGGCCGAGCCGTCGAAGGGCGAGACATTGGCGATCAGCGCCTGGGCCGGCGCGCGCGCGAGCTCCTGCACGGCCTCCTCGGCACTGCGGACCGGCACGACCTCGGCGCCATGCAGGTACCGCACGAGGAGCCGCTCGAGCGCACCGGATTCGTCGAGGAGCAGGAAGCGAGGGGTCACGACCGGCGGCGGCGCTTTGGACGGCCGGGTGCGCAGCCGGTACTCGTGCTCGCCGTAGGGGTTGAACCAGCGCCGGGGGTCGGTCGAGTCGAACGCCTGCTCGGGCGAGGGATAGGTCAGCGGTAGGCTGAAGCAGAAGGTCGTGCCGGTGCCGACCTCGCTCTCCAGCCACATGCGCCCGCCGTGCATCTCCACAAACCTCTTGCTGATGCTGAGCCCGAGGCCGCTCCCCCCGTGCCGTCGCCGCAGGGAGCCATCGAGCTGCTGGAAGGGCTCGAACAGCCTGTCCCGATCCTCTGGCGCGATGCCGGGGCCCGTGTCGGTCACACTGATCAGCACCTCGTCGCGCTCGCGGGCCACCTTGAGGCGGACCCCTCCCTGCTCGGTGAACCGCCCCGCATTGCTCAGGAGGTTGAGCAGCACCTGCCGTATGCGCGTGGGATCGCAAAAGACGGGCGGCAGGTCGGGCGCCGCCTCTGCTTCCAGGTAGAGGCCCTTGGACTCGAAGAGGCTGCGCACGGCGGTGACCGCGGCCTCGACCAGCTCTCCGATCGCTGTCCATTCCTTGCGCAGCGCCATGCGGCCCGCCTCGATCTGGCTGAGGTCGAGCACGTCGTCAACGAGCCGGGCCAGGTGCTTGCTGTTGCGCTGGATGGCGGTGATGTCGGCGAGGAGCATGGGGGGCAGACGGTCGCTGTACAGCTCCGGCATCTGGGTGATCATCTCGCTGAAGCCGATGATCATGTTGAGGGGCGTGCGCAGCTCGTGGCTGACGTTGGCCACAAACTCTTCCTTCGCCCGGCGCGCTTCCTCCGCTACTTCGTACAGCACCTTGAGGCGGTCCGAGAGGCGGGCCAGCTCGCGGTTGGCCTGCAGGAGGTCCTCCTGCACCTGCTTCAGCTCGAGGCGCTGCTCCTGCATCTCCCGGACGGCCTTTTGTCCCTGCTGATAGCTCGCCAGCGCCCACTCGGTGATGGTGAGGAGCGACCCGGTCACCGCCCAGCCGAGGAGCCCGGCGATGGCGCCGCCCACAATGACCCCGGACACCTGCGACGGCGGCAGGGCACCGCGCAGGAGGGTCTGCGCGAGGGGCCAGACGGCCACTATCACCAGCGCCTCGGCCAACACCCCTGCCGGCCAGCCGATGGTGACGACGGCGACGAGGGGCAAGAACGCCAGAAAGTAGGCCAGCGACGGCTCCCGAAAGAGGCCGATTGCCAGGAGCACCACGCCCGCGGCACCGATCAGCCACCAGACCTGCGCGGCGAGCAGCCGGCGCGGCAGCAGGTAGAGCGCAATCCCCGCGGTGACGAGAATGGCCAGGCAGACCAGAAAGCTCCGGCTGAGGCCCGCCATCTCCCAGTCCAGGGTAGATGCGACCAGGTACCAGACGATGCCGATGGCGCTCGTAACCAGGATCACCGCGCGCGAGGTCGAGCGCATGAGGTCGGTTACCGCGTCGGCGAGGTCAGAGTCTCTGGCCAGCGATACGTGCAGCCCGTGCCACATAACCATCTCCTCCTCCCGGCGGGCGGGGGCCGCGCCCCTGCCCTCGAGGGGTTGCGGAGGATATGCTATCACAAAGTGGCGGAGTGGCAAGAATGGCGGGCAGGGGGATGTCGTTCAGTTTGCGAGCAGGCTCTTCCGCGCTCCTGACAAGGCCCCCACCCCCCTCGCCCCCTCGCCCGGGTCGGCCCGCGGGCCGCCCCGGGGGAGGGGGCGAGGGGGGTGGGGCATCTCGGACGCAGCATGGCCGGAG
>DYEI01000486.1 GCA_020725765.1 Anaerolinea sp. | reverse complement strand
CTGCGCCGCATTCCGCAGAATATCCATGCGTCACATTAGAATGGCCCTCCATAGCATCAGACGCCTCCTTCCCCGCCGCCCCGGCGGCGGGGAAGGGTATAGGGTACCCCCCGGCAAGGGCCGGGGACGGCGGCTAAAGCAGCCTGTCCGCCTCTGAAGGACGAGGGGTAGGGGTGAGGGTAACCTGGAGCTGCAGCGCATTGCGGCTCGAGCCCGGCGTGTTCCGAACACCAGTGTGGGCGGAGGGTTGTCCGCTCGAATGGGCACCAGGGCGCTATCTCATGCGCCGTGGTGCTTTGCAGCCGACATCGGTCAGCGGGGTCGCAGTCGGGCAGCCTGCCGGATTGCGGCGCAGCGAAACGCCCGGCTGCGGCCCAGGCAGTGCCGCATCTGGGATGCACCCCGAGCGCGACAGGTCCGCCGGGCCGAGTCCGCTTGCCAGGGGTCGTGGAATAGGCTACAATCTCGGGCAGTTGGCAGACGTCCTCGGCCTCGTTCCGGGCGGCCGAGGCGACGGGTGCTCTGGTGTCGGAAGGGAAGGTGCTCTGGTGCGTCTGAAGGGGCGCGAAGCGCTGCTGTTCATAGTGGCGGCGGCCGTGCTGGCGCTGGACCAGATCAGCAAGGCCGCCGTCATGCGCTATCTCGAGCCGCAGGTGCCATGGAACCCGATCGAGCCGCTCCGCAACATCGTGAGCCTGACCTACGTGACCAACACCGGCGCGGCCTTTGGGATCCTGCCACAGCTTGGGAACGTCTATGTGGTCGTCGCACTGATCGTCGTCGCCGCGCTGCTGGTATTCTACCGGCAGCTCGCGCTTTCCCACTGGCTGGCGCAGGTGTGCCTCGGAATGCAGCTCGGCGGCGCACTGGGCAACCTCCTCGACCGGCTGCGCTTCGGTCGGGTGATCGATTTCATCGACTTTAAGGTCTGGCCGGTGTTCAACGTGGCGGACTCGTGCATCGTCATCGGCGTGGTGATCCTGGCCTGGCTCTTCATCCGACACAATCCGGAGGAGGAGCCTGGCAAGAAAGCCGCGCCTGGATTGACGGAGGCCTCTGCAGGGCAGTATGGCGACTGTGAGCGTGACCCAACGCCTTGAGGTAACCCCGGAGGAAGAGGGCCAGCGGCTGGACCGGTACGTTGCCGGGCGGCTCATGGGCCTGTCCCGGGCGACGGTGCAGAAGCTGATCGACGAGGGCCACGTCCTGGTCAATCACGCGCCGGCCAAAGCCAGCTATCGTGTGGCAGAGGGAGATATGGTCGAGGTGGCCCTGCGCCCGGCGGAGCGGGAGCCGGAGGCGGTCCCGATTCCGTTGGACGTCCTCTATGAGGACGGGGCCATTGTGGTGCTGAACAAGCCGGCCGGGCTGGTGGTCCACCCGGCCCATGGGCATGTGTCGGATACGCTGGTGAACGCGCTGCTGGCGCGGTACCCAGAGCTTCGGTCGTGGCCGGCGGAGGAGGGGTTCCCGGGGCTGGTCCACCGGCTTGACCGCGACACCTCGGGGGTCCTTCTGGTCGCGCGGACGGTTCCGGTGCGCGATGCGCTGCGGGCGCAGTTCAAGGCGGGCACGGTGCGCAAGGTCTACCTGGCGCTGGTGATCGGCCGGCCCAGGCTGAACCGGGCCCGCATCGAGGCTCCCGTCGCGCGCGATGAGCGCGAGCGCAAGCGCATGGCGGTAGTCAGCGAGGGAGGGCGCGAGGCGATCACCGAGTACGAGGTCCTCGAGCCGCTGGGCAACTATACGCTGGTGGAGGTCCGGCCGGTCACTGGACGGACGCACCAGATCCGCGTGCATCTGGCGGCCATCGGGCACCCGGTTGTTGGGGACCGGGTGTACGGTCCGGAGCGACAGCGCCTGGCGCTGGACCGGGTCTTTCTGCACGCGGCGGAGCTGACCTTCCGTCACCCTATCAGCGGCGATGAGATGACCTTCCGGGCGCCGCTGCCGCCCGAGCTGGAGGAGGTCCTCAGACAGCTGAGGCGCTAGGGGCGGGCGACCGCGCATCTTCCTTTCGCACTTTGCCCGGCTCTCCACGCAAAGAAAGGTTTCCCCACCATGATCGATCTGCGCAGCGATACCGTGACCCTGCCGACGCCCCGCATGCGGGAGGCCATGTACCGTGCCGAGGTCGGGGACGACGTCTTTGGCGAGGATCCGACGGTGAACCGGTTGCAGGAGATGGCTGCCGAGCGCGTCGGGAAGGAAGCCGCGCTCTTTGTAGCCAGCGGCACCATGGCCAACCTGGTCTCGGTGCTTACGCACTGTGGCCGGGGCGATGAGATGATCGTGGGCGATCGGGCGCACATGTTCCTCTACGAGGCGGGCGGCGCATCGGCGCTCGGTGGCGTGCACGTGCGGACGGTGCCCAACCAGCCCGATGGCACCTTGCGGCCGGCAGACGTTGAGGCAGCCATCCGCCCGGACAACGTGCATTTTCCGCGCTCGCGACTCGTGGCCCTGGAGAACACCCACAACCGCTGTGGCGGCGCGGCGCTCTCGGCGGAGCAGATTCACGCCGTTGCGGCGGTCGCCCATGCGCACGGGCTGCGGGTGCACCTCGACGGAGCACGCATCTTCAATGCGGCCATCGCCCTCGGGGTGCCGGCGAGCACTCTGGCGGCCGAGGCCGACTCGGTGAGCTTTTGCCTCTCCAAGGGCCTCTCGGCACCGGTCGGCAGCCTCGTCTGTGGCTCGCACGAGTTCATCGCTGAGGCGCGGCGGAACCGCAAGATCGTCGGCGGCGGGATGAGGCAGGCCGGGGTGCTGGCAGCGGCGGGGATTGTGGCCCTCGAGGAGATGATCGACCGGCTGGCGGAGGATCACGCCAATGCGCGGCTGCTGGCCGAGGCCATCGCCGAGATTCCGGGCCTGGCGATCGATCCGCGCACGGTGCAGACGAACATCGTCATCTTTGAGGTGGCCGATCCGGCGCTGACGCCGGCCGAGCTCTCGCGGCGGCTCCTGGCCGAGGGCGTCAAAATCAACCCCATCGAGGAGCGCAAGCTGCGGGCGGTCACCCACTATGGCATCGAGCGGGCGCATATCGAGGAGGCGATCCGCGCGTTGCGCAGGGCGGTCGTCTCTGGCCCGTGAGCGACGTGCCTTTGACACGGGCCATTTTGCGCTGTATATTGCATGCCAGAATTCGCATACTCGTATGGTGCTGAGCAAGTTGCGGTGTTGTGAGCCCCATCCAGCCGAGTCACCAGCGCCACTGCTGTGTTGAGCCGGTCGGGGGGAAACTCGGGCATGCATCGACCTCGCGTTCTCACATTCCTCACCATTCTCCTGTTTCGGTTGCTGTTGCCGGCAACGCTGCGCGCGCAGGCCGATGCCCCGGTTGTCCGCGCGGCGCTCTTCTACTCCGAGACCTGCCCGCACTGTCGGGTCGTCCTGGAAGAGGTGCTCCCTCCGCTCCGGGCGGAGTACGGCGACCGGCTTGAGATCAGATTGATCGAGATATCGGATTCGGCCAGCTATAACACGCTACTCAGGCTGGAGAGAATCCACGGGGTACCGCCGGACAAGGCGACGGTGCCGGAGCTCTTTATCGGTGACCGCGTGCTGTTCGGAGAAGGGGAGATACGCAGCGAGCTACGGCGGCTGGTGGAGGAGTGGCTCGCCAGGGGAGGGGTCTCCTGGCCCGAGGGGCTCGAGGAGACAGCTGCCCCGACGCCGCAGCCGACGCGCACCCCGAAGGTCTGTCACGTCTGTGACGAAGAGGCATCGGCTGCGGCGACCCCAACGTCCGCCGCACAGAGCCTGCCGCCCGTACACCTGGCCTTCTTCTATCAGGTTGGCTGCCACGAGTGCGACCGGGCGGGCTATGACCTGCGCTATCTGAAGGAGCAGTATCCCCAGCTCGAGGTACACGAGTACGACATTGCGAAGCATGCTGCCCTGGCCGAGTGGTTGGGAGAGCGGCTGGGGGTGCCGGCGGACCGGCGCCTCACGGCGCCCGCGGTGTTTGTGGGGTCCGATGCGCTGGTAGGCGCGGAGCTGAACGCACGGAATCTCGAGCCCGTGCTCCGGCGTTACCTCTCGGGGGGGAGCGAGGCCTTCTGGCTGGATGCGGCCGATATCAGCGGTGCGCAGGCCGGCATCCTGGAGCGCTTTCGGTCCTTTGGTGTGCTGACGGTTGTCGCTGCCGGCCTAGTCGATGGGCTCAACCCCTGCGCCTTTGCCACCATCGTGTTCTTTATCTCGTACCTGACGTTTGATGGGCGGAAGGGGCGAGAGATCCTGCTCGTGGGGGCGATGTTCACGCTGGGGGTCTTTGCCACCTACATGGGGGTTGGGGCCGGGCTGCTGAGGGCCCTGGCGGCGCTGCCTTTCCTGCCGGCGATCAGCCGGTACCTGTACGGGCTTACCGCGCTGCTGTGCGCGATTTTCGCGGCAGGGAGCCTGTACGACTGGTATCAGATGCGCCGCGGCCGCCCCGACCAGATGAAGCTCAAGCTGCCCACCCGGTTGCGGCGCCGCATCAATCAAGTGATCCGGCAAGGAGCGAACGTGCGGGTGGTCGGCGGCATTGCTCTCGTCACGGGCGCGGTGGTCTCGCTGATAGAGCTGGCCTGCACGGGGCAGGTCTACCTGCCGACCATCATCTTTGTGCTGGGGGTGCCGGCGCTGCGGGCGCGAGCGCTCCTGTACCTGCTCCTGTACAATGTACTGTTTGTGGTGCCACTGGTGGTCGTGTTTGTGCTGGCCTTCTGGGGTACGAGTTCGGAGCGGCTTGGGCAGTTTGTGAACCGTCGCAGCGGCGCAATCAAGCTGGCTACGGCCGGCCTGTTCCTGGTGCTGGGCGGCTGGATGGTCGCCATGTTGTGAGGTTCCGTTTGCCCGTGCTTTGCGCAGGCGATGGCTGCTCAGAGCACGGAGGCTGGGATGGGGGACGCGCCGAAGTGGGTGGGGTGGCCGCGAGCATGCTTTCGCGATCCCGAGGGCAGCGGAGCTTGCGGCGCGCTGGCGTGGGTGCGACTCTGGGCAGCCACCGCCGGGTGTAGTTCGGTTTGGGGGTAGGCTCTTCTGCGCTGCCGACAGGGTCCCCACCCCCGCCGCCCTCTCCCCCGGGTCGGCCCGCAGGCCGGCCCGGGGGAGGGGGCCCTTCTTTCATGGGGTGTTTTGCGGCGGCGCG
>DYEI01000485.1 GCA_020725765.1 Anaerolinea sp. | reverse complement strand
GGCGCCTGCCTGGGGGAGGGGCAGGGGTGGGGCACTCAATTGCAGCACATCCGGCTGCCACCCGGCGTGTCCCGAGCAGCGGTGTGCACAGCGGGTGGTCCGCTGGGATCAGCGCCGGGGTGCTATCTCATGCGCCTTGATGCTTTGCTGCCGGACCTGGCGGCAATGCGTAGCTAAGCGGCGGGGAGGGGGGTACAGGGCGGGGCAGTGCCCGTCGAGTGCCTTGCTCGGACCCCTCCAGCCACCCGGCTGCCCCAGGAGACCTCTCCACTCGAGAGGGCGTGTCCCTCTCAGAGGGAAGATGGAGCCGGGAACGGGGCAGAGAGGCCGCTGTCGGCGAACGACTTGTGTCCTGCTTCGCGCCCATGGTATACTGCGCCGGTCAGCGCGCCTGTGTACTGGCTCGTGGGGTCGGAGGTGTCCATGAAGCGGATTGCCGTCTTGACCAGCGGGGGCGATGCTCCCGGGATGAACGCCGCCGTGCGGGCCGTGGTCCGTATCGGGATCCACAGTGGGCTGGAGGTCTTTGGGGTGCGCCACGGCTACGCTGGGCTGATCGCCGACGAAATCGAGCCCCTGACGGCCCGCAGCGTGGGCGGGATCATGCAGCTGGGCGGCACCTTCCTGGGCAGCGCGCGGAGCGAAGAGTTCAAGACGGCCCCGGGCCGCAGCAAGGCCATAGCGAACCTGGCCAGCCGCGGCATCGAGGCGCTGGTGATCATCGGCGGCAACGGGTCGCAGGCAGGGGCCTATGCGCTGCATCGCGAGGGGTTTCCGGTGGTGGGGATCGCCTCGACCATCGATAACGATCTCCCATGCACCGACGTCTCCATCGGCGTCGATACTGCCGTGAATGTGGCCCTGGAGGCCATTGACCGGCTGCGGGTCACGGCCAGCTCGCACCAGCGGGCGTTTCTGGTGGAGGTCATGGGCCGCAAACAGGGCTACCTGGCGCTGGCCGCGGGCCTCGCCGGCGGCGCGGAGCTGATCATCATCCCCGAGGTCCCTATGGAGCCCGAGGAGATCGCCCGCGGCCTGCGCGAAGCCTACGATCGGGGCAAGGAGCACGCCATCGCCGTTGTCGCGGAGGGAGCGCAGTACAACGCCGAGGCCATCGCGCAGTACTTTCGTGAGCACGGGGAGCGGCTCGGCTTTGAGCTGCGCGTAACGACCCTCGGGCACGTGCAGCGCGGCGGGGCCCCCGGTGCCTTCGACCGGCTGCTGGCAACCCGCTTCGGTGCGGCGGCCGTCGAGGCCCTGATCCGCGGCGAGACTGGGGTGGTGGTGGTCATTCAGGAGGGCAACGTCAGGACGGTTCCGTTGGAAGAGGTCGTGCACGGCACCAAGCCGCTGGACCTCCGGCTCTACGAGCTGGCGCAGGTGCTGGCGAAATAGCTCTCGGCTATCGGCCGCAGTGGGCCGATGGCCGATCGCCAGGAGGTTGGCTGTGCTTACTGCCCAGCGGCCCAAAGTGGTCATCGTGGGCACGGGCATGGTCGGTGCGACTTTTGGCTATGCCCTGCTCTGGAGCGGTCTGACCCCGGAGATCATCCTCATTGACGTCAACCGGGCACGCGCCGCCGGCGAGGCGATGGACCTCAGCCACGCCATGCCGTTCCACCGGCCGATCAACATCCGCTCCGGGGAGTACGCCGACTGCGCAGGCGCTACCGTCGTGGCCATTGCCGCCGGCGCCGCGCAGAGGCCGGGAGAGACGCGCCCTGAGCTCGCGCAGCGCAACGCCCGGGTGTTTGACGAGATCATCCCCCAGGTCGTCCGCTACGCCCCGGAGGCGATCCTGCTCATCGCCACGAACCCCGTGGACTCGCTCACCTACTACGCCTTGCGGCTCTCGGGCCTGCCGCCCAGCCAGGTCATCGGCGCCGGGACCATCCTGGATACGGCGCGTCTGCGCTATATCCTCGGCGCCCGCTTTGGCGTGGATCCGCGCAGCGTGCATGCGTATATCGTGGGCGAGCATGGGGATACCGAGGTGCCCCTGTGGAGCTCGGCCACCATCGCTGGCATGAGCATCGACGAGTACTGCGCGGTGACCGGTGCGCCCTGCCTCGATGGCGAGCGTGAGCAGATCTTTGCCCAGGTACGGGATGCCGCCTACCACATCATCGAGCTCAAAGGCGCCACCTACTTCGCCATCGCCTCCGGGATGGAGCGGATCGTCGAGAGCATCCTCCGGGACCAGCACACCATCCTCACCGTCTCCGGCCTGCTCGAGGATTGTCACGGCGTGTCGGACGTCTGCATCAGTGTGCCAATGGTCATCGGGCGGCAGGGGATCGAACGCAGGCTCTGCGTGCCCATGAGCCCGGAGGAAGAGGCGCGCTTCCAGGCCAGTGCGCGGGCGGTACGAGAGGTCATCGACACGCTGCCGCTGCCGCAGCCCGTCGCCTGAGCGGAGGCCGGTCAGCGGGGCGGCGGCACCACGAGCTGGATGATGCCCCGACGGCCGTTGATGAGCCAGTCCGCCTCGGCGCTCCTGAGCAGTTGAACCTGGCTCTCCGACAGGCCGACGAGGATCTCGGCTTTGAGGGTGCGCAGGACGGCGTAGGGCGCCGGGAAGTAGGCGGTGATCTCCTCCAGGCTGGCGGTGAGGGGCCAGTGCCGGTCGCCGAGCAGCCGGCGGTAGTTGGCGTCGCCCTTGAGGATGACCAGGTCGGCGGCGCCGATCTCGCGGCGCAGGTCGGCGGGCATCTCGTCAAAGGTGTAGGCGCTTGTCCAGAAGGGATGGTCGCGCAGCTCCAGGATGCCCGATTGCAGCCAGCCGGCGAGGCGGTCCGCAGCGTCTCGAGTCTGGGCAGCGCCTTCGAGCCGCGTGATGAGCTCACGGACGTCCTTGACCATGGCGTCGGAGACGAAGAAGGGGTACGCCTTGAGGTGCATGCGCACCTGCCCGGCCCATCCCTGCTCGAGGATCAGGTCGGCCAGCAGGAGGTCGAAGGCGGCCTCCGGGCCGGCGTTGTCGTTGACAAAGTCAATGCGGTCGTGAGGCTCGTGCCGCAGGAACTCGGCGACCCCGGCCGAGTCGTCGATCAGCACATCCTCGGGGTGCCCTGCCTGCACGGCTGCCCCGGCCAGGACCTCGCGGTTGGAGAGGTCGACCCGGTTGCCCCAGAGGCTGGCGTAGATCAGGGCCCGGGCTGCCTCGGCGGGCTCCTTTGGCAGGAGCGGGATCAGCTCGGCGGCCAGGGTCACGGCGCCGCCTGGCCCCTCGATCTGGCGGCGCTTCTGTGCCGCAAAGGGGTCGTGCCCCTGCCAGATCCCCGGCTGGAAGTACCGCACCGCCTCCAGCAGCCGCCGGTAGAAGAAAGCCTCCGCAAAGTACCAGGGCACGTTGCGCCAGGTCAGGCCCACGTGGCGGCACCACAGGGCATCCCACTCTGCACGGTCGGGAGCTGGCTCGGCGAGGGGCTGAATCTCGCCGGTCAGGATCTCCTCCTCCAGAGCACGCAGCGCATCGACGATCTCCGGAGGGTAGTCGTTATCACGGATAACGTCCTCGATGATCTGCGGTTTGCGCCGGATGATCGTGGCCTCGGCGAAGGAGCCGGGCTCGGAGGTCATCAGCGGCGGCGGTACCGGTTGCACACCAGATGGCTCAACCATGGCTTGCCTGCAGCCTCCATTCCTCGGGTCAGAGAGATGGGTGAGAGTGCGCGCCCCGTGCCCACAGAGCGCCCCGTATTCTAGCGACGGCTGGCCATCGGTCAAGACCGAACGCGGGCGGAGGCCGCCTCTGCCGCCCGGTAGAGGGAATCCGCTCCGCGCGGCGACCCATTGTGTGGAACGCCTCGCCGTTCCACTCGCGGTGCGGACATCAAACCGCGCCGTTGCTATCAGGAGGCCCCATGCCCCGCTACAAACGTTCCGAGGGCGAGCAGATCAAGGAGGAGGTTCGCCGCCGGCTGCTCGCGGCGGCCGTCGACGAGTTCGCGACGCGGGGCTACCCTGGCGCCAACATCAACCGCATCTCGCGGGCGGCGGGGTACGCGCAGGGCACCATCTACAACTATTTTCCCTCCAAGCAGGCCCTCTTTGCCGCGGTCGTCGGGGACATCGCCGCCCAGCACTGTGAGCTCGTCCTGCAGGGGACAGCCGGCGCGGCTGACCCGCCCTCCCGCCTCGAGCGCCTGTTCGCGGCGGGTTTCGCCTTCGCCGAAGGGTTCCCGAACGCCGTCCGGCTGATCGCCTCGGCGATGCAGGCCCCCGAGCCGGAGGTGCGGGAGGTTGTGCAGCACGCCTACGAGCCCCTCCGTGCCTACGTTGAGCAGGAGATTGTGCGTGCCGGATGCCTGGGGAAGGACTTTTGCGCAATCGATCCCAGGCTGGCTACCGCGGTGATCCTCGGGGTGTACTTCGGGGGATGTGCGGCAGGGGAAGATGCCACTCGTATCCGGCGCAGCCCACACGCCGTCGCCTCGATTCTGCTCGAAGGCCTGAAGCGATCGCGGTAGCCGGACGGGCACAGCCGCGCTGCTACTGGCCGTTCTCCTCGTAGTCGTACTCCTCTTCGGTGGCCTCTTCCTCGTCCTCGAAGGCCAGCACCGGGCGGCTGTGGTTGGGCCCTTCGGGCGGCCCCACGATTCCCTGCTCCTCCAGCAGGTCCATCAGGCGGGCAGCCCGCGCATAGCCGATGCGCAGCTTGCGCTGGAGGAGCGACACGGAGGCCCGGTTCTGAGCGCGCACGACGGCGATAGCCTCGTCCAGCAGGGGGTCGCCGTCGTCCTCGTCCTCCTCCTCGGCGATCTCCTGCCACAGGGGTTTCTGCACCAGGATCGAATCGGGCGCACCCTGCAGGTTACCTGCAGCGAGGGAGCTGTTCAGACCCTTCCAGTAGTTCACCAGCCGCGACAGCTCGGCCTCCGACACATAGCTGCCCTGCACGCGGGTCAGCTTGGCGGCATCGGGCGGCATGAAGAGCATATCGCCGCGGCCGAGGAGCTGCTCGGCGCCGGGGGCATCGAGGATGACGCGGGAGTCGACCTGGGTGGAGACGGCAAAGCTGATGCGCGCCGGAAAGTTGGCCTTGATCAGGCCGGTGACGACGTCGACCGAGGGTCGCTGTGTGGCGATGACCAGGTGGATGCCGGTGGCCCGCGCCATCTGCGCGATGCGGCAGATAGAGCGCTCGACCTCGTCGGGCGCGACCATCATCAGGTCGGCCAGCTCGTCGATGATGACCACAATATAGGGGAACGGGGGGTCGCCGCGGTTCGGCGCCGAGGCGTTGTAGCCCTCGATGTTGCGCACTCCGACCTGGGCAAAGATGCCATAGCGCCGGTCCATCTCGCGAGTGACCCACTTGAGGGTGCCGACGACGCGGTCAATGTCGACGACGACCGGAGTCAGCAGGTGCGGAACGCCGTTGAACCCCGTCAGCTCGACCCGTTTCGGGTCGATGAGGATGAGACGGAGGTCATCTGGGGTGTTGTCGCACAGCAGGCAGGCGATGATGGCGTTGATGCAGACGCTCTTGCCCGAGCCGGTTGCACCGGCAATCAGGAGGTGTGGCATGGTGGCGAGGTCCGCCACGACCGGCTGGCCGGACACGTCCAGCCCGAGGGCGAGGCGCAGCCGCGAGCTGATCCGGCGGAAGGTCTCCGACTCCATGACGCTGCGGAGGGTGACGTTGGCCATGCGGGCATTGGGAATCTCGATTCCCAGCATGGGCCGGCCCGGCACCGGCGCCTCGATGCGCAGGGAGGTGGCGGCAAGGGCCAGTGCCAGGTCGTTGGCCAGGGACTCGATCTTGCTGACCTTGACCTTGAACCGGCGCAGCCGGCCGTTCTGGTCGCGGCGCTCGATATAGCCGGGCTCTACGCCGAACTGGGTGACCGCCGGCCCCTGATTCACCTCGACCACCCGCGCGGGCACGCCAAAGCTCTGCAGAGTCTCCTCGATGATCCGCACCTTGGTGCGGATCTCTGCCTCGCTCAGCTCCTGCTCGGTACCCGGCTCCAGAATCTCCTCGATGGCTGGCAGCCGCCACTCGTGTGCTGCGCCGATCGCCCTCGGCTGTGCGTCAGCTCTCGATTCGGGCCCCGATACAGCCGGTGCCCGCTCCGCCGGTGACGGGGGCGGAGCCGGCCGCGGCCGGAGCACCGGCTCGCTCAGGCGCTCGAGGACGGGCCCCGCCGGCTCGCGTACCGGCGCCGGCAGCCCACCGCCGACGGGCACGCGCCGCAGGCGATACCAGGCCGTAGCCCCGCTCCAGGCGCGAACTGCCAGCGCCACCAGGTCCGTCGGCCGTCGGTCGATGACCAGGAGCACAGCCCCGACCAGGGCTACCACCAGCACGAGCACTCCGCCCAGGTCACCTACCGCAAGCCACAGGAGCTGCTGAATGCCATAGCCCAGGAAGCCTGCGCCCACGCCCCTTCTGGCGGCGTCCAGGGACTCGATGCCCGGCGCATAGCCGATGCTGTGAATCAGGCCCTCTGTGCTCAGAAACAGAAGGGCCAGCCCGATCACGCGGCGCCAGGGAAGCGCCACAGTGTGCCCGGCCCCAGCCATGAAGAGCAGAATCCCGGCAATCCCCAGCCCAAAGGGGATGACCAGCCGCCCCCAGCCGAAGGCCTGCGCGAGGAGACTCAGCCACGCCGCGGTCAGCCGGCCGTGGCTGAGCGAGAGCAGACTCAGCAGGGTGACGAGGGATAGCATGAGGAGCGTCGCGCCGCCGAGCTGGAGCCTGGCGGCGCCCGAGAGCCGGATCAGCGGCCCTCGCGCTGCCGTTCGCTTCCTGCTTCGGGAGCTCTTGCTTCTGGGCATACCTCGTCAACTCCAGCAGTGATTGCGCGCCTGGCGCAGTGTGCGCAGTATAGCACAACTGCGCCGTTGAGGGAAGCATTGGCACACGCTCGGGTGTAGCTCAATCTGGGGGCAGACTCTTCTGCGCTGTTGGCAAGGCCCCCACCCCTGGCGTCCCTTCCGCCGAGCCGGCCTTCAAGGGCGGACAGCCTTCTTCGGCTGTGGGGCGAGGGCATGGCGTATCGAGGGACCCCCACCCCTGGGGCATTCCCCGCTTTGCCCGCTGGGCAAAGCGGGGT
>DYEI01000484.1 GCA_020725765.1 Anaerolinea sp. | reverse complement strand
GGCCCCTCGATGGGCAAGGTCGTCGCCCTACGACCGAAGAGGGCTGTCCGCCCTTGAAGGGAAAGAGGGGAGCGGGCCCGTGCAAGCTGCGCCTTGGGCGTCATCTCAGCGGCCTGTGCACCGCACGCCAGCTGCGCTCCCAAAGGCCAAAGCCGAGAGTTCCGGACACCCAGACCGGTAGGCGTCCTCGGGTGTGACAGCAGGGCGCCGACCCTAGCTACGACCACAGGCTCCTCAGGAACCGGATCTTTTCCAGCGCCTGAAAGTTCTCGCCCCCTTCGTGGTGATTGTACCGCCAGACCCGGATCTCCTTGGGGCCGGCAAAGTGGTTGTAAGCGGCAAAGACGGTCGAGGGCGGGCAGATATCATCCATCAGGCCGACCGAGAAGAGCGCCCGGGCGCGGCAGCGGGCGGCAAAGTTGACGCCGTCAAAGTACGAAAGCGTGTGGAAGACGCGGTCCACCTTGTCCCGATGCACGCGGCAGAACGCGGCGATCTCGGCGTACGGGTTGGTGTCGATGAGCTCGACCGCCCGGCGGTAGTGGCAGAGGAAGGGCACGTCGGGCATGACAACCGACACCGCTGGCTCCAGCGCGGCCACGGCCAGGGATATCCCTCCCCCCTGGCTGCCGCCGGTCACGGCGATCCGCATCGCATCGACGGCCGGATGGCTGCGGGCCGCCTCGACGGCGCGCACTCCATCGGTGAAGACTCGCCGGTAGTAGTAGGTCTCGGGGTCCAGTATCCCGAGCGTCATAAAGCCTGGAACGTGCGGGCTCGCGCCCTCGGGCTGCGGGTCAGGGGTATCCCCGGGGCGCCATGCAGAGCCCTGCCCCCGAGTATCCATGACCAGGTGGGCAAAGCCCACACTGCTCCAGAGCAGCCAGTCGGTCGGAAAGCCCCGGCCGCCGCCATATCCGATGAACTCGACGAGGCAGGGGAGGGGTTCCTGCCGCTGTCGGGGCAGCAGCAGCCAGCCTTTGATGGGCTGCCCGCCGTAGCCCGCAAAGGTCACGTCGTAGGTCTCGACCGTCCGCAGACCAAAGTCGACCGGGGCAAAGCCTGCGGCGATCGGGTGAGAGCGGGCCTCGGCCAGCGTGCGCTCCCAGAAGGCGTCGAAATCCGGTGGCTCCTCACGCGGAGGCTGGTAGGCCTCCAGCTCGGGGAGTGGGAGGTCGAAGAGGGCTACCATTGTTGTCGGTCTCCTTGTCTGTTAACCTGACACGTGGTCTGGCGGAACTCGTCGCGGCGTGCGCCAAGGCATGGCGCGGCGCTGCGAGGGTTGCGGCGCTGGTGCGGCTCCATCTACTGGGGGATCAACTGGCGCAGGTAGGTGATGCTGCTCGTTGCCCAGGCCTCTTCCTTGGCGATAGTGGCGGAGAGCCGGCTCTCGGGTGGCGTCCACAGCTCGAGGATGGCGGATATATCGCGGTCGCCCAGGGCCTGGAGCAGCCAGGGGATGTTGAGCTGGCCCTGGCCGGCCGGGCGCCCCTCGATGACGAACCCCATCCCATGGCTCGCCCGCTGGACCACCAGGTCGCGGATGTGCAGACAGACGGCGAGAGGGCGCAGCGCGTCGACGACGGCTTCAGGACCCTCCAGGCACCCTAGCGAGTTGCCTGTGTCCAGGCACACCCGCACCGATGGGCTTGCGACCCGGTCGATGATCTGGGCCAGGGTCGCCGCCTTGACCCGGTCGCTGTTCTCGATTGCCAGGCATATGCCGGCATGCTCGAAGTCGGGGGCGACCTGCCGCAGGATGGAGGCGATTGCCTGCTCGCTGGGGCGACGGGTCGGGGTGTCCAGCCAGAGGCGAACTATAGGCGAGCCCAGCCGTTCAGCGATGCGCAGGTAGCTGCGCAAATGGGCCGTGCCGATGCCGCAGGTGCCTACCTCGATGCTGATGCCCAGAGAGTTCGCCCAGCGCGAAAGCTCCGCCAGCTCTCCCGCGCTTAGCGCCTCCAGGGGAAGGTTCTCGCAGATCTGGACGACACGTACCCCGAGCTTGGCTGCCCGGTCGAGCAGGTCGGTTGGGCGGAGGGGCCTGTCTGCGACGCCGACGGCCCAGGGAAAGGTCCACGAGCTGATGCCGAGACGCATGCTGCATACCCCCGATCAGCCATGTCCGCCAGCGCGGCGATGCCACGTCCTGCCGGGAGGGTCCCCCTCACTTCTGTGGTGGCTTGCCAGCTGCCATCGAGGCAAAGCGCGCGACCGTCTCCGGCTGCGCGACCTGGAGCCGCTGCGGCGGCAGCTGGCGAGCGACGGCCTCCAGGTCGTCGACGACCATCTGGCCAATCTCCCAGAGACCCTCCTGTACCGCGCCAGCGCGGTGGGCAGAGAGCACCGCACCGGGGGCCCGACGGATGGGGTGGTCGAGCGGCATCGGCTCCATCGGAAACACGTCGATAGCTGCCTTGATCCGGCCGGCGAGCACCAACTCGGTGAGGGCATCGAAGTCGACGACGTGCGCGCGGCTGATCAGCACCAGCACGGCGCCGAGCGGCATCTTTTCCAGAAGGTCGCGGGAAAGGAGGGCCTTGTTCTCGTGGGTCGGGGGCGCCAGCACAAAGGTCACTTTGGACGTGGCGAGGAGCTCTGCGAGAGGCAGGGGCCTGACACCGAGGGACCGGAGGTAACCATCGGCCAGCCAGGGGTCGTAGGCCGCGATCTCACACCCGAAAGCGTCGAGCAGGGGGCGGAGGCATCGCGCAATGCCCCCATAGCCGATGATCCCGACCCGCTTGCCGTAGAGCATGAAGGTGCCGATGTTGCCCTCGTGGAGGTATCGCTCGGTGCCGGCGCGCATGGCGGCATCGCCGGCGACGATGTCGCGGCAGGCGGCGAGGGCCATGCCGAGGGCCATCTCGGCGACCTGCCGGCCAAAGGCCGGCGCCACGGAAAGCACACGGACGCCGCGGGCAAAGCACTTGTCATAGTTGAGCCCACGGGGAAATGCGCCACTGACGCTGATGATCGCCCGAAGCAAGGGGGCCTGCTCGAGAACCTCTCCGTACCGCCAGTCGGTGCAGACGATGGCGACCGCGTCCCGCAGGGCGGCGACGGCAGCACCAAGGGGCATTGGCTCGTCCCTGCCCCAGACGACCTCGACGGTGCGGTGGAGACGGGCGAGGTCGTCGGGCGAAAAGATCTCGGACATCCGCCGGTAGTGCGGGTCGACTATCACGGTAGGCCTGGCGGACATGGTATTCCTCCCTGGGCTGGCCCGCACGTGCCGGAGTCTACCGCCGCGCGGGTGCCGGCACGAGTGAACGAACGCTCACCTGGCGTGCAGGCGGCGGACGGACCGCCTGAACAGGGGTGATACTATGGGTTGGCGAAGAAGTCAAGTGGCGAGAGAACGGTGGGGGGCGCGACGCCCGGAGCAGGGCGGAAGCGCGTGAACCGGCATAGCGAGTGCACAGGCGTATCGCCGAGGCGCGCTCAGCGGCGCCGATACGAAGCGGATCGCCGCGCACAGCCGCGCCGCGATGAAGCCCCCCCCAGAGCCTCGGCACGCGTCTGAACAACCGGCGCATCAATTGGAGATCCTGTCAGGCTAAGCGTCGATCAGCGCGAAAGCAGTAGCACCCAGTCCCACTGCCGCCGTGCTTCACCTCTGGGTGCCTCGTAACTGCTTGGCTCCGGTCCGCCGATCGCATTCTCGAGGGCGCCCGTCCGCGGGTCGTACCACCGCGCCTGATAGCCTGCGGTCTCGGGAAGCGCCAGGACAAGCCGCCCGCCGACCGGCAGGTAGGCAGCGACGAGGTGGCGGTCAGCGCTCGCCAGGATGAGGGGCCGGTGCCCCGGCTCCTTCGGGCCGCCAGCAAGCAACTCCGGGGCGGGCTGTAGCTCGTGGAACGGGGCGATCTCGGCGAAGAAACGCCGCAAGTGCAAGAGGTACTGCAGGCCGGGCTGGTCGGCCTCGAGCACCTGCCACGGGCCCCACGAGTTCTCGAAACCGTGGATCACGCCCAGGCCACAGAAGGCGCCCCGCCAGGCGCCACGGCGGCTGTGGTCGGGGTCGCAGTACTCGAATCCGGGAAAGACGAGGGGCAGAGCGGGATTGCGCTCGTAGCCGTACTCGGCAAACACGGCTGAGCCGCGCCAGCCCGAGAGGCTCCGCCGAATCTGCTCTTCGATGCCGGCGGCGAGCCAGGCGTCATCTGGGCCTGTTGTTCCCCAGCACTGGAACATGATGGCGTCGATAGCCTCGGGATCAGCCGCGAAACGGCGGGCAAAGGGCGGCTCGCAGGGGCCGTTGTGCACCGAGACGATGTGGCCATGTGCCGCCACGGCCTTGACCCACCGGCCGACCCGCATCGCCCAGCGGTCAGCAACCGGCTTGTAGTGCCAGTCGCCGTTCGGATAGTACTCGTACTCGTTCTGGAGCGTCCAGAAGTAGACGCAGGAGAACGCGTCGTACCGCGCAATCAGGTAGCGGAGCCAGAGCTCTTCCCACTCCGGGGTGAAGATCTGTCGGCTGTTGAAAGGAAACTCAAAGCCCCAGGCCTCCATGATCACCTCGAGGCCGAGGCCCAGCCGCTCGGCGGCACGCACCACGCGGTCCACTGTCCGGAAGTACTCCAGGTTCATCTGGTCAAAGCGGGGCGACTGCTCGCTGCCGCCCCAGGGCCAGGTGCGGCGCGTCTGCCAGGCACTGTAGCCTTCGGGGGGGTGGAAGGGGGAGACGGGGACCCGTACACGCAGGAGGTTGAATCCCTGCTGTGCGCGCCGCTCGAGGAACGCCTCCACGTCGGCCGCACAATGGGCCATGCCGAAAAGGTTATAGACGGTGTCGCCCAGCAGGAAGACGGGCCTGCCCAACTCGTCGTGGAAACCCCAGGCTCGCCCTGGCGTGGCGCGGAGGAAGGGCCTGCCTTCCCCCGCGACGACCTCAAAGGCGCCTCCGGTGGCCAGAGCCGCATCTGCCGGACGCGCAAGGGTCTCGTAGGTCCAAAGCCCTATCTCACCGGGGCTGAAGCGCACCCGCCAGGTGCCGTCTCCGTCGTAGAAAGCCGGCACGACGTAGCGACCTCCTGTGGGGCTGGTGAACACAGCCTCAACCGAGACGTCAGTAAAGGGATTTCCGTAGCGCTGCGGGCTGTGCAACTCCCACTCGGCCACGGTTCGCCAGGCAACGCTGGGTGTGTTGCTCCTCATTCGGGTCTCCTTCTCGGGTGTCTGCAGTGTACTCAGGCATCAGGGATCGGGGCTTCCTGGGCCAGGCCTTGCGCCAGTCTGTTCCAGGAGGCGATGATCCTGTCGTAGGCGGGGAAGGTGGTGCTGTCTTCGATGCGCCCGTATTTGCGGGCGGCGAGGCTCGTTCTCGCGGTAGGGGTAGCGGCCTGCTGGTTTGGCGTAGACGTCCACCGTGCTGCAGAACACGAGATGGCCGGTGCGCCCCGCAAAGGCGCGAATGTCACTCTCGGCCTCCTGTGGGCGGTAGCAGATCATGTCGATCACACAGTCGAAGGCGCCCGCTTCGGCCATCTGTCGCTCAAAGGTGCCATGCTGCGTGCGGTCCCCTCTGATGTGCCTGACCTGTCCGGGGACTCGCGACTCGCGCTGACCGCGGTTGTACACGGTGACCTCGTCACCGCGCGCAAGCAGCTGGGCACAGATCGCGGTGCTCATCAGTCCGGTGCCGCCGATGATGAGAACTCGCATCGCCTCACCTCCCTGGGTGATGCCTGCGCTGGGGGGACCGCGAGGCGGTGCCCGGGCAGATGCAGCGGGTCCTGCAACCCGAGAGTGTGCGTCTTCTCACAGCTCGTGGCATATTGGGGCTACGGCGGGGTAGAGGCGCCGGTAGAGACGGTACCGGGCGTCGAAGGCGGCGCTGCGCGGCGCATCCGGCTCGAAGCGGCGCTCGAGCACGACGGACGCCTCCGCTGCCCGGGCGACGTGGGGCAGGTAGCCCGCTCCCGCGCCTGCCAGCAGTGCTGCGCCCCAACAGGCAGCCTGGGTCACACGAGGGGTCACTACCGGGATACCGGTGATGTCGGCCTTGAGCTGCAGCCAGAGGGGCGATCGGGCGCCCCCGCCGATGGCCCGCAGCTCATCGATGGCGATGCCGCTGCCCCTCAGAAGCTCCAGGTTCAGGCGCAGCTCAAAGGTCAGCCCCTCCAGGATGGCTTTGGCAAGGTCTGTCTTGCCGGCCGCGAAGGTCAGCCCGAGGATGGCCCCTTTCGAGGCAGTGTCAAAGGTGGGCGTGCCACTGCCCGCAAAGTGGGGCAGCACGAGGAGGGGCGACGGGTCGGGTCCCGCCCCGGACAGGATGAGGTCATAGGCATCCTGTCCGCTTTCTGCGGCTCTCCGCTGCTCTTCCTGGCAGAAGGTATCGCGGAACCAGCGCAGCAGCAGCCCGCCGGAGTGGTTGAGGGTCATTGCCAGGTAGAGGCCGGGCACCACGTGGGCGTAGCAGGAGATATTGGCGCGGTATAGAGTGTCGTTGAGGGCGGGTGAGCCCAGTGCAACCTCGACCACCTCGGCGGTGCCGGTAGAGACCATGGCCAGCCCGGGGCGGGTCAGCGCAACCCCCAGGGCACCGCAGGCCTGGTCGTGGCCCCCGGTGACGACCAGTGGCGGCTCGCACAAGCCCAGACTCTCGGCGAGAGCCGGCCGCATCCTGCCGACCGGTGTGCCGGAGGGGACGACGGGTGCGAGGCGACGCTCATCGAGTTCGAGGAGGGCGAGTATGTCGGGTGACCAGCGGCCTGCCCGAAGGTCGTAGAGCTGGGTGCGGGAGGCAAGGCAATGGCTGATGGCCGGCTGCCCGGTCATCTTTTGGATGATCAGGTCCTCGTACAGCAGGAAACGATGGGCGCTGGCCCAGACCTGCGGCTCGTGCTCCCTGAGCCAGAGCAGCTTGGGCAGGGTGTTGATGGTGTGGACCGGCATGCCGGTGAGTTGGAAGAGGCGCTCGGCGCCGAGTTGGTCGCAGAGCCAGGCGTTCTGTGGCCCGGTGCGCGTGTCCATGCCCAGGATGGCGGGGCGCAGGGCCCTCCCCTCGGCGTCGACGGGCATCACCGCCTCGCCCTGGACGGAGAGGCCGATGGCGCCGATACCCTCACCTCCGATCGAGGCGATGGCCTCGCGCAACGCTTCCTGGGCGAGCCGCCACACCTCCTCGGCGTCCTGCTCGGCCCAACCCGGCCGTGGTATCCGAACGGCGTACTCGCGGCTGGCGCTGGCAAGGAGCGCGCCGGAGACGTCGAAAAGCGAAGCTTTGCAGCCGGTTGTGCCGATGTCGAGGCCGATCAACTGCATGTGCAACCTCCGGGAGCTTGAGGACCCCTGCGCCCATTGCCCGGTGAGCGTAGGCCGATCAGCAAAGGGCGATCAACTCGCCCACCCGCGCCCGTTGGGATGGATGAGAGCCTTCAGGTCCTGTCTGGTCCTCAGGTTGGCAAAGGCCGTCTCCCATTCCTCCAGCGTGTAGTGATTGGTGATCATCGGGTCGAGGCTGAACACTCCCCGATCAAGCAGATCCACAGCGTGTTCCCAGGTCTCCCTTCCGTTCCAACTCCAACTGCCGCGGATGTCCAGTTGTCCGAGGCTCACTTCGTCCAGGTTCAGGGTCAACTTCCGCCCCCAAAGGCTGATGAAGACGATAACGCCCTTCCCGCCAGGGCCTTCGTGCGCCTTGCGGGCGCAATCGATGGCGTGCTGCACGCCCTCCTGGCTGCCCGAGCATTCTAACACAAACTCGGCTCCCTTGCCGCCGGTCGCCGCCATGATGGCTTCTACGGGCTCTTCCTCGGAGTATAGCGTATAGTCGGCGCCGCACTGTCGGCCGATTGCCAGGCGCTTTTCGTCGCTGCGCAGCCCGATCAGAAAGACCCTCCGGGCACCGCACAGCCTGGCGTACTGTACGCCCATTATCCCCATCGGTCCGGGGCCTACGACCACGACATCGTCACCCACCCTGACCTGGGCGCGCTCCTGCATCAGATGGTGTGTGGCCACAATCGGCTCTGCCAGGCAGGCGTGATCGAGGGGCACGTGCTCAGGGACGACATAGGCGACGTGCTCGGGGAGCCGCATGTATTCGGCGAAACCACCGTCAACTGTCACCCCGAGCCAGTCTCCTCTGCCACACTCGATGTCGGCTACCAGCTTGTCCCCCTCGCGAACGCGTGTGACTTCCCGGCCGACTGCCCAGGCGACTCCTGAGAACTCGTGCCCAAGGGTCACGGGTGCCCGATAGAAGTGCCTGTCCTCCTGGATCAGCAGATCGCTGCCACACACTCCGGCAGCATAGACCTTCATGAGCACATCTTTGGGCCCGATCTCGGGAATATGCACATCACACAGCTCAACGTGCCCTGGCCCGGGGCCAGTCTTTCTGAGAGCTCTCACAAGCATCCCCCTTCGTTCTGGTGGGAAGCCACGTCCTTCCCCTTGAGCTTGAGGCCTACGGCACCGCCCGGGTGGTTCTCGCCAAAGGCCTCCCGCGAGTGGCCGCGCAGGTGG
Organism: Anaerolinea sp.; assembly: GCA_020725765.1. GTDB lineage: Bacteria > Chloroflexota > Anaerolineae > SpSt-313 > SpSt-313 > SpSt-313. The sequence continues at coordinate 16,748 of DYEI01000484.1, read as the reverse complement.
AGCAGCGCCACGCACAGGGCATCGCAGAGGGCCGAGTTCACGAGCGAGCTGCCGGTGGCGATCATGCCGTAGGGGTCAACCTCGGCAGGTGCCTGCACTTGGAGGACGATGTCGCTGAGCATGCCGAGGGTGGAGTTCGGTGCCTCCGTGATGGCGATCACGGTCGCCCCTCGCTTCTTGGCGATCCGGGCAAGGTGGTTCACCTCGGCCGTCTCGCCGCCCTTGGAGAGGGCGATGAGCACGTCGCGCCCGGTCACAGCGCCGGACAGGCCATGCTGGCTGTCTCCTGCGTCGATGAAAAGAGCGGGCGTGCCGCAGCAGGAGAGCAGGTGCGCCATGCGGAGGGCGACGGCGTGGGAGGTGCCTGCCCCGGCGACGAGCACATGCCCGGGGCAGGCGAGAAGCGCGTCGGCGGCCCGGACAAAGCTCTCATCAAGCTGATCGGCGACGGCCGCGACGGCGGCGCTTTCGAGTCGGACTGTATCCTGCGCCAGTGCCAGAATGTCTTTGAGGGTCATGCGGTCCCTCCGCAGGGCAGGGCTTGGGCCTCGAGTGACCGTCGCTCGCGGCAGAAGCCTGGCCGGCCCCGCCGAAGTGACAAGAGCACGTCTTTGGCCTTTGTGGAGCAGAGTGTGGCGCGATGTCCCCCTGCCTCACCTTCTCCAGACCAAGCACGCGTTGCTGCGGAGGTTCCGGTGCCGTGGAACGTGTCGTCGTGGAAGAGGGCATCAAAGGCCCGGCTGAGTGGCATGGTCTCCAACCTCTGGTGTTCTCACGCTGCTCCTGCGCAACCCATGAGTTTGATCAGGGCCTTTGTGTCGGTCTCGAAGAAGCGGATGGCGCGAGCGATGACCTCGTGGTAGCAGACGTCGTTCTGGCCGGCGGGTCCCAGCATCTGCCTGAGATCGCTGGCTGCTCGGATGCCTGCTGCAGTGTAGTAGCAGACTTTGCTGATGCCGCTGGCAACGATCTCGCGGTAGAGAGCCTCAGTCAGGCCCGACGCGCCGTGCATCGAGAGGGGCACACTCACACGGCTGTGGATCGCGCGTAGCCGGCACAGGTCCAACGAGGGATCACCCTGGTAGCGGCCGTGTACGTTGCCAAAGGAGATGGCGAGCGCGTCCACATCGGTCCTCTGGACGAAGTCACTGGCCAGGTCTGGGTCTGTGAACAGGCTGCACACGCCCTTGGCCTCGCTGTTGGCGCTGCCGGCCAGGCCGACTACGGTGCCCAACTCGGCTTCCACGCTAACCCCAACGGCGTGGGCGATCCGCACTACCTCTTTTGTGTGTCTGACGTTCTCTTCGTAGGGTAGCGAGGAGCCGTCGAACATAACCGACGATGTGCCCAGCCGAATGGCCCGCACGATCGTGTCCAGGTCGCGTCCATGATCCAGGATGGTGGCCACGGGCACGTGGGCCATGCTGGCGGCACGTACCAGACACGGCATCGCCAACTCCAGAGGCACCTGAGGTGTGAGCTCCTGGCTGAAAGCCAGAATGAGAGGCGCGCGCAGTTCCTCCGCCGCGCGTATCTGGCCGATGATCATCTCCAGATTCCCAGCCAACAGGCTGAGAACGCCATATCGCCTGGTTCTGGCCTCAACCAGGATCTCCCTGATACCAACGAGAGGCATGGCTTCTCCATCTCGGGGTCATATTGCGATTGCGTACCCGTTGGGATATTCGGCGCTCAACTGGTAATCCACGATACGCTCCAGAAGCTTCAGGTAGTCGATGCCATCCTTCGCAGCAGTATCAGGGTCGGGCACCATGGGAGCACTCTCGATCGTGCAGTAGCCCTCGTAGCCGACCTTCTTCGCTGCGCGCAGCACCGCCTTAAAGTCGACCGTGCCATACCCGGGCGTCAACGAGTTTGAGTCGCGAAAGTGCATGTGCCACAGGAGGGGGTGGGCATCCATGACAGCCTCGTAGGGGTTCAGCTCCTCAAAGCTGGCGTGGAACCAGTCCAACTGGATCCCGATGTTGTCGCATCCGGTCAACTCGATGATGCGCTTGTGATTGCGCGCGGTGTTCACGAACTTGCCCATCTCCAGGTGGTTGGTGGCCTCGAGTACGAGGCGTACGCCTTTCGCCTTGGCGTAGCCCGCCATGCGTTGCAGGGCGTCCACCGCGACACCGGTGCATTCGGTCACCCTGTGCTGCTTGATGTCGCCGTGTATGGCAACAGCAACGGTCACGAACGGAGCCCCCAGCTCGGCGGCAAAGTCTATGGAGGACCTGGTCTCTGCGACGGCGAGTTCTGCTGTCTTGCGCTCGGTGAGGGTCTTGTACGTCGGAGAGAATGGGTCCCACTCTTCACCCCAGCACTCGTTGATGCAGGAGACGGCGAGGCCATAGTCGGCCTTGAGTTGCTTGTGGGTCTCGAGATAGTGCTCCGTTTTCACGCCCAGTCCGTAGCGTCCTTTGGGTGGCGTGATCTCGATGGCGTCGTATCCACATCGTTGCAGGCGCTGGTAGGTTCTCTCTGGGTGGAGAAAGGCTTCCTCCTGTCCGAAGGTGAGTTGGAAGTAGCTGAACTTGAGCTTGCACATGGCGTCATGCTCCCTTGCTGGTCGGTGCAGTCGATACGGGCTGATGTCGGGCCGATGAGGGGCCCGCTGCCTTCACCCTTTCACGGCACCTGCCATGACTCCCTCGACGAAGAACTGCCGGAATATGAGGTACACCAGCACCATGGGGAGTGTGGAGGCCACTATGGCCGAGTAGATGACCTGGAAGTTGGTCGAGAACTGACCGACGACACTCTGGGTGAAGGGCAGGAGCGTGCTGTTCTTCGGGTCCAGGTACACGTACGGCTCAAGGAACTGGTTGTAGATCAACGGCAGCATAATGACTACCAGGCTGGCTATGGGTACCTTCAGCAGCGGGAGGAGTATGTGGCGCAGATACTGCAGGCTACTGGCGCCGTCGATCATGGCAGAGTGCTCAATGTCCTGCGGAATCGAGCTGATGGCTGACGTGAAGATCATTACAGACAGGGCAGTGCCTTTGACGTTGATCAGGACGAGCGAGAGCATCTGGAGGACGGTGCGCGTAGGGCCCTCAACCTCGTACCCGGGGAACAGCCTCAGGAATGCCTGGACAAGCATGTACTGCGGAAGGAGTATCAGCATGCCAGGTATAACCATCTGCAGCAGGTAGATATTGTACACCGTCATCTGATAGCGTCGCCTGAGGCCCGCGAGTCCGTATCCGGTCATGATCGAGAGGAGGATGAGGAGTGCCAGGCTGCAGACCGTGATGGCGAGGGTTCTGAGCAAAGCTCCCCAGAACGAGGTCCCGTACAGCCTGCCCGCCAGGAGCGTCTTCCATCCGTTGTAGCGGTAAAAGCCCGCGAAGAAGGCCCTGATCCTATCCTCGGGTAGCTCGTATTTGGCAGCGATCTCGCGCAGGCGCGTGCGTGCCATAATGAACTCTGTTTGGGGGATCCCGAGCGCGTCCTTCAGGTCCCGGAGATCCAGGTTGTAGAACACCGCCAGATTGCCGACTTCGGCCTCCATGCTGACTTCCTGGGTCTTGGGGAGCCACAAGTGCAGTTTGGTGGACTCCTTGGTCGGCACGAAGCTGCGGATGATCAAGGCGTAGAATGGGAACACCGTAAGGATGCTGTACACAACCATGACGGCAGAGGCTACCACGCGAACGGCGACCTTGCGGGCACGCCCTCTGAAGAGGGAGTTTGGCACGAAGCTCATTGCCGGCATGCGAATCGCCTTTCTAGTACTGCAGACGGCGCTGCAGGCGCTGCAGAGCGATACCGACGAGGATGAGGGGCAGGAAGGTCTCCATGGCGAGCGTCATGCCCATGCCCAGCCTCTCCACCTGGAAGCCGTAGGTGAAGAAGAGCACGCTGAGCAGCTTGGCCTCGGGGTTGACGTACAGTGCCCCCATCGCGACGAGCTCGTCGAACACAGTGAACGAACCAATGAGGCACATCGTGGTGGCCATGATGAAAGCGGGCATCATCTGTGGGAAGTAAACCCGCCACAGGCGCTGCCAGTAGGAAGCACCATCGACGATGGATGCCTCGATCGTCTCCGACGGGATGGCGAGCAGACCGGAGAGGAAAATGGCCATATTGTAGCCTGCGTATCGCCAACCGACCAGCAATGGCAAGATAAACGCTGTGCCCTTCGCCGAGTATATGTTGAAGGGCTCTTTGATCACGCCCAACTCCATCAGAAGCAGGTTCGCCGTTCCGGTCTCACGGGCGAACAGCATCACGGCCATGTAGCCGACGGCCAGGCCTGAGACCATGAGCGGAAGGTACACGATGGTGAAGAAACCGCCGCGGAAGCCGACCTCGTACATCATGAGAGCCAGGGTCAGTCCGAAGATGTAGACTGTGGTGTAGTTGAGAAACACGAAGACCAGCGTGCGCCGCAGGGCAGGCAGGTAGTCCGCCTGAACGCTTTTGTCGGTGAAGAGGGCGAGGAAATTCCGTAGCCCGACCCCGTTGATTTGTGGGTCGTTGAACTGGGCTATATCCGTAAAGAGGTAAGGGATTGCCAGAATAAGCGGCACGATCGTCAAGGCGACGAATATGGACAGCTGCGGCAAGATAAAGGCCCAATCACGGAGCATCTGCCTGCGCTCAAGGCGGCTGATCGTCTTTCCGTCTTTTGCTCGCCAGAGGCCAGCTTTTCTTGCTATGGGAGATACGGCAGGGCGCACCAGACCACCTCCCGCAGAGGGTGGCCCCGGGCATGCCCGTTCCGCCGCAGCGTCGGGCGCCCGGGGCCCCCGGGGCCGCCGCGCTCAGCTAGGCGGGCAGCCCCTCGTAGCTCTCTTCCCAGTTGCGCTGTGCGATGTCGAGCGCTTCCTTGACTGTGATCTTGCCGGCAAGGACGTCAGCCATAACCTGGTTGTTGCCGTTGGACTCCCAGTCCCACACTCCTTTGGAGCCCTTCTTGCGGAATGGGCTGGCTGCGATGTTCCCGGTCATCTCTTGCTCAAACCTGGCGTCAGCCCACTTGCCGCCCTCCTTGCCGATGTGCTTGAGCACTTTGACGAACTGCGGGCCCTTCAGGTCCAAGGGTTCGTCGAGCTTGTAGAGCGGCCAGCGCCCCTCCGCCTGGGCCCTCATCGGGATGGCTTCCGGGCTCCAGAACCAGTTCCAGGCTATCTGCGTCTGTTCGAAGTGCGGCGTCTTTTCGTTGCCAGCTCGTATGAACCACTGGTTGTCGATGTTGGGTGGCAGGGCGCTCTGCATCCAGACCGCTTGCCCTTCCGCGGGAGGCGTGGCGGGCAGGCCGTCCTGCATGTCGTTGATGGCAAAGTCGGCGCCTGCGGCAAGGGCCTTGTCCCACACCCACGGTCCGTGAAGCATCATCACGGACTTGCCGGCGATAAACGAGGCCTCCATGTCGCCTTCCCACTGGCGTGTCGTCAAGCCGGGGGGTATCCAGCCCTTGTCATTGGCTTCCTTGAAGAACTCGAAGAAGTGGCGGTAGGGGGAGTCGGGATCATTGAACTTGGCTCTGCCGAGCCAGCAGTCGCGTTGGCGGTCCCGTTGCCCATCTGGGAAGGCCAGGGGGATGCAGTCGGTGTAGTTCACCCCAAAGACCCAGTTGTGCCAGGCCTGGTTCCAGAACCAGTCAACGTCCTTCCTTGTCTTGACCCATTTTGCGCCCTCATCGAGCCATCTCTTGAGGTCGTCCCATGTCTTCACGTCACGGTGTGGGTCGAGGCCGGCTTCGTCCATGAGCACCTTGTTATACTGCCAGGTGAAGACGAAGCCCTGGTACACGTCGAGCGAACGGGGTCCCGGCAGGTTGTGTAGCTTGGACCAGGCATTCTTGACATCGAACTCCCAGCGATCCCACCATGGGAAGTTCAGCTCTCCCAGGTTGATCGCCATCTGGTAGTTGGTCTTGTCGAAGAATATCTGCATCTCCTGGGTGAGCTCGATTGCCGGGAGATATCCACCCGCGACCTTGGCCATGTGGGCGGCTGCGGTGTCCTCGTTGATTGAGAAGACGTTGATCTTGATCTCGGGGTGCTTTGCCTCGAAGACGTTCCAGATCTCCCGGTAGGCCCCTTCGTACTCTGCCATGGACATCACATCCAGCGTGACCGGGCCGGTTGACGCGGGGACCGGGGTGGGAGGAACCTTGGTAGCCTCAGCGGCGGTCGCTTGTGGAGCTGGACCGGGCTGGCTTGTGCGCGGCCCACACGATGCCAATAGTGCGCTGGCGGCCCCGACTGCGCTCGATTGGAGCAACTTGCGACGGCTGACGAGGCGAGACATCATTCTACCCTCCTCTGTTCGTCGAGACGGCTAGACACTTGCGCTTCGGAATGGCGCTCGCTGACCGTGCTGAGACAAGAGTCGGCTATCCCCAACTTTGCCGGCACATACATTGGCCGGTATTGGCGCGTCTCAGCGCATGGCATCACCTCCTTCGCTCCGAACGGCAAGCTGCCGGGAACTGCCACTCTTTCACGAGGGCACAGGAAACGAGTGGCAGCCCGCGACCAGGTTGCCCGGGATAGCCTGTTGGCCGCCAACGCTCGACGCCTCCGTCGGCGTGTAGGACGCACTCGCGCGCCCACCCGTTCATTGCCTGTGCCAGTACACGTCCCACCCGAAGTAGGTCTCAAAGGCCTCGGCGAGGACAGTGGCGGTGTGGGCCGGGTTTACGGCCACGTGGTGCTCAAAGCCGTTCTTGCAAATGTGCCGCATCAGGGTCTGCAAGCCCGGCACCTCGACGACGGCCCGGCCACCGAAAGTGGCGAGCGGATCGTCGGTGAAGCGCGCGTCGCCGACGTAGGTGCGAATGACCCCGAGCGTGTCGTCGGTGCTGATGCGGGCAAAGCTCATTGGTCCGGCAGGCACGCGTCCGGCGATGGTCCCGTAGGTGTTCTCTGTGCCCAGGGTCGTGGCCAGGATCTCGGCGTTGGCCATCCTGGGCTCCGGGAAAAAGCTCCGCGCCCAATTGCTGCAGTGGAACAGGACACACTTGTTGGGGTCGCCGCCATAGTTGTTGTTCCAGTCCACCAGGGCGCTGGGTCTGCCTGAGGCGAGCTGGAGAGCGTACATAGAGGCCACGCCCGTAATATCTACCTCGCAGGCGCTGGGCATGAGCCTGTCGCTCATCATGCTCATCAGAGCACAGGCGTTGATGCCATAGTTCTGCTGGATGGAGGTCCAGCACTGGATGGCCGTCGCGTTCAGGTCGTTGGCGGCCATCCAGTCGTCGAGGACGACGCCGAGCCTGGCCATCTTGAGGAGCGCGGCTGGTGGGATGCCGCCGGTCGGCACGTAGGCGCGGATGCCTTCCAGCCGCTCGCGCACCCGAGGGTCATCGTCGGCGAGCGCGTTGGCTTTGGCAAAGACCTCCGAGAGGTCGATGGTGGTCACAGTGATGCCGCAGGACTGGAGCAGCTTTTCGCTGAACCGCATGGTGTTGAACGCGCCAGGGCGGGCGCCTATCGCACCGAGACGGGCGTTGCGGAGCCCCTTGACGACGCGGCACACACCGACAAAGCGCGCGAGGTCCGCTCTAAAGCTCTCGGTGAGGGGGTGCACCGTGTGCAACTCGGTCAGAGTGAAGGGGTAGCCGTACTGCCGCAGGTTGTTGCAGACCGATACCTTGCCACAGAAGGAGTCCCGCCGTCGCTCGACGGTGAACTCGTCGAGGTCGTCGGGGTAGGCCTGCACGAGGATAGGCACGCGCAGGCCCGAGAGCTTGATGGTGTCGGCGATGCCTCTCTCATCGCCAAAGTTGGGGAGGACTATGAGGATGCCGTCTATGCGCTCGCGGTGAGCGGCGAAGAGGGCCGCACACTTTTTCGCGTCCTCCCACGTCTCGATGGCGCCACGCTTGGTGGCCTCCTCGTCGACGATGACGGCTTCGATGCCCATCTCGGCGAGGAGCGACAGGATGTCGCGTCGGCCTTCGGTGGCCAGCTGATCGGGGAAAAAGTCGCGGTTACCGATGATCACGGCGAGTGTCGTCTTGTCCATTCTGGTGACCTCCCTCCGTCGCTCTTGGGGCCCCTATCTGCCCGCTGCCGATGAGCCAGCCGGAGCAGCCATGGCTGCCGCTGCCTTTCGTTCGCGATGCTGCACCCTCCTGTGAGGCCTGTTCGCCCCAGCCTGAGCTCCCTCTCGCGCTGCTCCTCGTCCGGGCGCCGGAGCGGATGCCTCCGGCCGAGGGGTTTTCCCGGCTCTGCCGGTGATGCTCTATGCGTGGTCTTGCGGGTAGACCCGCTCCGGCGGGACGCGTCGCTTGGGCCGCTGGATGAGCTCGATGGTCACGCCCAGCACGTTCTCCGTGTCCAGGTAAGCGTAGTGGCCGTCGCCATCGAGGCCGAACCCCGCCCCGTCCATGGTCATCTCCAGCCCGGCGGCCCTGGCCTGCGCCAGTGCAATGCCCATGTCCTCAACCAGTACGCCCCAGTGGTGCACGCCGTAGCCGTGGGCGCGTACGAACTCGGCGTACACGCTCTCTCCCTCAAGGGGCTCGATGAGCTCGATGCGCAGAGAACCGAGCCATCCGAGGGCCAGCCGCATGCGATAGTTGGCCGGCTGGCCGTGGTACGTCATGTGCCTGACGAGCGGCCTCCCGTAGGTGTAGATGTGCCATGGCCCGATTCCAAACAGCCGCCAATACTGCTCGACTGCCCGGTCCAGATCCGGCACGATCACGCCGACCTGGGCGACCCCGGCTTGCAGGAACGGGAGCGATGCGGCGATGCCGCCCCGTGACAGGTCGGGGTCAGGTACGGAAGGAGCGTCCGATGGACCAGGTGCCCTCATGGGAAAAAGACCACCTTCAGAGCTTTGCCCTCCATCGCCAGGGATACTCCGTCCCTGAACTCTGAGAGGGGCAACCTGTGGGTCACCAGCCTCTCGGCCGGGATGCGGCCGGAAGCGACCAGGTCGAGTGCCAGGCGCTGGTGCCGCGGCGCGAGGGTCGTCGTGCCGATCAGGAACAAGCCGTTGTAGTGCACGGTGTTCATATCTACGCCGGGTCTGCTCTGATCCACGGGCAGCCCGCCGAAGAGGAGGATGCGGCCTCCTTTCCTGGCCATCTCCACGGCCTGAACGGGGGCGATGGGCGCCGGCGTCGCGGTGACAACCACATCTGCCCCCTTGCCGGCAGTGAGGCGCCGGACCTCGGATACGGGATCGTCTCTGGAGGCATCGATGGTGGCGTCGGGCCCGAAGGGTTCGCAGAGCCTGAGCCGCTCGGCGAGGATGTCTATCAGGTAGACGCGACTCGCGCCCCGGGCGCGGGCGAGGCTGGTGTGGATGCACCCGATGGGCCCCGCGCCGATGATCACGACGGTGTCCCCGAGGCCGACGTGGCCCTTTTCCTGCGCGTGCACGCAAGAGGAGATGGGCTCGGTGATGGCGGCAAAGGCGGGGTCGAGCCCATCCGGTATCGTGCGGATCGTACCCAGCCGGACGCATTCCTCGGGGATCGCAATGTACTCGGCAAAGCCACCCGGCCAGGCCTGAGCGATCTCGCGGTAGTTGTCGCAGAGCTCGTAGCGGGCATCCAGGCAAAAGTCGCAGGCGCCGCAGTAGGCGAGGGGAGCCACGGCGAGGACGTCGGCCTTGCGCCACGGGCCCCGATAGTGGTCACCTGTCTCGACTACGGTGCCGCATATCTCGTGGCCGATGATCCATGGAAAGGTGACCCGGCGGTGACCGCTCCGCAGGGTGCGCAGGTCAGAGCCGCACAGTCCGCAGGCAATCACCCTGAGCAGCAGCCCCCCTGACGGTGTGACTGGGATGGGCACATCTTCGAGGCCGAAGTCACCCGGCGCACGCACGATAACGGCTTTCATCATCTCGACCATGCTCTACTCCGCCCGTTCTGTGGCGACGAGCGCGTCCTGCAGCTGGCGCAGCGTGTAGACCAGCCGCGAGGTGTCGGGCTGCACGTTCTCCTCGGTGAGGATGGCACCCTTGGGGATGTCCCTGAGCACTCTGCTGCCTGGGGCAAGCCCCATAGGGATCGCCCGCAGCGCCCTCGCCTCCTGGTACGTGTAGATGCGGTGATAAATGTCTGGCCCACCGACCTCGCCGACCGTCTCCCCCGCTCGCAGGTCGCGCTTGGCGACTGAGACGACCTCCGAGACCATCCCCCTGGCTACCACGGTCGTCTCGCCGTAGAGGACGGCCTCAGCGACGGCGAGGGGCGTCTCGGTGCTGCAGAGATGGAAGGGCCGGTAGAGGAGGTAGTATGGACCGGGCCCCATGCCGTAGAAGGCCATGTCGGCGCGGACCCGTGGCTCGTCGGTGGTGACGATGGCGAACACGCCCGGGGCTACGCGCCCGGTCGAATAGTCCACGCAGCCGCGTCGGCTCAGGATGCCTCCGTCCTCTGCGGGCACAAAGACCCTGGTGAGGTCCTCGAGATCCACCCTGGGCCCATGCATGCCAGGCACGTCAGGAACGAGCCCGGTGGCATTGGACACCGCTGCCATCTCCACCATCGTCTTGCTGCCGTCCTGGAAGGAGGCGAGCATCTTGGGGTTCATCCCTCGGGCGAGCGCCTCCTCGCGGCAGGATTCGGGGGTAGCGTCGTAGTGGATGGGGTTGTTCTTGCCCTTGCCGAGACAGATCACCTCGAAGCCGAGGGTGCGTGCGAAATCGTATAGCATCTTGCAGACGCCTGGCTCGTCGCCGGAGGAGACGGTATACACGCATCCCGCGCGCCGGGCCATGCGGTGCAGGAGGAGGCCCACGGTTACGTCCGTCTCGACGTTCAGCATCACGACGTGCTTGCCATTGAGGATGCTGTTCCAGGCGACCTGGGCGCCGACCTCGGTGAGGCCGGTGGCCTCCACGAGGCAGTCCAGGCCTTCGAGTCGGGTGAGGAGCAGGGCGTCCTCCGACACTACGTACTTCCCGCCTCTGAGGGCGTCCTCTGCTTCACCGGGCCTGCTGGTCACACAGATCCGCGACTCGGGGATGCCGAGGCTGGCGAGCTCTGCGAGGGGGCGGCTGACCTCTACGTCCGCAATGGCAAAGGTCTCCATGCCGGCCATGCGGTGCGTGACGTGTACGAACCCCGATCCCATCTGGCCGCAGCCGACCAACCCGACGCGGATGGGCTGGCCGGCGGCCTCTCGTTCCTGAAGACGACGATACAACTCCATTCTGGTCGGCTCCTACATAAGCGTCCTGGGCGCGGCGGCAGTGTTGTCCACCCGGCGCTCACTCGCGCCACTCCCTGGAGCGGCGCACAACCAAACTCGATGGCGGATCTCTCGGCTCCCCTCAGCAGGGATCGAGGCCTTCAGTCGCCCAATACCCCCAGCCGCGGATGGGATCGAGACAACCCCAGCTACCGGCGCCGCAACCCTCCTCAAGGACGGTGCGGGGTCGGCCGGCGCCCTGAATGACTCACGAGTCAGCATCCCGCAGGCGTGCCAGCTCGCGGAAATCGCCCTTGACGTGCTCGTACAGGCGCTTGTAGAGCGCAAAGTACTCCATGTAGCGCTCGTGGTTCCTGTGGTCCGGCTCGATCGGCTCGACGTACTCGGCCCACTCCTTCGCCACGGCAAAGCCGGGGAGGGCACCGGTAGCGACGCCGGCGAGGATGGCATCGCCGAATGGGGCGCCGGTGCGGCGCTTCACCAGGGCCGTGGGCACGTCGAGCACGTCGGTGATGATACGGCGCCAGAGGCGGCTCTTGGCGCCACCCTCGTTCAGGACGAGGGGGTAGCGGATGGTCAGGCCGGCCTCCGTGATCAACCGGAAGGAGTCGTACAGAGCGTAGGCCACGCCCTCCATCATCGCCCGCACCACGTGCCCTTTGGTGTGGTGTAGCGAGAGGCCAAAGATCACGCCTCGGGCGTGGACGTCCCAGATGGGTGTGCGCTCGCCCATGAGGTAGGGGAGGATCACCAGCCCCTCGCTGCCGAGGGGGACCTTTTCGGCCTGCAGGTTGAGCAGGTCGTAGGAGTCTACGCCGAGGACGCGCTCCGTCTCCACCTCGGCCTGGGAGAATGCGTCGCGCAGGTACCGAATGGATTGCCCGCCCGTGGTCGTCGTCGGCACGGTGATGTAGGTTTCCTCGGAGTCGACTGTGTAGGCAAAGTTGATCATCGAATAGCCGACTGGCGAGTAGATGAACTCGGGGCTGCGGTGGATGACGCCAAAGTTGCCGCAGGTGCCGAGGTTCATCTGTATGTCACCGGCCTCGACTGCGCCGCCTCCCAGCCAGCCCGCGTTGCAGTCGACCTGTCCGGCGGCGACGGGTGTGCCGGGCGCGAGGCCCGTTTCTGCAGCGGCCTGGGGCGTCACCTCGCCAATGATGTCCTCGCAGCGGTGGAGCTCGGGAAGGAGCGCCGGGTCCATGCCCAACTCTTGCAGCAACTGCTCGTCGAAGCGGCGCTCGAGAAGGTTGTAGGCGACGCCATAGAAGGCGGCACCGGAGTAGCTCACAACGGCCCGGCCGGTCAGCTTTAGGGTGATAAAGCCGTCTATGGTCAGTGCCTTGTGTACGCGCGAGAATGCCTCCGGCCGGTTGCGCTTCTCCCAGAGGAGGTTGACGATGGTGGGATGGTCCTCGAGCCGGTTGCCGGAGAGGTGGAATATGCGCTCCTCGCCGATGTGCTCCTTGAGCCAGGCCACCTCGTCGATGGCGCGGCGGTCCATCAGGTTGTAGGCCCGGTGTACCGGCTCGCCATGCTCGTCGACCATGACCAGCGAGGGTAGCGCCGAGGAGAGGGCGACTCCACGCACTTGCTCACCCGTGATGCGGGCTTCGGCGAGCACCTGCCGGATCAGCCGACAGGCGATCTGCCAGTAGAGGTGGGGGTCGTGCTCCGACCAGCCGGGTCTCTCGTGGATGAAGGGGTATTCGGCAAAGGCAAAGCCGAGGACCTCCCCTTCGCAGTTGATGACGCAGGCTTTGGCGCCACCTGTGCCATAGTCCATGCCAAGGAGGTAATTGCCCACGGACCCTTCTCCTCCGAGAATCGTATGCGCAAGTGGCTCGACCAGGCGAGGGCTTTCCCGCCTAGCGAGCCTCCAGCAGCCGGGTGGCGGTGTGCTCGTCGGTGACCAGTGTGCTGATCAGCCTCCCTCGGAGCGCTCCACGGATGGCCTCCAGCTTCTGTGGGCCGCCTGCAACCCCGATCACGCGGGGCAGGCGGCGGATCTGGTCCAGGTCGAGGCCGACCACGCGCTCGTTGATCTCGTGCTCAATGGGCCGCCCCTGCGCATCAAAGAACCGAAGCGCGATGTCGCCCACTGCACCCCGGGCCTGCAACTCGCTGATTTCGGCGTCGGTGAGGATGGTTCCGGCCTGACGGACGACCGAGTCCGGAGCGGTGACGACGCCGATGCCCACAAGCGTTGCGTGGGCTCTTGCCGCTAGACGCAGCGTGTCGGCGATCTGGGGGTCGGCGAGGAGAGCGTCCCGCACCAACCGGCTGGGCACGATTCCGGGCGCAGGGAGGACGCGTGGCCTGCCGCCGAGGGTTTGCGCGAGTCGGTGCACGAGCTCTGCGCCGTGCACGTCGGCCTCGGGCTGCCCGAGCCCTCCGAGCAGCTGGACCACGCGCAGCTCTGGCCAGTTGCGGCTGGGGGCGGCATCGACAGCGGCGAGGACCGAGGTGCCCCACGTCAGGCCGACTACCTCGTTGCCCTGCAAGCTGCGAACCAGGCAGGCGGCGGCGGCAGGTCCGAGGGCCTGTAGCAGGCTGCGCCGGTCCTCGCCGGTTGCTGCGACAACGACCGCTTCGTCCAAGCCAAAGCGTGATTCCAGGGCCCGCTCGAGGTCGGCGTGCGGGTTGGCCGGGGGAGTGATGGTGATCTGTACCATGCCTTCCTCACGGGCTTGCTTGAGGAGGCGCGAGACTTTGATGCGGGAGAGGCCGAGGCGCTTGGCGATCTCTTTTTGGGTGAGGTCGTCGACATAGTATGCGACACTGACCTTGTAGAGCAGCCGTTTTGCCTCGCTGTCGGAAGCCACAGGTATCTCCTGATCATATGATCACTGCAGAACATTGGTACAATCCCATGATACCATGAGTCCAGGCCAGAGTCAAGTGTTCGGGTGTGATCATTTGATCACAGGGTGTCAGGTCCGGCTTGCGATGAGGGCTATTCTTGTGCGGCCAGCCGCAGCCGGCCGCGCTGACCACGCCCTCGTGGACGCGGCACGCTCGCCAGGGAGAGAGGGTCTACATGCGGGAAAAGGCGAAGGGACGTCTCCGGCCAGCGAAGCGAGGAGGATGATGCGTGGAGGCGTGGGAGGCCTTCAGGGAGTCTCCCCCCTCACCTTTTCAGCTCCCGCCGGTACCAGAGGATGCGAAAGAGGTTCTCGAACCCGCAGGCCCGGTAGAGCCGGATGGCGGGTTCGTTGCCCTCATCGACATCCAGCTCGGCGGCGCGGATGTGCCTCTGTCGGCAGCGGCGCAGGGATGTGGCGAGGAGTGCGCGGCCGAGGCCGCGCCCCCGATGGGCCGGGAGGACACCGAGGGAGCCGATGTGGCCAACGCCGAGGCAGCGCCCGCCGACCTCTCGCTCGACGAAACGCACCCGGCAGAGGCCGACGACCCCCGCCTCGCAGGTCGCGACCACAATGTCCGCAGGCTCAAAGCCGGGCTCGCGGACCATCGCGGCGACGTGCTCGGCGCTGGTTCGCCCCATGCCCCAATGCTCGGCGAAGGCCTGATTCACTATGCTGGCATAGGCGGCCTCATCGTGACGGGGGCGAAAGCTGCGCAGGCCGTATCCGGGGGGCAGTGCGAAGGGAGGGACCTGCACGGGCTCGAGCCACATTCGGTGCCAGACCCGCACCACCCGAAAGCCCGTGGCCTGGCAGAAGGCGACGGCGGCAGCCTCATCCTCGCGGACGCGGACGTCGAGCAGACGGGCCCCGGCGAGGCGGGCATCCCCGGCGATGCGCTCGAGGAGCCGTCGGCCGATGCCGCGTCGCCGCCAGGCCGGGTGTACAACCCCGTCGATCTGACAGACCTCGGTGCCCTCGAGGTGGGAGCGATAGACATAGCCCACGATGGCCCCTGCCGCCTCGGCGACCAGGCAGTGCTCCAGAACGAACCCGGGCCGGCGCCAGCGCTGCAGCAGGGCGATGGCATCGCGGATGCGGCCCCCGTGGTCGATCGGTTCCGATGCCCGGTGTAGCCGGGCGATGGCCTCGATGTCGTTCCAGGCGAGGGGGCGGATGTGCAGATGCAACGCGCTACTCTCCGCAGATGTGCTTGCCTCAGGGCAGCAGCCGATTGTACCGCCCCGAGGCGGGGCATGTCAAAAGGAAACAGCCTCGAGCGCATGCATTGACGCTGTCGCCCGGGCATGATACACTCCCAGCGGACTGTCCGTATCCTGTGTCGCACTGCTGCAAGGGAGGAGACATGGTCAGGAGCTATCGCCTCGGTGTGATAGGCTTTGCGCACATGCACGTCAATCACCTGCTAGACCAGTTCGCCAGGCTGCCCAATGTCGAGTGGGTGGCGTGTGCGGACACGGTGCCGGCCGTTCCGTCACGCTCATCGCTGCCCGGCACACGCCTTTTCAATCTCAAGCGCGCGCAGGAGGTCACCGGTATCCCAAAGGTCTATGCGGACTATCGGGAGATGCTCGAGAGGGAGCAATTCGACGCCATTATCTTCTGCCCGGAGAATGCGCGCCACGCCGAGGTGGCAGAGGCGATTGCAGCGAAGGGCATTCATATGCTCACGGAAAAGCCGATGGCGGCCAGCCTGCCGGAGGCGCTGCGCATGGCACGGGCGGTCAGGGCCAGTGGGGTGGCGCTGATGGTCAACTGGCCCACGACCTGGTCGGGCGCTATCCGGGCGATGAAGCGCCTGATCGATGAGGGCGTGATCGGCGAGGTGTGGGAGGTCAAGTGGCGGAACGGCGCGTCCATGGGGCCGCTGAGCTACTCGGACCCCCAGCCGAGCGATGCGGAAAAGGGCGCCGAGTGGTGGCATCAGGCAGCGCAGGGCGGAGGGGCGCTGCTGGATTACTGCTGCTACGGGGCGTGCCTTGCTCGCTGGTTCATCGGCGAGCGCGCTGTGGCCGCGATCGGCATGCGGGCCAACCTGAGGAGCCACTACGGCGACGCCGATGACAATGCCGTGGTGACCGTACGCTTCCCGAGCGCCCTCGCGGTTCTGGAGGCGACCTGGACAACCTGGAACAGCGGTGTGCCGACCGGGCCGATCGTCTACGGCAGCCGGGGGACGCTCGTCACGGACCAGAATGCCGTCGAGGTCTACACGACGCGGGCCTACGGCCGCAGTGAGCCGGACCGCGTCCTGGAGGGGGACCCGCTGCCCGAGGGGCGTGCGACTCCCGCGGAGGAGTTCATCTACCATCTGGAGACGGGCGAGCCGCTGCATCCCACGTTGCAGCTCGAGCACAATCTGGAGGTGATGGCGGTGCTGGATGCCGGCATCCGCTCGGCAGCCAGCGGCAGGTTGGAGACCGTCGAGGACGCCGTCTGGTGCATCGGGTGAGGCCAATGGAGGAGTGCGGCCGACCGTCGCCGCTCGCTGCGCGGAGACAGGCGCGGGTGCACCCCTGGTGTGCCACTGGCTGGGCTGTGGCCGGGTGTTCTGGCGGGCCGCAGCCCGGCCCTGCCCCAAAAAAGAGCCCTGCGCCGGCTCGTCGGGGCCCCCCTCCCCCTGTCCCCTTTCAGGGGCGGACAGCCTTCTTCGGCCGTAGGGCGAGGGCATGGCCGATCGAGGGACCCCCACCCCTGGGGCATTCACCGCTTTGCCCGCTGG
>DYEI01000483.1 GCA_020725765.1 Anaerolinea sp. | reverse complement strand
TTTATGGGGGTGTCCGCTGGCGGCGGAGCCGCCCGCGGACACCCCCTTTTTCTGTATCCCCGCCCCCGCCGCGGCAGGGGCGGGGCGAGGGGCTTAACCCCGCTTTGCCCAGTGGGCAAAGCGGGGAATGCCCCGAGGGGTGGGAGCACCTGCTATCCTGGGATCAGCCCTTGGGCGCACCCGCCTTTGACCATCAGGGCAAGGTGCGCTAGAATCCCTCACAGGGCTCTAAACATCAGAAGTTCACATCTTCGGATTCTAGCATGGCTACGCCGGGGAGTCAAAGGTGATGAAAGCTCAGGCCTCGCCGCTGAGGCGCGATAACCTGACCGAGTCGGTGAGCCGCGAGATCCGGCGCATGATCCTCGAGGGCGAGGTCGCGCCCGGGGAGTGGCTCCCGCCGCAGCCGGAACTGGCGGAGCGGTTCGGGGTTGGGCTGTCCACGGTGCGGGAGGGCATCAAGGGGCTCACCTTGCTGGGCATCCTCGAGCCGCAGCCCGGCCGCGGCACGCAGGTCAGCCCGGAGGCGCTGCACCTCCTGCGGCTGTATGACATCTCCCGCGCCCGCCTCGAGGGGCTGGACCTCGCCCATCTCATCGAGGCCCGGAAGGCCATCGAGGTCGCGCTGACCGTCTTTGCCGCCGAGCGGGCCGGTGCCGACGATATCGCCCGCATCGAGCAGGCGCTCCAGCGCATGCGAGAGTCCGTCGGCGATAGCGATGCCTTCACCGAGGCGGACCTCCAGTTCCACCTGGCCGTGGCCCAGGCGGGGCAGAACCCGCTTCTCGAGGGCTTTTACCATGTTGCGCGCAGCATGCTGGCGCAGGCCATCAAAGAGAGCGTGGCCATTCCCATCGTGCCCGAGCCTACGGCCACCATCCTCCGCCAGCAGGAGCGCATCCTCGCCGCCATCCGCGCCCGGGACGTCAAAGCGGCCCGCCGGCACGCCGAGGCCGTCTTTGCCTATTGGGACGAGTTCCTCCGCCTGCGGCCGGCGGCCTCGGGGGAGTAGCCTTCAAGGGCGGACAGCGTTCTTCGGCCGTAGGGGGAGGGCATGGCCCATTGAGGGACCCCCGCCCCTAACCGCGCCCCCGCGGGGGCGGGGAATCCAGAATGGGCGGGGCTCGACTGTGGCCTTTCGGGGTGCAACCCGCGGCACCGTCCAGAACTAGACGAGATGGCCTCCAGCCATGCTGCCTCCGAGATGCCTCTCCCCCTCGCCCCCCCCCCGGGACGGACGCCGCGGCGTCCGTCCCGGGGAGGGGGAAGACATTACAGGGAATGACCCCTCCCCCAGGCGGGCACGTGGTGCCCGCCTGGGGGAGGGGGCATTCCTGATGGGTGTTTTGGGCTCCGCTGGCGCGCCGCGGCGCGCCAGCGGAGC
>DYEI01000482.1 GCA_020725765.1 Anaerolinea sp. | reverse complement strand
TGGGGTCCCCGGAAGGCCAACCGTCGACCGTCGTCGACGGGGAACGGACCCCGCCCGCGCAGGCAGGCGGTTGGCGCCGAAGGCGCCTCCAGCGCGGAGCGCGCGCAACGCGACTTCAGTCGCTGGCTTCGTTGCAGCACGGCCGGAGCCGAACACTCACACAAGCCCCTATTGGGCCAACAGAAGATAGAACCGAGCTGCACCCCAGTGCGTGAATCTGGGCGCTGCAGGACGCACCGCGGCCGGCTCAGCCGCCCCCACGGGGCCACGTGGCGCGCCTCAAGATGCCAGGTGCCCGGTCGCAGGTGCACCGGGACCGGGCCAAGCCCCGATCAGCACCGATAGCACGCCCAGGTGTTGCGTGCGCCACGTGCCGAACGCCACTCCTGGCAGGTACGTGTCACATAAGACTTGACGGCCACACAATATTGTAGTATCATCCGCTCTAGTGTGGCAAATCGCTCAAGACTCGTTTGCACGGGCGCACGACGGTGGGATTGGTCCCCAGGTCCCGAGTAGGGGAGGAGATCGGTGGTCAGGGAGCCAGAGGCAGAGAGCGTTGACGGCGTCTCCCAAAGGCCGGAGTTGGAGGGAGATGAGACAGAGTTTCCGCAGGGCCAGGCGGAGATCCTCAATCGGGTGGACCATGTCCTGGCGGTGATGAGTGGCAAGGGGGGTGTCGGCAAGTCCTCGGTGGCCGCGATGCTTGCCGTGGCACTGCGGCGTGCCGGCAAGAGAGTGGGGCTGCTGGATGCGGACATCACCGGGCCCAGTATTCCCCGGATGTTCGGCCTCTCCGGACACCCCCGGATGAGCCCGCTGGGCATCGTTCCCGTGAAGAGTGCGACAGGCATCAAGGTCATCTCCATCAACCTTCTGCTGCAGAACGAAGATGAGGCGGTGATCTGGCGCGGCCCGCTGATCGCGGGTGCCATCCGGCAGTTCTGGGGCGACGTCTACTGGGGGGACCTCGACGTTCTCGTGATCGACCTCCCGCCCGGGACCGCGGATGCGCCCCTCACCGTGATGCAGTCCATCCCTCTGAGCGCGGTACTGATGGTGACCTCTCCCCAGGACCTGGCCGGCATGGTGGTCCGCAAGGCAGCCAGGATGGCCAACGCGCTGCATGTGCCGATCATTGGCCTGGTAGAGAACATGAGCCATGTTGTCTGCCCGACCTGCGGGGCCAGGCTGCCGGTATTTGGCCCCAGCAGTGCCGAACACACCGCACAGCGGCTGGGGATCCCCTTCCTGGGGCGGATCCCTCTGGACCCCGAGCTTGCAACGCAGTGTGATGATGGCCAGATCGAGCGCTACGACGGCGGGGTGATGGGACCGATCGTCGACGAGGTCCTTGCGCGCATGCCGAAAGAGAAGGTCAAGCCCCTCCTTGGCCGTGGCAGGGGTGGCGGGGAAGGCGTACAGCAGCGAGGCGCATAGACGCGCACCCCGGAGCAAGTGATGTGCGGGAGGTGAGACAATGCCTGGTCTACTGGCGCGTGGACAGGGCGGACGCGGCCGAGGCCGCGGAGGTCGCATGGGCGGACCCAAGGCGGCCGGACCCGGGGGATACTGCGTCTGCCCGCGGTGTGGTCACAGGGAACCCCATGTTGCCGGGCAGCCCTGCACCGATCGGGCCTGCCCCAAGTGTGGCACGCGGATGATCCGGGAATAGTGCAGCGCAATGCCCAGGGTTATCGCCATCGCCAGCGGCAAAGGCGGCACCGGAAAGACGCTCATGGCGACCGGGCTGGCACGTGTCGTCGCGGCCGAGGGGCAGAGGACGGTGCACCTGGTCGACTGCGACGTCGAAGAGCCCAATGCGCATCTGTTCCTCAGCCCCGAGCTGGTAGCGTCCGAGGAGGTGACCCTCCCCGTGCCGCGCGTCGACCCGGCGCAATGTAGCCTCTGCGGGCGGTGTGCGGAGGTCTGCACCTTCCACGCAGTGGCCGTCGTCCGCGACAGGGTCCTTGTCTTCCCTGAGCTGTGCCATGGGTGCGGGTCGTGCGCGCGGCAGTGTCCGTCCCGGGCCATCTCGGAGGAGGCAAGGCATCTGGGCAGGATCGAGTTGGGGCGCGCGGGAGAGATCCGCTTTGCGCAAGGCCTGCTCGACGTAGGGGAGGCCATGGCGACGCCGATCATCCGCAGGCTGAAGCAGCGCGTCATCCCCGCCGCCGAGCCATCCGCCGTCGTCTTCCTCGATGCGCCGCCCGGCAACGCCTGCCCGGTGGTGGAGACGCTGCGGCACGCCGATTTCGCCCTCTTGGTGACGGAGCCAACGCCCTTCGGCCAACACGATCTGGCCATCGCTGTGGAGGTGGCACGCGACGAGCTCGGGCTCCCGGTCGGCGTGGTCGTCAACCGCGACGGGACGGGAGATGCCAGCGTTGACACGTACTGCGCTGACGCCGGGGTCCCCATCCTCCTGCGGATCCCCCACGATCGCCGCATCGCCGAGGTGTACTCGGAAGGGCGCCTCTGGGTTGATGAGTTGCCCGAGTACCGCGAGCCCCTGCTACGCCTCTACACCGAGATCCGGCAGCGCATGGGGGCTTGCGCATGAAACAGTGGGTTGTGTTGAGCGGCAAGGGTGGCACCGGTAAGACGAGCGTGACGGCTGCTCTGGCCCATCTGGCGGCCCAGGAGCGGCGAGTCGTCCTCGCCGACGCCGATGTGGATGCTGCCAATCTCGAGCTCCTGCTTTCGCCCCAGGTGGTCGAGGCACAGGATTTTGTGGGTGGGAAGATAGCGGCAATCGATGCGGCCCGCTGTACCGCCTGCGGATGCTGTGAGGAGGTCTGCCGTTTTGGCGCCATCGTGTCGGGTGAGACCTACCGGGTGGACGCGATGGCCTGCGAGGGATGCGCTGCGTGCAGCTACGAGTGCCCGGCCGGAGCTATCAACATGCTCGACCGGGTCAGTGGTCGCTGGTTCCGCTCGCAGACGCGGTTCGGTCCTCTCTTCCACGCCAGGCTCTTTGCCGGCGAGGAGAACTCGGGCAAGCTCGTGGCCCAGGTCAAACAGAGGGCACGCTATCTTGCCTGGACTATGAAGGCGGACCTGTTGCTGGTGGACGGTCCGCCCGGCACCGGCTGTCCTGCCATCGCTACCATTACGGGAGCAGACCTTGCGCTGCTGGTAGCGGAGCCGACCGTGTCGGGCGTGCATGACCTCCGGCGGGTCCTTGGGGTCGCGCGGCACTTTGGGGTGCCGGCAGCCGTCTGTGTGAACAAGGCCGACATCAACCCCGCCCGGACGACAGAGGTCGAGGCGCTGTGCCATGAGGAGCAGCTCGCATTCCTGGGCGCGATACCGTACGACACCGTGGTGACGAAGGCGATGGTACGCCAGCGGGCAGTGACCGAGTACGACAGTGGGTCCGTGGCGCAGGCGCTGCACGCGGTCTGGGAGCGCCTGCGGGCCGGGCTGGAGTAACGAGAGTCTACGCGTCTGGAAGGTCGTGAGCAATGATCGAGGTGGACCTGCTGAAGTGTACCGGTTGCGGGCGCTGTGTGGACGTCTGCCCGGCGGGCGCGATGCAGGTCGTCGCTGGCCATGCGAGGGTCGATGGCACGCGCTGCCAGGGCTGTGAGGCGTGCGTGGCTGCCTGTCCGGAGGGAGCGCTATCGGTGGTCAGCGCGCCGGTGGCTCCTCTCGGCGAGCGGCCTCTGAAGGTCAGGCCTGATGCGGTGATCGAGGCCTCGTCGAAGGGAGCGGTCATGCCCTGGCACCGCAGGCTGCTGCCTGCGCTGGGCACTGTGGCCAGCTTTGCGGCACGTGAGGTGCTGCCACGGGTGTTGGAGTACGTCGCTTCTCTGCCGGGGAAGGCGGATGCTACAGGCTCCGGAGGGGCGAGTGCGACGGGGCAAGGCCCAACCGCCGGGCAGCGACACCGGCATCGGCGGAGGGGCCGCTAAGAGGCAGGTCCAGAAGGAGGATAGCGACATGCGAGTTGTCGTGACGGCCGAAGCCAAAGACCTAGATGCCAGGGTGTGCCCGGTGTTTGGGCGGGCACCGGTCTACGTCTTTGTGGACACGGATACGATGGACGCCGAGGCGGTGGAGAACCCCGCCACCATGGCCCCTGGTGGAGCGGGGGTTCAGGCCGCCCAATTCGTCGTTGAGCGGGGCGCTGAGGCGGTGATCACCGGGAGCGTCGGACCTAACGCCTTCAACGTCCTGTCCGCAGCTGGGGTTGCCATCTATCCGTCTACCGAAGGGACGGTCCGTCAGGCTGTCGAGGCGCTGCGACAGGGCCGGCTGGTGGCGACCGGCGGCGCGACAGGGCCACACCACGGTGGCATGGGCGGTGGACGGGGAAGGGGCATGCAAGGTCCGGCGACCCCCACTCAGGCCTCCTCTCGAGAGGCCGAGATCGCCGACCTCAAAAGGACCGCGGCTGAGCTGCGCCGTCAGCTCGCAGAGGTGATCGATCGGCTGGACCGTTTGGAGAAGGAGTAGTAACATGCGCATAGCGGTCTCGGCCGATGACGCCCGCGGCCTCGATGCCGCGGTGAGCCCGCACTTTGGGCGGTGCCCCTACTATGTGCTGGTCGACGTCGACGAGGGGCAGATCAGCTCGACGCGGGTTGTGGCGAATCCGTTCTACGGGCAACACCGCCCCGGGCAGGTGCCCGCCTTCATCCAGAGCCAGGGTGCAAACGTCATGCTTACCGGGGGGATGGGTGCCCGGGCCATGAGCTTCTTTGAGCAGTGTGGCATTGAGGCGGTGACCGGTGCTACGGGGAGTGTGCGCCACGCCCTGCAGGCGTACCTGGACGGTCGACTGCAGGGAAGCGCGCCTTGCGGCGATGGCGTGGCGCATGGGCACGGGTGCCGAGAGGCGCACGGTCCGGACGAGCAGGACGAGCTGGGCCGCCTCCGCGAAGAGGCGGAGAGTCTGCAGCGCGGCCTTGATGAAGTGATGCGTCGGCTGGGCGGGCTGCCGCACCAGTAGACGACCGGGGTGCGGACCTTCCTGTCCAAGGATACCCGAGATGGAAGGGTCCAAAGGGAGCAGCTTGCTGGCAATGGCGTGGCGGACCATTGCAGCTGGCATCGTGTGTGCAGTCTGCGCGGGCTGCGCGCACACTCCCTCCGCTGCGGTCAGCCCTGCCACACCGACCGGCAGGGCCATGGTCGTGGCTACGCCGTCGGCTGAGCCGGAGCCCGGGGCCGGCCTCGCGATTGCTCTGCCCACGCCGACGGTGCCCGGGGCTGCCCTCGCGACTGCTCAGCCCACGCCGGCAATGCTGCCGGACGAGTGGGTGACAATCACCATCCTGTATGACAATGTCCCCTTCCATCAGGGCATCCAGACGGCCTGGGGCTACGCCTGCCTGGTAAGAGCTGGCGAGACCGTGCTCCTCTTCGATACCGGCGGCGACCCCGAGCTGCTTCTGGCCAACATGGCCACTCTGGGGGTTGAACCGAAGGCGATCGACGCCGTCGTACTCTCCCATGAACACCTGGATCACTCGGGTGGACTGGCAGGACTGATAGCGGCAGGGGCCCGTCCAACAGTCTACGTGCCTGCGGCGTTCCCCGACGGGCTGAAGGCCAACCTGGCCTCACAGACTGTGTTGGTGGAGGTCGCCGGCGCAATGGAGGTGGCACCGGGCGTCTGGAGCACGGGGCAGATGGGCACCAGCCCGGACGAGCAGGCGCTGGCGGTGCGGACAGGGGAGGGCGTCGTCGTCATCACAGGCTGTGCGCACCCGGGCGTAGTCACCATGGCCCGGGCGGCGCAGCAGGCTGTCGGCGGCGACCTGGCGCTGGTGATGGGTGGTTTCCATCTCGAGGACGCCGGCGAGGCCGAGATCGAGCGGACAATCGAAGGCCTGCGTGCCCTCGGCGTGCAACGGGTGGCGCCCAGTCACTGTACGGGAGACCGCGCACGGCAGTTGCTCGCTGAGGAGTTTGGCGACGCCTGCCTCCAGGCAGGGGCGGGATGGAGCATGGTGCTGGGCCTGCCTCCAGATGCCTGAGCCTCTGTTGACATGGGTCGAGTAGAGACTGTGTTGCCATCGTCCTTCGATGTGGAGAGGGGTGCCTATGCCCATCTACGAGTATCGGTGCAGCGCATGCGGGGCGGAAGCTGAAGTGTTGGTGCGGGGTGAGGCGATGCCGGTCTGCCCGCAATGCGGGGCACAGCTCACGAAGAGACTCCCGTCGGTGCCAGCGCGCGTGCCATCCCGCGTGATGCGCGAGCCGGGGCACACCTGCTGCGGCCGGGACGAGCGCTGTGACACGCCGCCGTGCTCTGTGGCGGAGGGGTGCTGCCATGATGCGCAGTGAGCCTGACGGGGCGGCGGAGGGGCCCCGGTTGGTTGCTGTCTGCAGCAGCGCCAAGCGCACGGAGCCCAAGGCAGATATCGGTGAGGGGGTGCTCTACGCCAGCTCTGGCCTGCTGGGCGACTCCCACGCCGGCCTCAGTGAGCGGGAAGTTAGCCTCCTCGCCATGGAGAGCATCGAGCGGGTCAACCGCGAGCCTGGTATCTCTGCCAGACCCGGGTGCTTTGCTGAGAATCTGACCACTAAGGGGCTGGACCTGTTGACTCTGCGCGTCGGCGACCGGCTCCGGATCGGCCCGGCGCTGCTGGAAGTCGTGCAGATCGGCAAGCCGCCAGAAGCTGCGCACACCTACAGCTTCGAGGGCGTCTCCATCCTGCCCAGAGAGGGAGTCTTCTGCCGGGTGCTCGAGGGCGGGCGTGTCGCCCGAGGCGACCCCATTGAGGTCATAAGGAGGGGAAGCTCTGAAGCTCACCTGCCTGGTGGATAACACCGTAGGATTTGGCACGCCCTTTTGGGGCGAGCACGGCCTTGCTATCATGATCGAATCCCCCTCGGGGCGAGTGCTCCTCGACACAGGGGCCAGTCGCGAGGTCCTCCTGCATAACCTGGATGCGGCCGAAGTGACCCCGAGCAGCCTCTCTGCACTCGTCCTCAGCCACGCGCACCGCGACCATACCGGTGCCCTTGCGGCATTGCTTGAACGGCAACCAGATCTTCCCCTCTATGCCCATCCTGACATCTGGCGTGAGCGCTACAGCCGGCGTGGCGGCAGGGTAAGGGCGATAGGACTACCTGAGGATGTCGTCGAGCCGCTGCGTGCGGCCGCGCCCCGCCTCGATGTCCAGCCGCAGGAGGTTCTGCCGGGCATCTGGACGAGTGGGGAGATCTCCGAGCGGCCCGAGCGCGACGCAGGCGATGCTCACCTGCAGGTGCGGGAAGGCGATACGTGGGCCCCAGACCCCTGCCGCGATGATATGAGCCTGGTGCTCGAATGCGCGCACGGGCTGGTGCTCGTCTGTGGCTGCTGCCATGCTGGGCTGCTGAACACGGTGCGGCATGTGGAAAAGACCTTTGGTGCGACCCCGACGGCAGTAGTCGGCGGGACGCACCTGATCTCGGCCGGCGAGAACCAACTGCGCCACACGATCGATGCCCTTCGCGAGTATGGGCCGCCGGCCCTTTATCCCAACCACTGCACGGGTCAGGCGGCCTTCGCTGCGCTGGCGGCGGCCTTTGGAGCGCGAGTTGCACCTTTTCCTGCGGGGACTACCAGCGAGTTCTGAGCCCCGTGGCGGCGACGTTCTGACTGCTCGCCGAATACCTTGGCTTGTGAACGAGGCTTGAGAGGTGACGACGTGACCGTCTTTGGCCCGGTGCCCTCAAGGAGGCTGGGCCGCAGCCTGGGCATCAACCATATCCCCCCCAAGGTCTGTAGCTACAGCTGTGTGTACTGTCAACTGGGGCGCACTAGCAGGTTGGAGACCGGGCGCAGACCTTTCGGCGAGCCGGCAGACCTCCTCTGCGAGGTGCAACGGGCGATTGCAGCAGCCTGCGAGCGCGGGGAGCGGATCGACTATCTCACGTTTGTGCCCGATGGCGAACCCACACTGGATGCAAACCTGGGCCAGTACATCGACGTGGTGCGGCCTTTGGGTATCCCGGTGGCGGTGATTAGCAACGCCTCGCTCATGTGGCGTCCGGAAGTGAGGGACGAGCTGGCTCGAGCGGACTGGGTGTGCCTCAAGCTCGATGCGGTCGAGGAGACCGTCTGGAGGCGCATAGACCGCCCCCATGGTACCCTGCGCCTGCCGGATATCCTGGACGGCATCCTCGCCTTCGCTCGGACCTGTAGTGGTGCGCTGGTCACGGAGACGATGCTCGTAGCAGGCATCAGCGACGGGGAGGAGCAGGTTGCGGAGGTCGCGGCGTTTGTGGCCCGTCTCGGTCCAGCCGCCGCGTATCTCTCTGTACCAACCAGACCACCGGCAGAGCCATGGGTGCGGGCGCCGGACGAGGGTGCCATGCTCCGCGCCCATCGGATCATGAGCAAGAAGGGTCTCCGAGTAGAGTATCTGATCGGCTACGAGGGGAACGACTTTTCTTCAACGGGGGATGCAGAGCAGGACTTGCTGGCCATCACGGCGGTACACCCCATGCGCGAGGACGCTGTGGCGGAGCTTCTGAAACGGGCCAACGCCGACTGGGCTTTGGTGCGCGACCTCGTGCGCCGGGGGTTGGTGGTCGAGTCCGAGTTCGAGGGCCACAGGTTCTACGTGCGCAGGTTCTCCTCTGCCTGTGCCCGCCAGCCGACACATGAGTGACAGCATGGAACAGCGATCGGTTGCGTACACAGCCATTGGGCACGTCGAAAACAGTTTCCGCGACATTGCTGCCCCCGAGGAGATACGGGCTGAGGAGTCGCGGATTGTCCTCAATCCGGCGTTGGTAGAGGGGCTGGACGGCCTCGAGCCCGGGCACCGCGTTCTGGTCATCTTTCACTTCCACAGGTCGGAGGGATATGAACTGCGCCAGCATCCGCGCGGTGACAGGACGCAGCCGCGGCGTGGGGTTTTTGCCCTGCGCAGCCCCCGGCGCCCCAATCCGATCGGCGTGACGGTGGTGGACCTGGTAGCCATCGAGGGCAACGTCCTGCGAGTGCGCGGCCTCGATGCCCTCGATGGGACACCGGTGCTGGATATCAAGCCCGCGTGAGAGGGAGCGAGCGATCGCCAGCGGCCCGTCTGTTCGAGCTCGCCATAAGGTATCGATGGAGATGCTGGGTGGCATGCTGGGCGTTCACGTGGGAGAGGGCGATGGGTGACAGGAAAAGAAAGCTGGCGTTTGAGCTGACCTGCCTCTGGTTCGCACTGCGGGACCGGTTTGTGCCGCCCAGTGAGGTGCTGTGTGAGGCGCCGATCGGCAGGGGCAGCCGCGTGCTGGACTATGGCTGCGGGCCGGGCAGCTACAGCCTCGCTGCTGCCCAACTGGTCGGAAGCGAGGGGCACGTCTATGCTGTGGATGTGGATCCGCTGGCGGTCGGGCGAGTTCGGCGAGCTGTGGCGGCCAGGGGAATCCGCAACGTCACTCCCATTCTAACGGGCTGTCGCACGGGGCTGGAGAGCGACAGTGTCGACGTGGCTCTGCTGTACGATACCTTCCATGACCTGGCGGAGCCAGAGGCAGTCCTCGGGGAGCTGTGGCGCGTCCTGAAACCGGGTGGCGCCCTGTGCTTCAGCGACCATCACCTGCAAGAGGACGAGACGCTCCGCCGGCTGACCGACGGAGGCCTCTTCAGGTATGCGGGCAAGGGACGCAGAACCTACCTCTTTGTGGCCGAGGCTTCGCGAGGGATGTGAGAGGTCCGCGCATGCCCCGCGCGGAAGTGATGCTGGATGGCCTCGTAGGCTAGTGTCCGAGGGCCGTGTCCAGCACCATCATCAGCGCAAAGCCTACGACGAGGCCCGTGGTCGCTTCGTCCTCAAAGCCGCGCCGATGGGTCTCAGGGATGATCTCGTCGCTGACGACGAAGAGCATGGCCCCGCCGGCGAAGGCCAGCCCGATGGGGAGGAGCGGTCTCGCCAAGTTGGCTGCAATAGCGCCAAGGGCGCCGGCGATCGGCTCCGCCAGCCCGGTCGCGGCCGCGATCAACACGGCCCGGGGACGCGAGTAGCCTTCGCGTAGAAGCGGGAGGGCGACGGCGAGCCCCTCCGGCAGGTTTTGGAGGGCGATGGCAATCGCCAGGGTGATTGCGGTATAGAACTCTCCTCCGCCGAAAGCTACGCCGACCCCCAACCCTTCGGGCAAGTTGTGAAGGTGATGGCTAGCACGAACAGCCATATCCGCCGGAGTGTGGAGCTAGGCCCTTCTCTTCCGATAATCGCGTGCAGGTGGGGCACTATGCGGTCCAGGAGGGCCAGGACGGCTGCGCCCGCCAGCAAGCCCCCAGTCGCTACCGCGGGGCCGGCCAGTTCAATGGCGGGCACGAGCAGGCTGAAGGCTGCCGCAGCCAGCATCACGCCAGCCGCGAACCCCAAGAAAGAGTCCAGCAGCCGCGGTGATGGCTGGCGTGCCAGTAGCGCCGGCAGAGCGCCAAGGCCGGTTGTCAGCCCGGTGGCGAGGGTAGCCAGTGCTCCCAACAGCACTGGTGAAGGAATCAGAGGCAACGCCATCCTCCGGGCTGCTCAAGAGCGAAGGTCGTGCCAGGCCGCAAGCACAGCGCCCTGGCCGCCGAAGGCACGCGCCGGGGCCGGAGACTGACACTCCGGCCCCGGCCTGCCTGTGCTACTTGGCTTGCTCTTCGAGCTCTCGCAGCCGCTTTTCGATGTCGTCCAGCGCCGCTCTGAGGTTCTCGGCCTGAGCCCTCAGAAAGCTCGCCTCCTGCTCAGGTGTCGGTGCGGGGGGCGCCTGAAAGGGAAAGGGAGGCGCACCCCAGGCGGGGTAGCAGCCCGCGCGGGCCCAGCCGGGCAGCCCGGTAGCATAGTACCAGTGCCGCCAGCCCCGCCCACCGCCGCGGCCACCCCAGGCCCAGAAACCTCGTCCCGGCACCGGGTTGAGGTAGCCGGGCACGGGATAACCTGCGCAGTACCCCGCGGCCCTTCCGGTCATCGGACCCATCCCCATAGGTCCAGTTCCATCACCGCGTGGCATGACTGACCTCCTTGGTGCTGGCCGGCTCTTCCCGAGGTGTGCCCCGCGCGAACGCTGCCGGCCACTGCGCACGCGCGGGGAAGCGAACCCGATACCATGGATACTATACACCAGAAAACGGTATGCCGTCAAGTATTTTGTGTGATTGGGGGTTCTGTGGCTCTGCAATCGGAGGGCCCTGACTGCCAGCATGGAGCTGCGCCCCCGTGGCCACTAACCTTCGGCGCAACTCCTCATCATACAACAGGTGTCTGCGCGGCCTTGCGCCCGCGGGGGGTCAGCGTCCACAGCCGGGCAGCGGAGGGGAGCGAGCACCCTCCGCGCTGTGGGCAGTGCTGGCAGGCACCCTGCTCACACCCTGCCCCGGCAGGCGCCAGGTATCCCATGCGGACAAGGTCCTCGATCATGCGTTCAAGCATCGCCTCGCCCACTCCGAGCCGACGGGCCAGCTCGGGCAGAGCAAGCGAGCCATTGCTGTCGGCAATGAGCCGTAAGAGCCTCATCAACATCCTACACCCCCAGACCCAGCAGGCGGGCCGCCTGATAGACGATGATTCCGAGGCCAAAGGAGAGGCCCGCCTGATAGGCGAGCGAGACCGCCGCCCAACGCCAGCTCCGCGTCTCCTGCACGATGGCGGTGATCGTGCCGACGCAGGGGATGAAAAGCATCTGCACGATCAGGAAGGCGAGTCCTGCGGCGGGGCTGAGGAGCTGCGGCAGGATCGTGGCCAGGGAGCCTTCGGTCCCGACGATCAGGATCGCCATGGTGGCCAGGGCCTGTTCCTTGGCGACCACGCTCGCGAGGAGCGCCACCATCATCCGCCAGTCCAGGCCCATAAGGCCGCCGAGCGGCGCAAGCAGCCGGCCCAACGATGCCAGGTAGCTCTGCTCGATGCCGTTGCCGGGGACCGCCGCGAGCGTCCAGATGGCCGTGGAGAGGAGCAGGATGACCGTGCCCGCCCGGACCACAAAGTCGAGGACGCGTCGCCAGGTGTGGAGGAGGATGGTCCGCCAGTTGGGCAGGTGATACAGCGGCAGCTCCATGATGAACGACGGGCTCTCGCCCGGGAAGAGCACCCGGCTCAGCAGGGCACCAACAAGCCCGACGGTGCCAAGGGCGAAGGCCAGCACGCCCAGGGTAACCAGCGGGCCGCGGTCGCCGAAGAGGGCCCCGGTGATAAAGACGAGCACCGCCATCCGCCCGGCGCAGGGGACAAGCGGAATCAGCAGTGTGGTCAGGAGCCGGTCCCGCCGCGACTCGAGAATACGCGTCCCGAGGACCGCCGGCACGTTGCAGCCAAAGCCAAGGAACAGCGGCAGAAACGACTTGCCGTGCAGCCCCATGCGGTGCATGAGCCGATCGGCGACAAAGGCGCCCCGGGCCAGGTAGCCCACGTCCTCGAGAAAGGCGAGGGCGGCGAAGAAGAAGGCCAGAAGGGGCAGGAGGGTCAGCACCGTGCCGACCCCGCCGAGGATGCCATCGGCGACCAGTCCGCCAACCCAGGCCGGCGCGCCGGCGAGTTGTGTCCTCACGAGGTCCGCAGCCAGGCCCACGCCGCCATCGAGCAGGTCGACGAGGGGCTGTGACAGGCGATAGACCAGCCAGAAGATCGAGCCCATCAGCGCGGCGAGGATGGCCGGGCCGACGTAGGGATGCGTCGCCCAGCGGTCCAGTCGCTCGGTGAGGGAGATGGCACCCGCCTTCGGTCGCCTGATGGCCGCGCGAACCATGCGCCCGATCCACTCGTAGCGGGCACTGGCGATGGCGAGGACGGCATCCTCATGCTGCCGCAGGAGGGCATCGAGGGCGGCCCAGCGGAAGGAATCGAGGCGAGCGCGCAAAAGATCGGCCACCTCCCTGTCGCCCTCGAGAAGCTTGAGGGCCAGCCAGCGCCTCGGGTATGGTTCGAGGTCATCCGGAGGCAGGTGCCGGTCGATCTCGGCGACGAGGACCTCGAGGTCCGGCCCGAACTCGGGGTGTCGCGGATTGTAGGGGTAGGCTCCATCGAGCACGCCCTCAACGGCGGTCATCAGCTCCTCGAGTCCCTCGCCACGCGAGGCCACCATGGGCACGACCGGCACTCCGAGGGCAGCCTCGAGCACGGCCGGCTCGACGTGAACTCCCTCGCGCTCGGCGACATCCATCATGTTCAGGCCGACGACGATGGGCAGGGGCAGCTCGAGCGCCTCGGCGACGAGGTAGAGCGTCCGCTCGAGATTGGCGGCGTTGACGATGACGACCACGACGTCCGGCCGCTCCTGCAGGAGGTAGTCGCGGGTCACCTGCTCCTCGACCGAGTTCGCCGTCAGGCTGTAGGTGCCGGGCAGGTCGACGATCCGCATCGTGCGTCCCCTGCCCCGCCAGAGGCCGATCTTGTGCTCGACCGTCTTGCCTGGCCAGTTGCCGACGTGCTGTGAGAGGCCGGTGAGGGGGTTGAAGACGCTGCTCTTGCCGACGTTGGGCGAGCCGACGAGGGCGACGGTCACGGGCCGCGGGGCGTCTTCCCTCTGTGCACCCGCTGAAGTAAGCTGTTCCTCGCTAGCGCGCGGACGCATGGGTGCCTCCTCTCCTGACGACCATGACCTTCTGGGCTTCGCCGCGGCCGAGGGCGACCCGCGTGTCCCGCACGAGGACGATCACCGGGCCCCGGCCGGCGTTCTGGACCATCTCTACCGCTGTTCCGGGCGTAAAGCCGAGGGCGAGGCATCGGCTGACCATCCCCCGCCCGGCGCTAAAGCCGCGGATGATCCCCGTCTCACCGGGGGCGAGGGCGCTGAGCGGGATCGCGTCGTCCCCCTCGCCCGCTTCCTCGGCGGGGAGTACGCGGGCGGTGATGCGCGAGGCCACATCCTCAGGGAGGAGCTGGCGCCGGCCGCCCACGATAAAGGCAAGGGGCTGGCCCGGCTGCGCGCCCTCTTCAGCGCGCACGATGGCGCCGGGGGCGATCGCCTCGGCGCCCTCAGCCCCGAGGAACTGTCGGTCCTCATCATGGATGCTGACGATGCGACCCGTCCAGGAGGGGTGCAGGTCCGTCAGCGGTACCAGGCGAGTCGGAGCGGTGTAGCCGCCCTCAGGCGGGATGGCCGAGCCATGGGGGCAGGTGGTATGGTCGCCGAGGGCGCGTGCGAGCAGCCGCTCGAGCTCCGGCGACGTGGCGTGCTCCAGCTCGCAGGCGTGGTCGTGGAGCTTGTCCCACTCCAGGCCCAGCACGTCGTGCAGGAAGCGCTCCCAGAGCCGGTGGCGGCGCAGGACAGTCGAGGCGAGGGCGCGGCCGGCAGGCGTGAGCGATGGCTCGCGCCTGGGCTCGTAGGAGATGAGGCCGTGCTCGGAGAGATGCCGCAGCATCTCGGTGACCGTAGGCGCAGCGACCTGGCACTCCTGGGCGAGCGTGGTGGTGGTGACCGGCTCACCGCGCTCCTCGAGGCGGACGATGGCCTCCATGTACTCTTCCATCTGTGGGCTGATCATGCGCGACCTCTGAATTAGGGATTCCTAAATTAGGTTAGCCTAATTATGGCAGGTTTTGCTCTGTGTGTCAAGGAGACTGAGCGGCGGGGTGCATCCAAGATCAGTAGCGGGCGCGGCGCATGGCGACCACCGCGAGGGCAGGATGTGATCCAGCTTCGCCCTTCCGTGAAGTTGACTTTTGGGCTGCGGCGCCTAGAATGACGTTCGTGACCCTTGAAGCGTCCATAGCTGCGTCGCCGCGGCAGCGTGTGTGGCTGGAGTGGCGACGAGCCGGCAGGGGTGGGGCGCGTCGGCGGACTCGCCTTCCTGTTGCCTGCCGACGGGGTGAGGCCGGGTCACCAGAAAGGTCTGTATGTTGACCCAGAGAGCTGACGAGTCGTGCCCGTGCGGAAGTGGCCGTCCGCGCGAGGATTGTTGTGGCCGCGGGAACCGAGCCCGGCGGGCCGGCGAGCGCGCTCCCCTGGAGAGCCCGCAACCGGATGGCCGCGACTGGAGCACTGGCATGATGCCAGGCGGTGCGACCGACGTGTCGCTGCCGTATGATGTGGATGAGCTCATCGCCCAGGCACGGGCCGCACAGAAGGTCCTCAGACCGCACCTCGCCGAGTTCGAGGCCCTGCTCACCGACCCCCGGACCTACTTCGACCGAGCCCTCGCGCTGTTCAGAGAGGAGGAGTTCGCGCCCCTCTGCTTCAGTGTGGAGCAGGTGCAGGCGGCTCTGGAAGCCCTGAACCGCTCGGCGCCGGACGATGAGCTGGAGGGCGGCGAGGTCCCGGAGCTCGTCATGGACGTGGTAATGGAGGCGGCCGACAGGAAGTATCGCCGCCGGGCGGCGTGTCTCCTGCTGAGCCTGCTGCCAAAGTACGTCGCCGCGCAGCGGCACATCGATGCCTGGATCATCTATGTCAGTGCCTTTCAGGCGCTGGAGGTCAACGACTCTCTCACGCCCTTCCTGCAGTTGATGCTCTACCTCTCCTTCGAGCGCATCAAACAGGCGATGGAGGCCCTGCAGGCGCAGATGCTACGTGACCTCAACCTGGACCCCGCCGGCGCGGCGGAGATGACTCCCGAGGAGCTCACAGCCCGGTTCTGTGAGCGGCTGGGCGCGCCCGATGGCGAGGCGTGGGCGAGAGGGCTATTGGAGGGCTGGCCCGTGGCGCGGGCGTGGGTCGAGGGGCATCTCGCGTTGGTCGAGTCGGAGGCCCCAAGCCTGTTTGAGCGCGAAGATGCCCGGCACCTCTACCTTTCGGCGCGAGAGGCGCGGCCCTGGATGCGGGCATTCAACGAGTCCATGCAGCCCCTCTTGGCGGCTATGGAGCAAGTGCTGCAGGGGAGCGGGCCGACCGCGGAGACGATACGCCAGGTTACTGATTCGGCCCTGAACATGGCCGGGGAGGCCGCAGCCAAGCTCTTTACACGGGCGCGGATCCAGCGACTGGCGGCGCAACTGCTCGACTATGGGGAGCGTCTGAGCAGGGCGGGCGAGACGCACGCAGCCGGCGTTGCGCGAGGCCTGGGGCTGGCGCTGGCCGACGTCGAGGACCCTGAGAGCAGCCTTGCTCTCAGGATGCTGTGCTACTACTCCTTCTCTTCGTTTGGGAGTGAGGCCCTGTGGGGACCTGATCGTCGATAGGGTTGTGCCCGTCCACTCGAGGTGGCGGTGGAGCACCCGCTTGGGGCTGGGCATGGCAGGGTAGCAGGCGAAGGGAGGAGGGATCATGCTCGCCGAGTTTAAAAAGTTCGCCATGCGCGGCAACGTCATTGACCTCGCGGTCGGCTTTGTCATGGGCGGCGCCTTTGGCGCAATCGTCAACTCGCTGGTCAACGATATCATCATGCCACCGATCGGGCTGATCCTCGGCAAGCTAGACTTCTCGAACCTGTTCATCAACCTGTCGGGCAAGCCATACGCCAGCCTCGCGGAGGCCAAAGCGGCGGGGGCGGCCACTATCAACTATGGCCAGTTCATCAACACCGTCATAAACTTCTTGATCATCGCCTTTGCGTTGTTTCTGTTGGTGCGGCAGGTGAACCGGTGGACCGCTCGCCCCGCGGCTCCTACGGCCCCGACGACCAAGCCGTGCCCGTACTGCTTCACGGAGATTCCGATCAAGGCCACGCGCTGCCCGCACTGCACGTCGATGCTGGCGTGACGGGCTGCGGCCGCAACGCTCTACGACCGGCCCGATGCCGCGGCAGGCGCCGACTCCCCTTTCGTGGAGACCGGACGGCCTGCCGCGACGCCATCTCAGGTTCCCGTATGCCTGCGCCGCACAGGAGATAGCCCATGCCACCCGTGACTATCCGCGATGTACAGACCATCTTGACCCAGCCAGCGGGCGCGCGCCTGGTCGTCGTAAAGGTCCTGACGTCGGAGCCGGGCCTGTACGGCCTGGGCTGCGCGACCTTTACGCAGCGCTGCTTCGCCGTGCAGGCGGCCATCGAGCGGCACCTGAAGCCGTTTCTGATTGGGCGGGACGTCTCGCGGATCGAGGAGACGTGGCAGATGGCGATGGTGCATGGCTACTGGCGCAATGGCCCAGTGCTGAACAACGCCATCTCGGGCATCGACATGGCGCTGTGGGATATCAAGGGCAAGCAGGCCGGGATGCCCCTGTACCAGCTCCTCGGCGGGAAGTGCCGGGAGGCGGCGGCGGTCTATACCCACGCCGACGGGCGCGATCCGCAGGAGGTGGCGGAGAATGTGCAGCGGTTTGTGGCCGAGGGGTATCGCTACGTGCGCGTGCAGATGGGGGGCTACGGCGGCCGGCCCGGCGCCCTCGTCAGGCCCGAGGGGGCGCCCGACGGCGCGTACTATGACCCGCGGGCGTACATGCGAGCCACGCTCCGAATGCTCGAGCACGTGCGGGCGACCGTCGGCGAGGAGGTCGAGCTGCTGCACGACGTGCACGAGCGCCTGCAGCCGATCGACGCGGTGCAACTGGCCAAAGACGTCGAGCGCTTCCGGCTCTTCTTCCTGGAGGATCCGCTCGCCCCCGAGGATATCGCCTGGTTCGCCCGCATCCGCGAGCAGTGCGCGACGCCGCTGGCCATGGGGGAGCTGTTCAACAGTCCGCACGAGTGGCGGCCCCTCATCGAGGGCCGGCTGATCGACTTTTTACGGATGCACATCAGCCAGATGGGTGGGATCACCCCGGCCCGCCATGTGGCGGCCTTTGCCGCGATGTACGGCGTCCGCACGGCCTGGCACGGACCGGGCGACGTATCGCCGGTGGGGCACGCCGCAAATCTGCACCTTGACCTCTGGGCGCCGAACTTTGGGGTGCAGGAGTGGTGTCGCTTCCCGGAGCTGGTATATGACATGTTCCCAGGCACGCCCGAGGTGCGCGGCGGCTACATGTACCCCAACGACCGACCGGGGCTCGGGATCGACATCGACGAGCAACTGGCGGCGCGGTACCCCTGCGCGGATGAGGTCGAGTGGTGGACTCAGGCCCGCCTCCCGGACGGCAGTCCTGCGCGCCCGTGAGGGGCCATTTGAGGACGGCCTTGTCTTTCAGGGGTGAGTGCGGTTGGCCTGCGGCCCGCAGTAGGCTCAAGGGCTGACAGGCTGCCAAGAGCTGCAGACCTCCGCGCCTTGCGACAGAGGTACCCCATCCCCCCGTCCCCCTTTCCCGCCGGCTCAGCGGCGGGGAAGGGGGCGTCTTATTTGTGGAGGGCCATTCTGGATTCCCCGCCCCCGCGCTGCGCTATGCACTACCCATGAGTCGGGCTGCACGGCATTACGGGGCATGAGATAGCGCCCTGGCGCCCATCCCAGCGGACCACCCGCCGTACACGCCGCTGCTCGGGACACGCCGAGCGGCAGCCGCGATGTGCTGCAACTGAGTGCCCCCACCCCTGCCCCTCCCCCAGGCAGGCGCC
>DYEI01000481.1 GCA_020725765.1 Anaerolinea sp. | reverse complement strand
CGCCGCCCGACGCCCCATAGGCGCGGAGTTGTCGGGGAGCGTGCTTCTTCCTGCGAACACCCCCTCCCCTCCATGATATGCAAACTCGTCGGCCGTGGTCGCTTCGCCTGCTTCCCCGGCTACTCCTCCAGTATCTCGGCCAGGCGCACGAGCCGCAGGGCGATGTTGTCCCGGTAGGGCGGGCCATGCCCGGCGAGGACGACCAGGGGATCGAGCCCGGCCAGGCGGCGCAGGGCGGCGACGGTCTGCGTGCGGTCGGCTGGAGCAGCTCCGGGCACTGCCTGCAGATGCCCCCGGCCAACCTGCAGCAGATCGCCCGAGAAGAGGAGACGGGGCTGGGCCAGGAAGTAGACGACGTGATCGGGGCTGTGGCCGCCGGTCCAGATCGCTTCGAGGCCGCCGAGTACCGGGAGCACCGCGCCATCGGCGATGGGCTCGCCGACAGCGAGCGGTCGCACAGGCGCAAAGAGGTGCCGCAGTGCCGCCCAGGTCGAGCTCAAGCCTCGCTCGCCGCGGGGCACCTCCCCTCCCCGGATGCGGCGCAGCGCATCGGGATGGGCCATCACCCGCGCCCCGGTCGCCTCCAGCATGGCTGGCAGCGCGCCGACGTGGTCAAGGTCGACGTGCGTGAGAAGAACCCGCGTCAGGTCGCGGGGGCTGTGCTCGAGCCGCCGAATCCACGAGAGGATCCGCCGGGCGCTGCCCGGCCCTCCGGTGTCGACAAGCGTCAGCTCGACCCCGCCGATGAGGTACGCCGTGCTGCTCACGGCCCGGATGGCATAGACCCCGGGCGCTACCTGCATGCTGATCTCCGCGCGGCAGGATGACGGCAGTGGGCTATCCCCAATGCTTCAGCAATACGCGGGCCGGGAGCGTGCCGGGGCCTGCCCGAATCCACCACACCTGGCTTCCGGAGCGCACTGGTCGATGTTTTTCAGAGGCGGCTGGGGCGACACACAACGGTTCTGTACCGGGGAACCCTTGCATTTGGCCTTCTCGGGGAGCCCTCCAGAGTAGGCCAAGCGCACACCGCCCCCTTGGCTGCCGGCCTTCCGGGACGCACCATACGGCGCAGCTGTACCATAAGCGCCAAAAGGCCGAACTCCAGGCCATGGGCAACGCCGCGCTCGTACCGAGAGCCCCCGCATGCAACTCTCAGCGGTCGAGTGCTTGCGCTCAAGATCTCGGGAGCCGCCCGAACCAGCTTTCCGGTCGGTGCGGCTATTCTGAGCGCCCTTGCAGAGCCACTGTGCCGACAGAGACCGCATCATCTGGAATGGGTTGCCTGGCGGAATCTACAGCCGACAGGCGGCTGCCATCGGCCACGCGGTACAGACCTACCTTGATGGTATACTCCCCGGCTGGCAGGTCCCCAACCGAGAGCACCCGCTCGTCGCGCCATATGTCACCTGCCTGCCAGGACCTGGGGCGCGACGTGTCCATGACAGGGTAGCCATCGGCCTGCGTCGATAGCTCTCCATTCCAGTCGTAGAGATGCAGGAAGACGGTCACATCGTCGTCGAGCGGTCGCCAACTCTGCCAGCGAAGCGTCACGTGCAGGGCAGAATCCTGCAAGATACTGGACGCCGAGAGCAGGGCGACACGGTCGGCGAAGGTCGCTACGTGCACCGGTTCCGGAGGCCCTCCCTGCGCCTCCAGACCGCCTGCATCGTAGACGGCGAGTCCATCGCCATAGCGCGTGACCAGCACCTTTCCGGCTTGCCGCACCTTGGGCTCGAGGCTGTCCATGGTCTCCGTCGTGCCCGCGCATGCCCAGTAGTACCCCCATGGGCGCAGCACATCGGGAAGTACCGCCGCCGTCACGTTCCGTTCCGAGCCTGTATGTAGCCACACAAGGTCGGCCACGCCAAAGTACGGTGCCAGGAGCGTAACCCCCTCGTGCCCAAGGGCGAATGTCGACCGCAGTGGCGCGAACCACGCAGGATAGTTCACACAGAGCACCGACTCGCCTGGCTCATCCGGCAGTGCCGCCACGAGCTCAGCTACCGCTTTGCGGACAAAGCGGTACATGGGCACCCGCGAGCGCACAAAGCCCCAACTGCCACATGCCACGCCAAGCACCACCAGCCACGCCAGCACTGCAACACCCGTTGAGCCCTTGCACCGCGACCGGGCGAGGCTGGTCGGAATGGCCCAGAAAAGCGCCGCTCCGACAGACGCCTCGTACAACAACCGTGGCCCGTCCACAACATACCAGAAACCAAGCGCTGCCCAGGCTGGCGCTGCGGTCAGAGCGAACCATGTCAACGCCAGAGTCAGTAACCTCGCATGCCCCGCTCTCCAAAGCACGAACGACCAGAGTCCGATAGCTGGAAAAGAGATCAAGGCCACCGCCTTGATGTCGCTCCATCCCCTTCCCGCACCCACGATGGCTGTCGCCAGGGGTGCTACTGGATACGCGAGGCCCTGCGCGAAGTAGACAGCGTTCTGCCAGCGGCTCTCCAGATTGCTCAGGCCACCCCACTTCACCGCCTTGGGCACCAGGAACCACACTCCAACCGCCACCATTGCACACAACGCAAACGGCACCGCCTCACGAACTGCTTTGCGCCATGGCAGCGGCTCTTCCTGTGTCAGCAGGAGACAGACGAGCAGCGGCGCGATGGCTGCCCCCGTCTCATGAGCAAACGGCGCGATGCCGGCCAGCGCAACGGACAACCCGCGTATGAGGCCGGCGCGTCGGGCTGCTCGCTCACTGAGCCGGTAGAAGCAGAGCGAGGCAAGGATCAAGAACGTAACGAGCATGTGCGTGAGCGAGCCCACCCACGGCACTGCCTGGTAGCTGAACGGATACAGGATGAACAGCACGGCCGCACCGAGCCCAAGACTCAAACCTCCCCTGTGAAGCTGCCAGGCGGCGAGACGCGCGAGGAGAAGCCCGTTCAGTACATGCAGCCCGAGGTTGACTCCATGCAAGGTCACCGGATCGTAGCGGCCTTGCACGAGCCGCAGCACTTTCCAGAGGGTGAAGGGTAGGGGCCGGTAGTAGCCAATCAGGCGAGCGGAACTCCACATGCCCGCCAGACTCTGCCATTCCAGCCAGCGGAAGTGCACTGCGTCGTCGAGGAAGAAGGGCAGGCGCAGGGAGAAGCCATAGGCGAGGACCCCGACGGCCACAACCGGTCCCGCCATCCAGATGGCAGTACTCAATGCCCGCGGCAGCACCACCGATCGCTTCAGTTGGCCCAGATGCCGCAGGCCCTTGCGGGTAGATAGCATACCGCGCTCCGGCACTACAACCCGGCGACCACGTCCACCAGGAAGGGCCTATCCCACAAGATGCGGTAGGGGACGCTGCTATAGTCCGTAAGATCGGCGTCGAGGGCCTGCCCGGCCTGCAGCGCCTCCTTCTGGCTGCGCAGCCAGTGCGCGAGGACGTCGTAGCGGGCGAGCACACCGCGGTAAAGCTCGAGGGTCTGTGCCATACCTTTGGGCTTGGCCCGTCGCAGCCAGACGTCCATGAACTCGCCGCGCAGGCGAAGCATGGCCTCCCAGCGCTCCTCGATGGCCACAAGCCAGCGGTCGATATCCTCGCGTGCGGCCTCGGGCTTGAGGACGCCTCCCACAACCTGCGACCACCCGGCCCTGATGAGCTGCGACAGGCCCACCTTGTGTGCTGCCTCGCCAATCGCACGCGCCGAGAAGGCGAGGTCGCGCAGCACCGCCTCCTCCCGGTTGCCGGGCGCCGCCTCTGCAAAGACCGCCTCCGCCGCCGCGGCGATCTCTTGCATCTCCTGCACCGTCTTGTGGGGCAGCTCGGTGGCCATGCGGCCGAGAAGCGGCTCGTCAAAGAGCGCGTACACGGTATGCGAGGCGTTGGGGATGGGCATGCCTGGCAGACGGTTCACCGAGGCCAGCTGGCGGATCGCGGCTACGATCTCCTCGCCCTTCTCGGGCCCGAAGAAGAGCTGCCCAAAGGCGGGGTCAAACTCGGCATCGGAGGTGTTGCCACCTGTCCAGGCCTGCTCCGCCCCGAAGGCGTACCCGTACCAGGAGTTGCCCAGCGGCTGGTAGTGCCCGCCATCGCCCCAGTCCGTGTTCAGGAGGCCTGCAGCGCCATGCGCGACCCCCTCACGCGCGAGGACGCGGATGTTCTGGTTCGAGTTGTCGATGCGCGGAAAGAGGGTGTTCCACGACGAGGTCCCGGGGCAGACGAGGAACCGCCGCCCATGCCCGGCAAAGAGCGCCGTCGAGGGATAGCTTTCCTGCGCCTCGTAGTGCCAGTCCAGCAGGGTGATGTCAGTCGGCAGGTCTGGGATGACCTCGGGATGCTGCAGGACGATGTCGCCCCACATCTGGATTCGCTTGCCATAGGCGGCGGCCAGCTCGCGGACCCGCAGCATATGCTCGAGATAGAGGCGCCCGGGGCCGATCTCGGCCATGCGCTCGGCCGAACGCCCGCGGCCGAGGTCATACGTCTCGTCGCAGTTGACGTTGAACTGCGATGAGGTAAAGGCCGGTAAGAAGTCGGCGTACAGCTCATCGAGGAAGCGGTAGCACTCTTCGACGGTCGGCGCGAGCGACCAGCAGACCTTCGTCTCCGCCAGATGCCGATACCGGGGCAGGGAGAGGATGTTCTGCATGTGCCCGAAGGACTGCAGGTTGGGCACAAGCTCGACGTGGAAGCGCCGACAGTGGGCGTCGAGCTCGAGCATCTCCTCGTTGGTCAGGCGGTCGGCGGTCGCGCCGATCTCCGGATGGCGTGGAAAGTAATAGGCGTGCTCGTTGTGCATCTGGAACTGGTTGATCTTGAAAAAGCTGAGCTTCTCGACCAGCTCCTTCAGCGTGGCCAGCGTCGGCACCTTGCCGCGGCAGACGTCGAGCAGCACGCCCCGCTCGCCGAGGGCCGGCCGGTCGTCGATGACGAGCTGCGGCAGCTCCCGCCGCCGGAGGCGCACGATCTGGCGCAGCGTCTGTACGCCATAGAAGAGGCCGCTGGCGCTGTCGGCGGCGATGACGGCGCCCTGCGGTCCGATGGTCAGCTGGTAAGCCTGGTCCGGCAGGGGCTCGGGGGGCGCGTCATAGCCGAACTCGTCCGGCGGATAGATAGCCCGATCACGGACCGCACGGAGGAGGACGATCGTGTTTTCCCGCCGGTGCGGGCGATGCTGCCGCTCCATGGCGAGGACGAGCCCGGTCGCTCCGGCGATCTCGCCGCGGAGCTGCCGGGCGGCAAACAGGTCGTCGTCATCGGCCTCGGGCGGCAGGCAGATCAGCGTTTCCGGCGAGAGGACGAAAGCGCCGGCCCTTCGCTCGACCGAGCGAGGCCGGGGGACGAGGCGCAGCAGGTCAGCCATGGAAGCGCTCCTTGTGGTGAACGGCCGCAAGGCGCGGCGGAGGCCAACAGGCAATCACCATTATAGGCTGGAGCGCCGCACCACTCAAGAACGCAGTTGTTCAGGCTCGCATCCTGGGAGCGCCGGCTGTCACGTGCTGCCCGGACGCCTCCCTCGCGCCAGCGGGCTCAGGGGTGGACAGGCTGCCTTAGCCGCCGCCGGTCGGCCCATGCCGGAGGTTGCCCCATCCCCCCTCCCCCCCCTTCCCCGCCGCTTGCGCGGCGGGGAAGGGGGCTCTTTTTTATATGGGGCTCGACTTTGGCTTTTTGGAGCGCAACCGGCGGTACCGTCCGGAACTCGCCGAGATGACCTCCGGCCACGTCGCGTCCGAGATGCCCCCCCCCCCCGCCCCCTCCCCAGGGAGGACGCCGCGGCGTCCTCCCCGGGGAGGGGGAAGACATTACAGG
>DYEI01000480.1 GCA_020725765.1 Anaerolinea sp. | reverse complement strand
GGGTCGGGAGCGAGGGGAGGGGGTTGGGCTGGGGCTCTACATAACGCGGCGTCTGGTGGAGGCGCACGGGGGGCGTATCTGGGTGGAGAGCCAGGTCGGCGTCGGAAGCACCTTCTCCTTCAGCCTGCCGGTGGCCATGGGATGACGGGGGTGAGGCCAGACCCCGGTCTCTCTGCACCTGTCCGCAGCAGAAGGACGGAGGGTGGGAGCGCAGGTGATGGGTGCTGACGAGGCGTGGCAGCCCCGGGGAAGGGTGCGGCTGGGCACCCTGCGCTGGTGCGTGGGTGGGCTGGCCATCATCATCGGGGCGATGATGCTCATCGTGCCCCACCAGTTCGAGTCGCCCGTCTTTGCTGCGCTGCGGAATCAGGTCGGGCTATGGGGAAGCGTTTTCCTGGCGGCTGGCGCGGGTCTCTTCATCGTGGAGATCGTGAGGCCTCGCCATGCGGTCGTGGTGGGGGTGCACCTGGCCGCAGGAGGCGCGCTGCTGGCTCTGGCGGCGGCCTTTGGCTCTGCTGGGGCATGGACGGCCGTCACCAACTGGCTCGTGGTGGGCCTGGGGGTCGGATTGACTCCGTGGATCGCCCGGGCCGCCTTCTGGCGCTCGCTGCCGAAGACGGTGGACCTGTTCGTTGTCCTCGTTGGGCTTGGCGCTGCGCTGACTGGGGTCGCACTGGTCGCGCTTCCGGGAGAGCTCAGCGGGCCGATCTTTGA
Organism: Anaerolinea sp.; assembly: GCA_020725765.1. Taxonomy (GTDB): domain Bacteria; phylum Chloroflexota; class Anaerolineae; order SpSt-313; family SpSt-313; genus SpSt-313. The sequence continues at coordinate 722 of DYEI01000480.1, read as the reverse complement.
TCCCATCCGTACGCGCCTGGCGTTGTTTGGCTGGATCCTTGTGCTCGGGGGCCTTGCCGCTACCTTCGTCCAACTATGGCCGGTGCCCCGTGCCTTCTATTGGGGCGGGCACCTGGCCGGCGGCGCCGCCTTGCTGGCCTACGCTGTGGCCTGGTCGTTGCCCCTGCGAGCCTGGGTTGGAATCGCTTTCTACGGTGGCTTCGGCGTCGTGGTGGCGCTGTTTCCCTGGCTGGAGGCGCTTCTGGCGGGGATCGACCCGACCTCGCTGCAGGCGAGGCTGGCGCTGGCACTGAGCCTGGCGGCCACACTGCCCGTCATCATTGTCACCAACCTGATAGAAGGCGTGCTCGAGCCATCCCTGCCGGGGCTCAGCCTGCGAGCTGCCCAGGCGGCGCGGGAGCTGGCCTTCTACGTCGTACTTGGCTTTGTGCCGGTCGCGATCGGAATCGCAGCGCTGGTGGCGCGTGCGTTGACGGAACCGCTGCGGGACCTGGCCGAGGCTGCGAGCCGCCTGGCGGCGGGAGACGCAGCGGCGCCTCTTCCCCGAAGCGATGTGGCCGAGGTGCGCGTCCTCACCGCGGCCTTTGCTGACATGCGGGAGCGCCTGGCCGCACGGACGGAGGATCTGCAGCGCCTCGTGGCGGAGCGGGAGGACCTGCTGCGGGCGGTGTCTCACGATCTGCGGAACCCGCTCTCGGCGGTGCTGGGGCAGGCGCAGCTTG
>DYEI01000479.1 GCA_020725765.1 Anaerolinea sp. | reverse complement strand
CCGAGGGTTGCGCCCCGAAAGGCCAAAGTCGAGCCCCTCCCATTCTGGATTCCCCGCCCCGCGGCGCGGGGGCGGGGTTAGGGGTAGAGGAAGCGGCCCTCGTCTACCACGAGCGCGCCATCGAGGTAGACGCTGACTCCGCGCAGACAGATGTCAAAGTGCGGCCGTAGCGCCCAGCGCCCGGGCCGCCGCAAGGGCCGCTGGCGGGTACGCCCAGTGCGGAAACTGGCTGTCGGTGAAGACGAGCACCGTCTCCGATGGCTGCACCCTGCACAGGCGGAGGACCTGCTCAAAATGTGGGACGAGGTCCACAGAGCCGAATAAGGGGTTCATGCGGGTCTCCCTCGGCAGCGTCCGACACTCTCGGGACCTCGACAGGTGCCGCCCACGGTTACCCCAGGCGGACCTGCGGGGTAGCATCTGCATCCGGCACTGCGGCCCATCGGGATCAATGCATCGGAACGGGTCGCGGCTGGGCAGAGTATACTCCAAATGCCCGTGCCCGTCAGAGCTGAATCCGGCCTGGAAGATGGCACGGGCGAGGGCCTCAAGGTAGCCGCTATCGTCTGAGGGCACCTGCCGGGGCGGGGGCTGGGAGCATTCGGGCATGGGTTCTCCTCGCGTCGCGCTCAAGGCCTGCGCGTTGTTTTGGCGACCACAGGAAGCATTGTAGGTTTGGGCGTGGGCTTAGTCAACTTGGGCTTGGGCGGGGGTGTCCTGTGGGTGCAGCACAGATCGACAGGGGCAGCGAGCAGTCCGAATGGCGGCCTCGCGAGCCCCCAGCCCTGCCCGTCCCCCGTTCAGGGGCCGACAGGCGCGTCCTCTATCGATGGCAGGCGCCCAACTGTAGGGGCGGGGCGACGCCTCGCCCCAAGCGCTGAAAGAGGCGAAGCCCCTTCGGGGCTGGCTTCAGGGGGCGGACAGGCGCCTGTCTGGCGAGGCGGCCGGAGCTCGCAGCCGTCGAGCGGCAGATCGCACCCTACCCCGTCCGTCCGCGAGCTCGCTCGGCGGATGCTTCCGCCTCGCACAGGACCACCTGTCGGCCCCTGAACCCGTCCCCTGACCCTGCGCGCTGCCCGCCGGGGGTCGGAACGGCCACCGGCGGGCAGCTCGGGCCTCCCAAGTTGACCCACAGGCCCCTTGATGCTAGACTCGGCGCGGGCCAGGGCTTCTTTCCTCCCGGTGTCGCGATGTCCTCTCAAGGAGGCCCCTCATGAAGATTGCCTTCATCGGAGGCGCCAGCCTCACCTGGACGCCGATGCTCACGATCGACCTGGCGCTGACGCCAGAGCTCCACGGGGCCGACCTCGTCCTGCAGGATATCAACCCCAACGCCCTCGAGCGCATGCTCCCCCTCTGCCGCAAGATATCCGAGGAGACGGGAAGCCGCATCCGCGTGCAGGCGACGGTCGAACGCGAGGAGGCGCTCCGCGGCGCGAACTATGTGGTGTTCTCGGTGGCCATCGGCGGCCTTGAAGCGGTGCGCGCCGACCTGGAGATACCGGCCCGCTACGGCGTCCGCCTGCCGGTGGGCATGAATGTGGGGCCGGCAGGAATCAACCGCACCCTGCGGCACGTGCCGGCGACGCTGGAGCTTTGCCGGCAGATGGAAGCCTGGTGCCCGGATGCCTGGCTGCTCAACCTGACGAACCCGATGACCCAGATCTGCCGCGTCGCTACCCGCGAGACGGGCATCCGCACGGTCGGGCTGTGCCACGAGGTGACGCACTTTGCCACCCGCCTGGTCGGAATGCTCGAGGTCTTGCCGGAGGAGGTGTGGGTGCAGGCGGCAGGGATCAACCACCTCCCCTGGATTACCGAGGTGCGTGTAGGCGAGCGCGACGGCCTGGCGCTGCTGCGAGAGTGGCTCGCGGCGCACGGCCCGCTTCACTTCGCCCGCGAGGGCCTGCTGAACACCTGCTGGAGCGTCTTTATCGACCGGCTGGGCGTCAAGCTGACGATCTTTCAGGATACGGGCTGTCTGCCCGGCGCCGGGGACCGGCACGTGGCCGAGTTCTTCCCGCACTTTTTGCGCCCAGAGACCAACTGGGGCCTGGACTATGGTGTTGAGGCGACCACCATCGAGCACCGTGCCGAATCCTACCGCCTGCAGGAGGCACAGGTGCAGGCCTGGCTATCGGGCGAGGACCGGCTCCCCCTGCGCCCGAGCGGCGAGCAGCTCGCGCCGCTGATCGCTGCGCTGGAGGGAGGCCCGCCCGGCCGCTTTATCGTCAACATCCCCAACCAGGGCCAGGTCCCCAACCTCCCGATGGGGCAGGTCGTGGAGTGCTTTGCTCGGGCCGACCGGTGGGGCGTTCGCCCCGAGTTTGCCGGGCCGCTTCCGCCCCTTCCGGCGGCGGTCTGCAGCTGGCACCTGACAGAGATGGAGCTGACCCTGGAGGCCGCCCTGCGCGGCGATCGCAGCCTGGCTCTGGAAGCCCTGCGCATGGACCCGCTGGTGCGGGATTGGGAGAACGCCGCGCCGATGCTCAGCGAGATGCTGGAGGCTACCGCACCCTGGCTGCCCCAGTTCGCCTGATCCGCCCGGCAAGAGTTGGCGCACGGGCCGGACTTACCTACAATACCAGGCCACGACCGTCAGGCATGTCCGCCCCTTCAGCAGCGTGGAGGTCCGCCATGTACTACGGTGCTGACTACTATCCCGAGCACTGGCCCGAAGAGCGATGGCCGACCGATGCCGAGATGATGGCCGAGGCGGGTCTGAACCTGGTTCGCCTGGCCGAGTTCGCCTGGACGAGGTTAGAGCCCGAGCCGGAGCGCTTTGACTTTGCCTGGCTCGACCGGGCCATCGAGCACCTGGCGGCCCGGGGCATTCGGGTGGTTCTGGGCACGCCGACCGCTGCCCCGCCGGCCTGGCTCGTGCGTCAGCACCCCGAGGTCCTGCGCGTACGGGCCGACGGCCGGCGCGTCCACTTCGGGCATCGCCGCAACGTCTGCCTGGTCTCGCCGGTCTACCGCAGCTGCGCTGAGCGGATCGTGCGCGCCATGGCCACGCACTATCGCGACCATCCGTCGGTCATCGGCTGGCAGATCGATAACGAGTTCGGCTGCCACGACTCGGCCCGCTGCTACTGCGAGGCCTGTCAGGGGGCGTTCCGGGAGTGGCTGGCGGCGCGCTACGGCAGCCTGGAGGCCCTCAACCGGGCCTGGGGCACCGACTTTTGGAGCCACACCTACCGTGCCTGGGAAGAGATACCGCTGCCCTTTGCCGACGCCCTGCCCGCCAACCCGGGTCTGGCGCTCGACTACCGCCGCTTCGCCTCGGACGCGAACGTGGCCTTCCAGCGGCTACAGGTCGATATCCTCCGCGAGCTGTGCCCGAGCCACTTTGTGACTCACAACTTTATGGCCAACGGCTTCCAGGAGCTGAACTACTACGACCTGGCGCGCGATCTGGACTTTGTCTCCTGGGACAACTACCCCGATCTGCGTCGCAGCGACCCCGCGCAGCTCGCCTTCAATCACACCTGCATCCGCGGCTGGAAGGGCGCCAACTTTTGGGTCATGGAAGAGGAGAGCGGCGCCCCGGGGACGACGGTGATCTCGCCCAACCCGCGGCCGGGGGATATCCGCCTGTGGAGCTATCAGGCCATCGCCCATGGGGCGGATGCCATCGTGTACTTTCGCTGGCGCACCTGCACCTTTGGCGCCGAGCAGTACTGGCACGGCATCCTCGATCACGATGGCCGGCCCCGTCGGCGGTACTATGAGGTCCAGCGGATGGGACGGGAGCTGCAGCGGATCGGCGCGCAGATTGTGGGCTCGGAGGTGAACGCGCAGGTCGCCCTGATCTTTGACTGGGACACGGCCTTCGCCTTCCAGATTCAGGCCAACAACCCGGCCTTCGACTACTTTGAGCACCTCAAGCGCTACTTCGTCGCCTTCCATCGGCGCAACGTGCCTGTCGACATCATCCCGTGGAGCGCGGACCTCCGCCGCTATCGGCTGGTGCTGGCGCCGGCGCTGTACGTTCTCTCACCCGACGCGGCTGCACGCCTGCGGGCTTACGTGGAGAAGGGTGGCACGGTGCTCTTTGACGTGCGCACCGGGGCCAAGGACGTCTACAACCGCGTGGCCGAGGGACCCTTGCCCGGGCTCGTCGCCGACCTGTGCGGGGTGACGGTGGACGAGTACGACTCCCTCCCACCGGATGTTACCGTGCCGCTGGTGTTCGACACGCCGATCGTCTCAACCCAGAAGCTCCTCGCCCACACCTGGTGCGAGGTGCTGGCCCCCCAGGGCGCCAAGGTGCTGGTGCGCTACGGTGGCCAGTACTACGCCGGGCAACCCGCCGTCACTCTCAATACCTACGGCAAGGGAAGGGCGGTGTACGTGGGCACCATTGCCAACCCGCCGGCCTACGAGCGCCTGGTAGACGAGCTGTTGAGCTCAACCGGCGTGCAGCCTCTCCTCGACACGCCACCCGGCGTCGAGGTCACGGCCCGATGGCAGGGGCAGAAGCGCCTGCTCTTCGTGCTGAACCACACAAACGCGCCGCAGAGCATGAGCCTGCCGGGAGAGTTCCACGACCTGCTCTCCGGTCAGCCGCTGAGCGGCACGGCGGTCCTCCCTCCCAAGGAGGTGTGGGTGCTGGTCTGAGGGGACGTGTGGCCGGGGGCTGGCCGGCTGGAGACAGGCCAGCGGCAAGCTGGCTCTTCCGGCTGGCGCCCCCACTCTCCGGGGAAACAGGAAGGCGGGATCGCCTCGCCTCTCGCCATGCAACTCGCACGGTGCCCGCGCGCCAATCCCCATCCCCTATGGGCTGGCCTGTTGCTGGGCGGTCCGCAGGGCCTCCTCGGCGGTCGCCTCACCGCTGATGATCCGCTCGATGGCCCGCTGCCAGGGCTGGCCGACGCGGTTGAGAATCTCTGGCGCATCGGGCGGGATGAGCAGGGCATGCTGCAGCGAGGCGCGGACGGCCGCGGCGATCTCGGCGCCTACCAGCCGCTCAAAGTCAGCCGACGCGGCCACCGAGCGCCGCGCCGGGGCCAGACGCCCCGGCATCTGCCGGCTCAGATAGGCCAGCCACTGCCAGCAGGCTTCGGGGTGTTGCGTCTTGGAGGCGATGGCCAGGGCCTCGACGCTCATGAGGGTGGCCGATTCGCGCTCTCGCGGCAGCGGGACCATGCCCCACCGGAACTCCCACGGCCGCGGCCAAAAGCTCGTACCACCGCGCCAGGAGTAGAAGCCGGTCCAGAGCCCTATCTTGCCCTGCACCACCCCGTTCACTCCGGCCAGCTCACGCCCGCCAAAGGCCCGCATCGCCTCCTCTGGCGTCGGGGCGACGCCCTCTTCCAGGAAGAGCCTCCCATACCAGCGCAGGGCCTCAATGACCAGAGGGTCGTCAAAGCTCACCCGGACCGGGTTGCTCCAGTCGTCGACGACGCGGCCGCCATGCTGGTAGGCGAAGAGCAGCGCATCCAGCATGGCAAACGCCGGCGCATAGCCGTATATCCCTGCCTCGACATCCCGCACTGTGAGGGCGGCGATGAGCAGATCCTCCCACGTCCAGTTGACCGTGGGCTGCGGCGCGCCATAGCGCTCCAGCAGGTCCCGGTTGTAGTACATGACCAGGGGATCGACCCCGGCAGGGATGGCCCACGTCTTCCCCTCGTAGGTGTACAGCTTGAGGAGGCCAGGATAAAAGTCATCGGGCGCGAAGGAGTCATCCTGGCTGATCCAGGGGTCGAGGTTGAGCAGTGCGCCGCTCTGGATCAGGTTGCGCAGAGGGAACGCTGCGCTCAGCACGTCCACGCCGGCGTTCTCCAGGTCGCGCTGCAGCCGGCGGGAGTCCATCCCCACCACCTGGACCGTGATGCGGGGATGCTCCTGCGCAAAGCGCTGGGCGACGGGCTCGTAGAAGGCCGCGTCGCCTCTCTCGCAGGCAAAGACGATGGTCACCGGCTCGGGAGGAGGGCCAATGTGGCCACAGGCGGGGAGCGCAAGCACAAGGGCAAGCCCGAAGAGCGCCAGGGCTCGACGAAGGCCTGGCGGACGCGCGCGCGGAGTGCCCATGGGTTCCTCCTGAACGTACAGGGCCGGGTTGCCAGGCAGGATCGCGCCTGCCCCACACCCTTGGGAGCACAGGCGTCCATGGAATCGCTGACCTTCGAGGCGACGACTCTCCTGCCCTCGCACAGGCACGGCGCGCGCCGCCACGACGGTGCACTATCTTTATAGCATCCGCACGTAGCCGGGTCAAGTGCGGCGAAGGCGCCCCTGCATCGCGCTCCGCAAGTGTTCACACTGGCATTCAGCGCACGGCGCGGAGCCGGGCTGCTGGTAGCTGCGCCCGTCGGGATCGGCCTTGCGCCGGCTCGTCGGGGAACCCCCTCCTCCTTGCCCCATGCTATGCATTACCCACAAATGGCCTCGCGGGGCTGGGTTCCCCGCCCCCGCGGCGCACTGTCCATTGCCCACAACTCGGTATGCAGAGCATCATGCGGGATGCGATAGGGCACCGGCACCCATCTGAGCGGACCAGCCACCGCGCCCACTGCTGTTCGGAACACGTCGAGCAGCGGCCGCGATGCACGGGAACTGCGGAGTACCCCCACCCCTGCCCCTCCCCCAGGCCGGCGCCAAGCGCCTGCCTGGGG
>DYEI01000478.1 GCA_020725765.1 Anaerolinea sp. | reverse complement strand
GGGTGCATCCAAGATCGGTCAGCAGATTCGCAGCCAGGCAGCCAGCGGGGGTGCCCTGTGGGCAACCGGGCTTTGCGCTTCGCAGGAGCCCGGTGCAGGACCTTTTCTTAAGGGTTTGGGGGTTGGCGTCCGGCCGCCCTGTGGGCGGCCGGACGCCAACCCCCAAACCCCATCCTGGGCTAGGGTCGGGCTGCCGCGCAGCAAGACACCCGGCTGCAGCCCGCGCTTTGTCGCATCTTGGATGCACCCTCCAGACGCGTCCAAGCGCCACTTTCACAGGCTTGTGCCTGCCGTGGTATACTCTGCACCGTTTGCATTGCAGCCAACGTGGAGGACTCAGGTGCAAGCACCACGCCACCAGCAGCCATCCGCAGTCCCGCGCGCACAACTGCAGCCTGGCATCGTCCTGCGCCTGCTGTACTTCCTTTTCTACGGGAGCATGGCCTGCTGGGTCCCGTTCTTCGGCGTCTACCTGCAGCAAGTCGGCCTCTCGGGCGGGCAGATCGGGCTGATCGCCAGCCTCCGACAGGCCGCCGTGCTCGTCAGCCAGCCCATCTGGGGTGCCGTCGCCGATGTGCGCGGCCGACGGGAGCTGCTGCTTTCCACCATGCTCCTGGCCGTGCTGATCCTCCCCGGCTACATCTGGCCCGGCGGCTTCTCTTTCCTCCTCATCTGGACGCTGCTCTTCGGCCTGCTGACCAACCCGGTCGGGGCGCTCATCGACAGCCTGGTCCTCGACCACCTGCAGGAACGGCCGGACACCGCCTTTGGCCAGGTGCGGGTTTTCGGCGCCGTCGGGTGGGCAACCGCCTCGCTGCTCGCCGGCCGCGCCCTCTCCGGCCGCGACCTGCGCCTGGGCTTCCCTCTCGCGGCCTCCTTTATGCTGGTGGGATGGCTCGTCGCCCGCTGGAACACACTGCCCTCCCGCCGGGCGACGGCTCTGGGTGGCACCTGGCACGGCGCAAGCACGGTGCTGGCCGACCGGCGCCTCCTCACTCTTCTGGCGCTGATCGTTGTGGCGCAGCTTGGCATGGTCAGCATCATCACCTTCTACCCCGTGTACCTGGCCGGCCTCGGCGCACCAGCGCAGCTTCTCGGGCTTGCCTTCACCCTTCAGGGGTTAAGCGAGATGCCGCTGTACCTGGGCGCTGCAGGCATCATCCGACGCCTCAGCGCCACCCGGGCGGTTGCGCTGTCCTTCTTCGTCACCGCCGCGAGGATCTTCCTGTACTCGGTCATCCGCGTGCCGGGGCTCGCCGTGGCCGTAGAGGTAGTGCATGGCCTGTGCTACGCCCTCTTTCTGGTAGCCGCGGTGGATTACGTCAACAGCATCGTGCCCGCCCAGTGGCGTGCCACCGGGCAGACGCTCCTGGGCGCAGCCTACTTTGGCGCCGGCGGCATACTCGGAAACGCCTTCGCCGGTTACCTGTACGACCGGTTGGGTGTTCATGGGATGTTTCGGGTCAACGCCGCGGTTGTCCTTGCCGCAGCAGTCCTTGCCCTCCTGCTGTTGCGCTCACCCGTACGGATGCCATCACCCGAGACCAACTCGCAGTCGTGAGCGCCTGCACGGCCGCAGCATGGGACTGGAGCACACGCCACACGCCAGACGTGCCCAGCCCATCGCGCTGCTATCGATCCCTGCAGACACCGATGGGGCCGGGCTGTGAGGCCCGGCGCCCTGCGGAAAGAGCTGCAGGCGGCGATGGCACACCACCGACGCGGCTTCCTGGATCAGCTCTCAGCCGCCCAACGTCAGCCGGGCAGGCTTGCCATCACCCGGCGCCGGTGTGGGCAACCTCGTACCGGCCCTGCACGCCCTTCACCGGTGCACCCCGGATACGGTAGAGCGCGCCGAACATTGAGGCGAGCCGTTGTGCCTCCCGGGGATAGCGGTCGATGAGATTGACCCTCTCCTTGGGGTCTTCGACGAGGTTGTAAAGCTCGTCCGGCTGTCCCTCGGGCCGGCGGATGTAGCTCCACACTCTGTCCCGGATGACCCGATCCGGCGCCTCGTGGTACCCACAGATGATGGCCTGGCGAACCTCGCTGACCTCGCCCCGAATCAGTGGCAGCAGGCTCCGACCGGGCAGGGCATCGAGGTTGTTACCGAGCCCGATGGCATCGAGCAGGGTGGGCAGCACGTCGTGGAACGAGGCGAGGGCATCGACACGCTGCCCGCCGTAGACGCCGCCCGGGAACCGCATCATGAACGGTACCTTGAGCAACTCGTTGTACAGCCGGTCGCCTCCCTTCAGGAACTTGCCATGATCCGCCAGCGGGTGCCCGTGGTCGGCGATGAGGATGATGAGCGAGCTGTCGTACAGCCCGAGTTGCTTCAGCCGGGTGAGCAGCACGCCGACATAGTGGTCCACATAGGCGCACTCCCCGGCATACAGGCCACGGATGTAGGCGATCTCCTCCTCGCTGAAGTGAGCACTCGCGGGACCCCCCGGCGGCAGGATCAGCCTCTTGCCCCGGTAGCCCGGATCGGTGAAGCGATCGAACTCGGGCGGCGGCGTCCACGGCTCGTGGGGGTCGAAGGAGTCGACCCAGAGGAAGATCGGCTGCTGTGAGGCGTTGGCGGCCGCCCAGTCCCCGGCGAGGCGAGCCAGGCGGGCGCAGTAGTGGTCCTCCGCCGTCTCGAACTCCTCGATGTTCTTCAGGGCGGTCTCTACGATACGACGCCACTCTGGCGTGTAGGTATCCTTGCAATGGTCCTCGACCTTGAGCCGGCGCAGGGGAGCGGAGCGATAGCTATCGTACTCCTGCCCACGCACCCACTCCCACACGCGGAATCCCCGATGCAGGTTCATGCCCGGCTTGAAGTAGTGGTAACAGTCGGTGAATAGCGCCGTCAGGTAGCCCTCGTCGCTCAGAAGCTCGGCTACGGAGCGGTCCTCCGGGGCCAATGGCTGCCAGGGGCGGTTCACCAGCGTGCGCTCGCCGGTCAGCCAGCAGGTCCGCACGGGGATCGTGGGCAGCCCCTCGGGGTAGCAGTTCTCGAAGACGATGGATTCCCGCGCCAGGGCGTCCAGGTTGGGTGTCGGGCAGGGGGAGTGGGGGTTGTAGAAGGAGACGTGATCCTGTCGGAAGGAATCCAGCACAATGAAGATAACGTTTGGACGCGTGATGGGCATGGCGGGCTCCTCCGGTTGGCAACTCGGTCCAGGCGATGTGGCCGGGGTGCAGCGGCGCAGCCTCGATTGTACCTCGAGAAGCGATGGGCCGCAAGAGCCCGTTTCCGACCCTTTTGACACTGCCCCTCTCCTGTGCTATACCAACTTCAACGGGTCTTCTCGCCTACGCAAAAGGGGGAGTTCCAGATGGACCGTGCCCATCTCCTGACCGATCTGCTGGACTCTGGCGTGATCGCCGTGGTGAGGCTCGGAGCCTGGAACCGGCTCCTGCCGGTGACCAAGGCGCTGGCTGAGGGAGGGATCCGCTTCATCGAGTTCGCCATGACCACCCCGCACGCCCTCGAGGTGCTGGCTCAGGCCGGCGACGCCCTCCGCGGTGAGGCAATCCTGGGGGCAGGCACCGTGCTCGACCCCGACACCGCGCGCGCCGCCGTGCTCGCGGGGGCACAGTTCATCGTCGCGCCCAACGTCAACCCCGAAGTCATTGCCATCTCGCGCCGCTATGGCGCCCTCGCGATCCCCGGCGCCCTGACACCTACCGAGATCCTGACCGCCTGGCAGCTCGGTGCCGATCTGGTCAAGGTCTTCCCCGTAGACACCCTCGGCCCCGGCTATATCCGCGCGCTCAAGGCGCCGCTCCCTCAGGTGAGCCTGGTGCCGACGGGAGGCGTGAGCATCGACAACGCCGCCGACTATATCCGGGCCGGTGCTGCCGCCGTCTGCGTCGGCTCGAACCTTGTCAACGAGAGCGTGGTCGCCCAGGACAACTGGCGCGAGCTCACTGCCGCTGCCCGGCGCCTTGTGGCCGCCGTCGCCGCCGCAAAGAACAGGGGCTGAGGCCCGGCTGCCTCGCCCCACATCGCCCCGTAGAGCCGCATCCCGCCCCCAGGCCGGGCGCACGGATACACATGAAGAGAGGCATCAGCATGTCCGCCAGGCAGTCCGAGCTTGCCCCAGACCAGCTCTACGCACGCTGCGACCCCGCCCAGTTCTCATTCAAGACCACAGCCGACCTGCCACCGCTCACCGAGGTGATCGGCCAGCCCCGCGCCGTAGAGGCCATCCGCTTTGGCATCGGCATGCGGGCGCAGGGGTACAACATGTACGCCCTCGGACCATCCGGCACCGGCAAGGCGACAACCATTCGCGAGTTCCTCATGCGCGAGGCCGCACGGCTCCCGACACCTCCCGACTGGTGCTACGTCCACAACTTTCGCGATCCAGGCAAGCCGCTGGCGCTGCGCCTTCCAGCCGGAAAGGGGGCGATGCTGCGGCAGGATGTGAGGCAGCTGATCGAGGAGCTGAAGGCGGCCATCCCTGCCGCCTTTGAGGGGGAGGACTTTGAGGCCCGCAAGCAGGAGGTAGAGCAGCGGCTGCGCGAGCAGCAGGAGCAGACCTTTGGTGCGCTGCGCCGTCGCGCTGAGAGCCGTGGCTATGCCATGCTCCGCACGCCCCAGGGGATAGGTTTTGCCCCTCTCGTCAACGGCCAGGTCATGTCCCCCGAGCAGTTCCAGCAGCTGCCGCAGGAAAAGCGCGAGCAGATCGAGAGCGACCTGCAGGCCCTGCAAAGCGAGCTGGAGACCGCCGTCCGGGAGCTCCGGCAGGCCGAGAAGGCTGCCCGCGAGGAGGTGCGACAGGTCAGCCGACAGGTCGCCCTCCTTGCCACGCAGGATCGGCTCCGGGACCTGCGGGTCAAGTACGCCGGGTACGATGAGGTCCTCAGCTACCTGGACGCCCTGCAGGATGACGTTGTGGAAAACGTCGGCGACTTTGCCCCGCCCGAGCAGGCCCAGCCGGCAATACCGGCCCTGGCGCTGCCGTTCCTCGCCGCGCGAGAGGCCGCGCTCAAGCGGTACGACGTGAACCTGATCGTCGACAACTCGGTGACCCAGGGGGCCCCCATCGTCGTAGAGGATAACCCGATCCTGCAGAATCTCGTGGGCACCATCGAGCACCGTGCCGAGATGGGTGCCCTCGTGACCGACTTTACCCTCATCAAGCCCGGCGCGCTACACCGCGCCAATGGGGGCTACCTGGTCGTCGATGCGGCAGAGCTCTTGCGCAAGCCCTTCTCTTGGGACGCCCTCAAGCGCGCCCTCCGCACGGGCCAGATCACCATCGAGCCGGTAGGGCGCGAGTACAGCCTCGTCTCCACGGTGACCCTGGAGCCCCAGCCCATACCCCTTCAGGTTAAGGTTGTCCTCCTCGGCGAGCCATTGCTATACTACCTGCTGCACGAGCTCGACCCGGACTTTGCGGAGCTGTTCAAGGTGCAGGTGGACTTTGCCAACGACGTGGAGGATAGCCCCGAGAACCGGGCCCTCTACGCCCGGTTCATCGGCACGGTCGCCCGCCGGGAGGGCCTGCGCCCCTTCGCTCCCGATGGCGTGGCCCGGGTTATCGAGCACAGTGCACGCCTCACGGAGGACCAGCACAGGCTTTCTGTCCGCTTCCGGCCGATCGTTGACCTCCTGCGGGAGGCGGATTACTGGGCCGGAGCGCGGGCCTCGAGCGTGGTCCACGCGGTCGACGTCCAGCGGGCCATCGATGCCCAGGTCTACCGTGCCGATCGCATCCGGGAGCGGATTCAGCAAGAGATCGTGCGGGGCACGATCATGATCGACGTACGCGGGGCCAAGGTTGGCCAGGTGAACGGGCTGTCCGTTTCGAGCCTGGGCAGCTTTACCTTTGGGCGGCCCAGTCGCATCACGGCCCGCACTCGCCTTGGCCGCGGTCAGCTGGTGGATATCGAGCGGGAGGTCGCGCTTGGCGGTCCCCTTCACTCCAAGGGGGTGCTGATCCTCGCCGGCTACCTCGGAGCGCACTATCTGCCGGAAGAGCCACTGTCATTGAGTGCGAGCCTGGTGTTCGAGCAATCCTACTCGGGCGTCGATGGCGACAGCGCCTCCTCGGCCGAGCTCTACGCCCTGCTGTCCGACCTCTCGGGGGTGCCGATACGGCAGAGCCTGGCCGTCACCGGGTCCGTGAACCAGAAGGGCGAGATTCAGGCTATCGGTGGCGTCAACGAAAAGGTCGAGGGCTTTTTCGACGTCTGCTCGCTGATGGAGGGCGGCCTGACCGGCGAGCAGGGTGTGGTCATCCCGCGAGCCAACGTGCGACACCTCATGTTGCGACACGATGTGGTCGAGGCGGTGCGGCAGGGCAGGTTCCACATCTATGCCGTTGCTACGGTCGATGAAGGGATCGAGGTGCTGACCGGCATGCCTGCAGGCCAGCGCGGCCCCGACGGCCGCTTCCCTGAGGGAACCGTGAACTGCAAGGTCGAGGAGCGGCTGCGCTTCTTCGCCGAGCGGGCCCGCCGCCAGGAGGAAAGGGGCAAGGAGGGCCAGCAATGAGCGGGAGCCCGACCTACCTTGCGACCATCCAGCGGATACTTGTGGCGGTAGACGGCTCTGACCACAGCCTGGCAGCCCTGGAGGCAGCCTGCAGCCTGGCAGCGCAGTTGCATGCCGAGATCGAGGCCCTCTTCGTGGAAGACGATGACCTGCTGCGTCTCGCCGAGCTGCCGTGCGCCCGGGTGCTCTCGACGCTGCTCATGGAGCCCGAGCGCACTGATCGCGAGCGCATGGAGCGCCTGCTGCGGCTCCTCGCCGGCAGAGCACAGGAGGCGCTACAGCGGCACTCGGTCGCTCTCGGCGTGCGGGCGCGCTTCCGCGCCGTACGTGGGCGGGTCAACGCAGAGCTGCAGGCCGCGGCCGGGGAGGCTGACCTCCTCAGCCTTGGCAAGGCGGGCCACGGTCAGCTCGGCCTTGTCGGGCCAGGCTCGACGCTGCGCACCGCCCTGGATGCCGGGCTTCCGGTTCTGGTCGTGGAGCGCCATCCACGCGTCGGCAAGGGGCTGCTCGCTGCATACGACGGATCCGCAGGGAGCGCCAGAGCCCTGTCCATGGCCGCCCAGATTGCCGCGGGCACCGGGCAGGAACTGACCATCCTGATCCTCGGCCACGCCGCCGGCATAGACGCACTCTCCCGGGAAGCTCTGGAGATCGCCGCCCAGCACGGTCAGGGCGCCCGCCTCACCTTCTCGTGGGCTCAGCCTGTTGTCGCCATCCCTGCGGCAGTGCGCCGCGCGCGGCCGGCTCTCGTCGTCCTGGGTGCCGGCGAGCGGTCTGAGGATCGAGCCGGGCAACTGATCAAGGTCATCGACTGCCCGCTCCTGGTCGTGCCCTGATCACGCCGGGGCCGCTTCCCCGGGCTCCTCCGCCGCCCCCTCCTCCCTTGCCTGCGCGCGGCGTGCCGCCGCACGCCGGCGTGCCCACAGCCGGGTGAACGCCCAGTAGACCAGCGGCGAGTACACATAGTCAAAGGCGCCCACATAGCGCGTATCGCGCCCCCCGAAGCCGGCCTTGAAGCGCTCAACGCCGGCAAGCCCTGCACTCGGCGAGCCGGGCTCTACGTCCGGAATGCCCCAGAGGTCATACTCCGCGCAGCCGCGCTCCCTTGCCCAGCGCATCGCCTCCCACTGCAGGAGGTGATTGGGCATGCGAGGCCGCTCTCGGTCGCTGGAGGCCCCCCACATGTAGACGGCCTGCCGCCCGCAGGAAAAGGCCATCAAAGCGGCGAGCGGCTCGCCCCGGTACTCGGCGATCAGCAGCGCGACCCGGTCCGGCGCAAAGAGACGATACCCCGCCTCATAGTAGGCGGGGACGTGAATGGCAAAGCCATCCCGTCGACTCGTCTCCTGCATCAGGCTGTAGAAGGTCGGCAGGTCCTCCGCCGAGCCATGACGGACGGTCACCTCCTTCCGCGCTGCAAGGCGGATGTTGTAGCGCCACTTGGGCTTCATCTGCGCGAGGATCGCTTCCTCGTCGGGGAGGAGGTCAACGATGATCGTCCGGCGCGGCTGAATGGTCTGGGGGCTGGGGCGAAAGCCGCGCCCGGTCCACCAGGCCGCGGCTGCGGCGCCATCCGGCCAGGGGGGCTCGACCTTGAGGGCGATCGCGCCCTGTCGGCGCGCTGCGTTGTGCAGCGCGTCGAGCAGCAGCCGCAGCGCATCGCCATCAGCGGGCTCACATGCCGGGCCTCGCGGCACATAGGCCAGCGAGCGGTATGGCAGCCGCCGCAGGAGGAGCTGGCCTGCCGCCCTGATGCGACCGTCCTCACTGAGCACCACGGCACGCATCGGTCTCCAGCCGAAGCGCCCTTTGAACTCGCCCCACTGCCAGCTCTGGAGCAGATGCCCGTGCGGGCATGTGCTTACGAACTCGTTCCAGGCCTCGGGGCTCGGGAACCCCGGCTCGCCCTGCCAGCGTATGTCCATCAGCTCACCTCAGCATCGTCCTGTCCGGGCATTATACCTGCGTACCGGGCTGCAGCAAACCTGATGGGCGCGCGGGCCCCACGGATGGGTACCGGAGGGCCATCGCGTGTGCCGCGAAGCAGCGTAGCCCAACTTGTGAGCAATACATAGACCGCCTCTCAGGGGTGGGCAGTGCGCCACACAAGCGCAGCTGCGCCGCCTCCGGCGTGGTGCCCCATCGGTTCGACCCTCCCTTCCTGCACCACCCGGGCGGCAGGGAAGAGGGCGTGTCTTCCCTGTGGGGCATTGGCGGGCGGCCTGTGCGAACCCGGGCCGTCCGGTGAAGCACAATTCCCATCCAATACCCATACGATGCACACTTGACTTCGGCATACTCATGTGGTACCATATTGCAGCATGGGTCTTTGGCGCCCAGGCGCATAGCCGGGCGCTCATTGTGTCCCACTTGCATGCCCAATCTTCCAGTGAGGTGTGGAAATCAGTAGCCGAGAACACCGCATAAACCAAGAGATTCGCGCCCGTGAAGTCCGGCTCATCGACGAAACGGGGAAACAGCTCGGGATCTACCCGGTCCGAGAGGCCCTGCAGATCGCAGAGGAACACGGCCTCGATCTCGTTGAGGTAGCTCCCAACGCCAACCCGCCGGTATGCCGGATCATGGACTACGGCAAGTACCTCTACGAGCGTACGAAGAAGGAGCGAGAGGCACGCCGTAGCCAAAAGCTCACCGAGATCAAAGAGGTGCGCCTGCGCCCCAAGATCGGTGAGCACGACATGGGGTTCAAGATTCGGCAGATGCGCGAGTTCCTGGCCAGCGGGGCCAAGGTCAAGGTCAGGGTCCGCTTCCGCGGTCGCGAGATCACCCATCCCGAGGTCGCGCGGGACCTGCTCGACCGCATCAGGGAGGCGCTCAGCGAGATCGCCTACGTTGAGCAGGAGCCTCAGATGGAGGGGAACACGATGTTGATGATGCTCTCCCCCTCCAAGACTTCAGTCAAGTATTCCGAGGCGGCAGCGAGCTAGCCGTTCCTCCACAGTGCCAGCAGCGGGCCTGTTGAGGCCCGGCGGCCGGCTCTCCGCCGGTTTGCGCTCAGGCGCCCGGCGGCATCATTTGTACAGGGGTTATCGATGCCAAAGCTCAAGACTCACAAGACGGCACAAAAACGCTTCAAGGTAACCGGCACCGGTAAGCTGATGCGCACCAAGGGCGGAAAGAGCCACCTGCGCCGCCGCAAGGCCCCACGCGTGCTGCGCGCGCTGGACAAGAGCTTTCCTATCACCGCGCGCGGCGAGAAGAGGCGCGTCAAGCGGCTCGCACCGTTCCTGAAGCCATAAGAGAGGTGTCACTTTGCCACGGGTAAAGCGAGGCGTGCCGGCAAGGCAGCGCCATAAGAAGGTCCTCAAGCTGACAGCAGGGCAGTTCGGCACCAAGCACCGGCTCTTCCGCCGCGCCAATGAAGCCCTGATGAAGTCGCTGGCCTACGCGTACCGCGACCGCCGTGACCGCAAGCGGGACATGCGCCGCCTCTGGATTCAGCGCATCAACGCAGCGGCACGCCAGCAGGGTTTGAGCTACAGCCGCTTCATTGCGGGTCTGCGAGCAGCCGGGGTAGATATCGACCGGAAGATGCTGGCCGATCTGGCCGTGCGCGATCATCAAGCCTTCGCTCGACTCGCCGAGCTCGCCATTGCCAGGCAGCCCGGCGCTGGCGAGGGGGCGCCGGTCGCAGCCTAGCCGGGCCACGGTGATCCCTTGCTGACGAGCCTGGCGAACGAGCGGGTACGATATGCCCGTTCGCTGCAGCGAGAACGGGTCCGCAACCGCGAGCAACGCTTCACCATCGAGGGCACACGACTGATCGAGGAAGCCCTGCGCGCGGGTGCGAGGCCCGTTTTGGCGTTCTACACAGAACGCCTGACGGCTACAGCGCGCGGACGCGCCCTCCTCGACGCCCTGAGGCACGCCAGCGAGAGCGTCATGGAGGTCAGCGAGCAGGTGATGCGCGCTCTGTCGGCGACCGTAACGCCACAGGGCGCGTTTGCCGTTGTCCCCATGCCCGCACTCCCATGGCCCGACCGGGGCCTCGTTGTCGTCCTCGACGGACTGCAGGACCCGGGCAATGCCGGGACCATCCTCCGCACCGCCTGGGCTGCCGGCGCACGTGCCCTCGCGACCACAGGCGGGACCGTTGATCTGTACGCCCCCAAGGTCGTTCGCTCGGCCATGGGGGCACACTTTCACCTGCCCCTGCGCGTCGGCCTCGACCTGGAAGGGCTGACCGAGGCCCTGCACGGGCGCCGAATCCTTCTGGCGGATCAGCACGGCAGGCCCTATTGGGATACCGACTGGCGCGGTGACTGTGCCCTGATCATCGGCGGGGAGGCCCGCGGCCCCCAGATCGCAGGCAACCTCGCCGCGGAGCATGTTGGCATCCCCATGGCAGGCGGCGTCGAGTCGCTCAATGCGGCCATCGCAGCGGCCGTGCTGCTCTTCGAGGCGTACCGGCAGAGAGAGCAGGGCCGGACCGCCCCCTGCCCCTGACGCCCGGGTCTCCGTAGAGCCGACTCGCCGTACCCATCCTTCACCCCTCCGCACCGAGCAGGTAGGCGTGCAGAAGCTGCAGAGCAGCCGTCACGGCTGCCCGTTTGTTGGCCAGCCGGCCGCCCTCGCCCATGGCCTCTTGCCAGCGGGCCCCGCCCGGAGCTGCGAGCGCCACATACACCAGCCCGACTGGCTTGGTCGTGGCGCCACCCGGCCCCGCAATCCCCGTTGCGGCGAGTGCAAGGTTGGCACTGAGGGCACGCCGTGCCCCTTCTGCCATGGCCACGGCGACCTCCGGACTCACGGCGCCATGTGCCTCCAGGGTCTCGCGAGGCACCCCCAGCAATCGCTCCTTGACCCTGTTGGCGTAGGCGATGATGCCGCCCAGGAAGTAGGCCGAGCTGCCCGGGATGTTGGTGATGGCATCCCCAATGGCCCCGCCCGTGCAGGATTCAGCGACGGCCAACGTCAGGCCTTTCTCACGCAGCAGCACTCCCACCTCCGTGGCAAGGCACATGATGGTGGCAGGGCCAGCGACGTCCGCATCCATGCTCGTTCCTCCAGTCTCCCGCCCTGCAGGAGCAGGCGCTGCCCCGCAGGGATCCGTCGGCGCTGAGTATACTACGGTTGGTGCCAGGGCCGCACTCCAGGCCCCTCGCCCTACGACCGAAGAAGGCTGTCCGCCCTTGAACCCCTGCCCTGGCGGACGCGACGCGTCCGCCAGGGCAGGGGCTGGGGTGGGGACAACACGTCGCAGCCGGCGCTGCCCGGAGGCGAGACTGAGCAGGTACAGTTGAACCACCTCTTGCTTTATGCTACAATCGCCCTTATGGAAGACACATCCAGCCGCTGGGGCATCATCGGACACGAGTGGGCGGTCGCGCTGCTCGAGCGCAGCGTGGCGCTCGACCAGCTCTCGCATGCCTATCTGTTCCTCGGGCCGCCTCGGGTGGGCAAGACCACCCTGGCAATAGCCCTGGCCATGGCAGCGAACTGCGAGGCGAGCCACCGCCCCTGCAGGGAGTGTCGCACCTGCCGCCTCATTGCGGCAGGCCGACACCCCGATGTGCGGCTGATTGAGGGCGGCGAAGTGCGGGCGATCCATATCGCCCAGGTCCGCGAGGTGCAGCACGAGCTCGGCCTGTCGCCGGTCGAGGCCAGGCGGAGGGTCGTCATCTTTACCGATTTCCAGGGGGCTACCCCCGAGGCAGCCAACTGCCTCCTCAAGACTCTCGAGGAGCCGCCCGGCCAGGCGGTTCTGATACTTACGGCGAGCCAGCAGGGACGGCTCCTGCCTACCATCGTCTCGCGGTGCCAGCGGCTCGCGCTCCGCCCTCCCTCTAGCTCGACGATCGAGCAGGGCCTTGTGGCGCACTATAGCACGGACCCCGACCTCGCACGCCGACTCGCCCGCCTCGCCGCGGGGCGGGTCGGCTGGGCGGTGCAGGCCGCCCGCGATGAGGCGCTTCTCCAGCGGCGCGAGGAGCAGCTCCATCGCCTCGAGCAGGTCCTCAACGCCAACAGGCTCGGGCGCCTGCGCTGGGCACGGGACCTCAGCGAGGAGGAAGAGGAGCTTCCTGCGCTGCTGGACACCTGGCTCGCCTGGTGGCGCGACCTGCTGCTGGCACGGGTCGGCTGCAGTGATCTGATCGACAACGTGGACCGAAGGGGCACGCTCGAGGCCGAGGCCGCGAGGCGGTCGCTGCCAAAGCTCGTTTCTGCTCTGCGAGCCCTCAGCGCCACGCGGCGCCGGCTCGAGAGCAACGCGAACCCCAGGCTCGCGCTGGAGGTGCTCTTCCTGTCGTTGGACTGACAGGCCGCAGCCTCCGGCCTGCGCCGGAAGTGCGGCAAGAGTACTCTGGGGAGTTTCGCTATGGCCGTTACGATAGTGGGGGTGCGGTTCAAGCGCGCCAGCAAGGTCTACTACTTTGATCCAGGGGGACTGGTCGACCTCAAGCCCGGTGATGAGGTCATCGTGGAGACGAGCCGCGGCCGGGAGATCGCACGAGTCGTTATCGGGCCGCGCTCAGTCGATGAGAATGTGATCGCCGGCGAGCTCAAGCCCATCGATCGCCTCGCCACTCCGCTGGACCGCCTGCAGAGTGTGCGCCAGCAGCGGCGCGAGGCGCAGGCGTTGAGGCGATGCCGCGAGATGGTCGCAGCCCGTGGCCTACCGATGAAGGTGATCGCTGCCGAGTACAGCTACGACGGCACGCGCCTCACCTTCTCCTTCACTGCAGAGAAGCGCGTCGACTTTCGCGAGCTCGTCCGGGACCTCGCCAAGAGCTTTCACGCCCGCATCGAGCTGCGGCAGGTGGGCGTGCGCGACGAGGCCAAGATACTGGGCGGCCTTGGAACCTGCGGACATGAGCTCTGCTGCCGGACGTGGATGACCGAGTTCAGTCCCGTCTCGATCAAGATGGCCAAGCATCAGGGGTTGCCCCTCAGCCCAATGGAGATCTCGGGCCAGTGTGGGCGTCTGCTATGCTGCCTGGCTTTTGAGGACGATCACTATGTCAAGGTCAAGGCGGGCCTGCCCAAGGTGGGGCAGACCGTGGAGACGGGCATGGGCCCCGGCCGCATCCTCGCCGTGAACGCACTCAAAGAGTCCGTGTCCGTAGAGCTCGAGAGCGGCGCGGTCGTCGAGGTTCCGGCCGATGAGCTGCGGGCGAACGCCCAGGCACCGGCAGGGCAAGCCGAATCCAGCGCAGCGACAACAGCCGAGCTCATCGACGCGGACGCCGACATCGACGAGGACCTCGACTAGGGGGTCATCGGCCCACTGGCAGCCTGGGGTCGGGTCCTTCGTTTCCCCCTCCCTGAACGCCGGCTCGACCGCTCGTGAGCTGGCCTGGCGCGGCAACGCCCCAGTCTCGGGGCATTGCCCTCGACTCTGGCGCTCAACGGGCCTGCATGCGAGAACCCCCTCCCCGAGGTGTTCGAGGGCGGACAGCCTTCCTCGGTCGCAGGGCGAGGGCCTTGCCCATCGAGGGACCTCCACCCCCTCCATAACATAAGACGCCCCCTTCCCCGCCGCGCAAGCGGCGGGGAAGGGGG
>DYEI01000477.1 GCA_020725765.1 Anaerolinea sp. | reverse complement strand
GCTTCGCCGCCCGCGAACACCCCCTTTTCTTGTTTATCCCCGCCCCCGCCGCGGCGGGGTCGGAGGCTGGTGCGCTAAGGGCGACGTGCCGCGTCGCCCTTACGGAGCGGGACATGGCGCCCCGGAGCGACCGCAGGAAGCTCTCAGGAGACCGCAAGGCGCCGCCGCTGCAGAGGCGGTGATCTTCATCGTGATGAAGCGCACCTCTCGATTGGGGTGCATCCAAGATGGGTCAGCAACTTGGCCGTCAGGGAGCCTGCCGGGGGCGTTGCGAGAGCAGCCGGGCTCTACGCTTCGCGCGAGCCCGGTGCAGGACCTTTTGTTGGGGGTTTGGCGGGCTGAGGCCCAGCAGAACACCCGGCTGCAGCCCAGGCAGTGAGGCATCTTGGATGCACCTCTCGATTGTGCGTAGGTTCTGCCAAAGGACGATTTGTGCTATACTCTGTCCATGAGTGATTCTCACCCCCGGAGGCTCGCGGCGCGCTTCTTCGGATTCCCCGAGGTCACCCTCGGGGACGCTCCGCTGCGCCTCGAGCGCCACAAGACGGTGGCCCTGCTCGCCTACCTGGCCGTGACAGCGCAGCGCCACGGCCGCGAGGCCCTCGCCGCCCTCCTCTGGCCGGACTATGAGGCGCCGCAGGCCAACGCCTATCTGCGACACAGCCTCTGGGAACTGAGGAAAGCGCTCGGTGAGGGCTTTCTCGAGGCCGAGCGCGAGGCGATCGCCGTCATCCCCGGTGAGGGTTTCTGGGTGGACGTTATCCGCTTCCAGCAATGCATCGCTGCTGCAGGCACGAGCCAGCTGGCGCAGCTCGAGGAGGCGGCAGCACTCTACCGGGGCGACTTTATGGCCGGCTTTACCCTGCGGGACTGCCCCGACTTTGATGACTGGCAGTCCCTCACAGCCGAGGCTCTGCGTCGCCAGCTTCAGCAGGTGCTGGCGGCCCTCGTTAGGGCCTACGAGGCGGGCGGGGAGCGGACGCGGGCCCTCGACACGGCCCGGCGATGGCTGGCGGTTGACCCCCTCGATGAGGCCCCGCACCGTGCGCTGATGCAGCTTTACGCCCATGCAGGCCAACGCGGTGCCGCACTCGACCAGTACGAGTCCTGTCGCGCGCTCCTCCGTGACGAGCTTGGCGCCGAGCCCGAGCCGGCCACCATCACCCTGTACGAGGCGATCCGCTCCGGCAGCATCGGCCGCCGCGAGGAGGCACCTGCGCTGCAGGTAACGCATCGGGTCGCCCTCCCGGCGGACTCGACGCCCTTTGTAGGCCGGGAGGAGGAGCTGACGCAAATCGAGCGGCTGCTGGCCGGCCCCGACTGCCGCCTGCTGACGATAGTCGGGCCCGGGGGCACGGGCAAGACGCGCCTGGCCATCCAGGCGGCGCGCATGCATGCCGCGCACTTTCGGCATGGCGTCGTGTTCGTGTCCCTCGCCGGTGAGGTTTCGGGCGATGCGTTGCCTGCCCTGCTCGCCAAGGCCTTGCAGTTGCCCCTGCCAACCGAAGGCAGAAGACCTGCCCCGCCGGGCAAAGAGCGCGCTCATCTCCTCGACCACCTGCGCAGCCGCGAGCTGCTGGTGACCCTCGATAACGCCGAGCACCTCAAGGAATCCGTTGCCGCCCTGGCCCAGGACCTGCTGCCCGCTGCGCCGCGATTGAGGCTGCTCGTGACCTCGCGTGAGCGGCTGGCACTGCCAGAGGAGTGGGCCTTCGAGGTGCGGGGCCTGGCCTACCCCGGCCCTGGGCGCGTCGCCAATCTGGATAGCTATCCGGCCGTGCGGCTCTTCCTCCAGGTCGCAAGGCGCAACCGGGTTGGCCTGGAACTCACCCCGGGGGACTGGCTGGCGGTCGTCCGCATCTGTCAGATGCTGGAGGGAATGCCCCTCGGGATCGAGCTTGCCGCTCCGTGGGTCAGGATGCTCTCTTGCATCGAGATCGCGGCCGAGATCGAGCGCAACCTGGACTTTCTGACTACCTCGCAGCGTGGCACGCCCGAGCGGCATCGCAGCCTGCGAGCCGCGTTTGAGCACTCCTGGCATCTGCTGGGTGCGCGCGAGCAGGAGGTCTTGGCGCGACTTGCCGTCTTTCGAGGCGGCTTCACCCGCGAGGCGGCCGAGCAGATCGCCGGTGCGAACCTTGCCGACCTGATGGCCCTGGTCGATCGGTCGCTCGTCTACCGCGAGCCCAACGGGCGCTTTGGCCTGCACGAGGTTCTGCACGCCTATGCAGCGGAGAAGCTGAGCCTATCGCCGGAGGCAGAGCAGGAGGTCAGGTCGCAGCACTCTGCCTGCTATCTGGAGCTGCTGGCCGAGGTGGGAGAAGGCCTCAAAGGCGGCGAGCAGCAGGCCGTTGCCGCGCTGCTGGAGCGGGAGATGCCGAACCTGCAGCAGGCCTGGCACCACGCACTGAAGGCTGGCGACTGGGCGCGGGTCCGGCGGGCGCTGCCGAACTGGGTACTGTTCATGGAGATGGGCCCGCGCAAGCGCGAGAGCGCCCAGGCGGCCCGGGTGGCGATAGCCACGGTGCGCGAGGCCCTCGCCCGCGAGGGGCCCTCCGTGGAGCTGGAAGCCCTTCTCGGATTCCTGCTGGCCGCGTGGCGCTATCACGCTATGACTGTCGAGCCCGGCGAGCCGCCCGAACCTCTGATCGAGGAGAGCATGGCGTTGGCCCGCCAGCTGCCGCTCTGTCAGGAGAAGGGTCTGATCCTGCTGCTCAACGGCATACACTCGCCCCTGCTGGCCCCGCCAGAGGCGGTGACCCTGGTGCGTGAAAGCCTGGCCATCTTTGAGGCGCTGGGCAACCCCTGGGCAGTAGCGATGGCGCAGATCGTCCTTGGCGACGCCCTGATGCTCGGCGCCGACGACCCTGCTGCCGCGCGGCCCTTCTACGAGGCAGCGCGCGCGGGCTTTCATGCACTGAGTAACCGTTGGGGCGAGGCCATCGGCCTCGTAGGTCTGACATTGGTGGCTCGCAGGGAGGGCCGGCACCTCGAGGCGCTCGAGCTCGGACGCGAGAGCCTGGCCGTGTACCGGGACCTTGGGAACCCCTGGCGTGTGTTGGGCACGCTCGACCTGCTGACGCAGATCGCCGCCGAGCTCGGCGACCGGGCTACCGTGAGGTCCTGCCTCGAGGAGAGCCTCGAGTTTCTCGAGCAGACCGAGAGCCGCAGCGAGGCCACGCGGAGGCTTTCGCGTCTGGCTGCCATGGTCCGCGCCGATGGCGACATCCCGGCGGCCAGAGGGTACCTCGAGCGCGCCCGGACGCTCTGCCTGCAGATCGGCGATGCACCGGGCGCTGACGAGGCGCTGCGGGAGTTGGCCGCGCTCGAGGCGAGCGACGTGCTCTGACCGGGTCAGTTCCCCGCGCCGGCAGTCGCCGTGCGTTCTGGTCGGGTGTTCAGCTCGAGCCTCGTCCTGCCTGGTTCCGCACCGGGTCCGCGCGGAGCGTCCAGCCCGGTCCCGTGCCCGGGGAACCAGTTCCTGAATGGGGCTGGCATGCCCCCTGGAGCAAAGGAGCAACACACCATGTCCGAGATTCGAACCCCTGCTGCACTGGAGGCAGCCGTCCGCGCCTGCGTGGAGGGCACTGCCGTCCTCGACATCCATACCCACATCTACGAGGAGGCCTTTGGCCCCCTCCTGCTGCGCGGCCCCGAGGAGCTGCTCATCTACCACTATCTTCAGGCCGAGACGAACCGGGTCATCGACGACCTCACCCCTCAGGCACTGGTCGCCCTTCCGAGGGAAGCCGCGGCCCGCCAGGTGTGGCGCGAGCTGTACGAGGCACGCTCCCCCCTCTCCGAGGCAGCCCGCGGCGTCATCACCGCGCTGCGGCGGCTGGGCGTCAGCGACATCCGTAGCTACGAGGCCATCCTCGCCCGCTTTGCCGGCCTGAGCGCCGCCGAGCACATCGACCTGGTGTTCCGCGCGGCGAACGTCCGCGCCGTGATCATGACCAACGACCCCCTCAACCCGACAGAGGCCGGGGTCTGGATGGCGGGGCAAAAGCGCGACCGGCGCTTCCATGCCGCCCTGCGCATCGACCCGATCCTCCTGGACTGGCGGGCGACCTGCGAGCGCCTGGTCGCGGCGGGGTATGCCGTGGACCGCGACCTGACGGCAGCGACCTACCCGCAGATCGCCCGCTTTCTCACCGACTGGGCGCGGCGCATGGGCGCCGTCTATATGGCCGTCTCGCTGCCCCACACCTTCACCATGCCGGAGGATTCGCCTGCCGCGCGCATCCTGACCCATGCCGTGCTCCCCGCCTGCCGCGAGCTGGAGATCCCTCTGGCCATGATGGTTGGCGTCCGCCGACGGGTTGTGCCCGAGCTGCGGGATGGGGGCGATGGCGTCGGCCGGGCGGACCTCAGCGCCGTGGCCTACCTCTGCCGCGAGTACCCCGGGCAAAAGTTCCTGCTCACCGTGCTCTCGCGGGAGAATCAGCACGAGGCGGTTGTCCTGGCCCGCAAGTTCCGGAACCTGCACCTCTTTGGCTGCTGGTGGTTCACCAACAACCCCTCCATCGTCGAAGAGATCACCCGCGAGCGCCTGGAGATGCTCGGCACGAGCTTTACCCCGCAGCACTCGGACGCCCGGGTCCTGGACCAACTGGCCTACAAGTGGGCGCACTTTCGCCCCATCCTGGTGAAGGCGTTGTGCGAGAAGTATGGCTATCTCATGGATGAAGGCTGGTATCCGACCGAGGAAGAGATCGAGCGCGACGTGCGCCTGCTCCTCGGCGGCGAGTTCGAACGGTTCGTGGGACGCTGAGCGCACCGGAGGAAGCGAGCTTGGGCGAGCGGTTTGACGCAGCAGGCGGCCGGCGACCGGTAGGTCCGGGCGATCCCCACCGCCCGCAGTACCACTTCCTGCCGCCGGCCAACTGGATGAACGATCCTAACGGCCCCATCTTCTGGCAGGGGCGCTATCACCTCTTCTATCAGCACAACCCCGAGGGCCCGCGCTGGGGGCCCATGCACTGGGGCCATGCGGCAAGCCCCGACCTGGTTCACTGGGAGCACCTGCCGATTGCCCTGGCGCCAACTCTCGGGTCGCCGGACGAGGGCGGGTGCTGGTCGGGTTGTGCGGTCGATGACGGCGGAGTGCCGACCCTAGTGTACACCGGGGTTACCGGCGAGCGCTTTGCCGTGCAGCGCACCTGCCTGGCCACCAGCGACGACGGCCTGCTCACCTTCTATAAGCATCCCGCCAACCCGGTCACCGAGCCGCCGCCGGGGATGGACCTGGTCGGCTTCCGCGACCCCTGCGTCTGGCGGGAGGGCGATACCTGGTACCAGGCTATAGGCACCGGCATCCGGGGCTATGGCGGCGCGGTCCTCCTCTACCGCTCGTCGGACCTGGTGCACTGGGAGTACCTCCATCCCCTCTACGCCCGCAGCAGCGAGGAAGCCGACCCGCTGCCGACCGGCGAGATGTGGGAGTGCCCCCAGTTCTTCCCCCTCGGCGACCGGTATGTGCTGCTGGTCTCCGCCATCCTCGAGGGGCGGCCGGGCTATGTCGCCTGCTTCATCGGCCGCTATGAGAAGCAGCGGTTCATCCCCGACACCCTCCGCCGGCTGGACTATGGCGCCGACTACTATGCGCCGATCACCCAGCTCGACCCTGCCGGGCGGCGCATCCTCTGGGGCTGGTCCTGGGAGGGGCGCTCCTCCGATGCGCAGGAGGCGGCCGGCTGGGCGGGCGTGATGGCTCTGCCACGTATCCTCTCCCTGCGCCCGGATGGGGACCTGGGCATCGAGCCCGCTCCCGAGCTTGCCGCCCTTCGCGGCCGGCATCATGCCCTCGGCGGCGGAGCGGCGGACGATACCGGGCTGCTCCTCTCGGGCGACTGCCTCGAGATCCTCGCCGAGCTCGATCCACAGGACCGGGAGGTCGGCCTGCGCCTCCGCCGCTCGCCGGGAGGCGAGGAGGAGACGCTGGTGTACTATGACCCAAGGACCTCCCGCCTCGTCGTCGACCGGGAGCGTTCCAGCCTCGACCCGGCAGCCTACGGGGGCGTGCACGGTGGCCTCCTCACCCTCGCCCCCGGCGAGCCCCTGCGGCTGCACCTGTTTCTGGACCGCTCGATCCTCGAGGTCTATGCCAACGGCCGGGTCGTGCTGACGGAGCGCATCTACCCCTCGCGGGCCGACAGCCTCCGAGTCGCCGTCTATGCCCCGGCCGGGCGCGCGTCCGTACGGTCACTGGAGGCATGGGAGCTGCCGCCGATCTGGGGAGGGATGGGATGAAGCTATCCCTGGCCATACAGACGCCGGAAGTGCCGGTCCCGGTACCGGTAGCGCTGTTGACCGGCAGCCTGGAGGACAGGCTCGCCAAAGCCCGCGGCCTCGGCGCCGATGGCGTGGAGCTCCTGACGGTGAACCCGAAGGCGCTCGATGCGCCGGCGCTGCGCAGGGCACTGGATGGCGCCGGCCTCGAGGTCGCGGCCATAGGCAGCGGGGCGCTGGCTTTTGCGGCTGGCCTCACGCTGCTCCATAGTGACCCACAGGTTGCGGCGCAGGCACAGGAGAGGCTGCGCGACCTCATCGACTTTGCAGTCTTCCTGCGGGCGCCGCTTGTGACCGTCGGGAGCTTTAGGGGGCGTGTAGCCTCCGTTGGGGGGAACGGGCGCGCGCTCCTCGCCGCCCGGCTGCGTGAGGCAGCCGACTATGCCGCCGCCCGCGGGGTGCGGCTGGCGCTCGAGCCGCTCAACCGGTACGAGACGGATATCGTGCACACTGCCTCCGAGGGGCTTGCCTTCGTGGAGGAGGTGGGGCATCCTGCCCTTGGGCTGCTCCTCGACACTTACCATGTGAACATCGAGGAGCGGTCGTGGGCGGAGCCGTTTCGCCGCGCGATGGCGGCCGGGCGGCTGTGGCACGTCCACCTCGGCGACAATAACCGGCTGTACCCCGGCGGCGGCCTGATCGACTTTGCCGCCATCGTGGCGACCCTGGGGGAGGCGGGCTACCGCGGCTATCTCTCTGCGGAGCTGCTGGCACGCCCCGACCCCGACACAGCTGCCATAGAGACGATGAGGCGTATGCGCCCACTGGTAGCCCCCTATCGCGGGCAGTGAGGCAACCGTACGAGACAGACCCCGAGGTGAACCCTTGCAGCACCCCACCACTTGCCCGGTTGGCTATCTCCCCGGAACCCACATCGAGGTGATCGAGCCGCACATTCCCCGTGGGCGGATACGCCATGCCCTGTTCGACTTTGATGGCACGCTCTCCCTCATTCGCGAGGGGTGGCAGGGCGTGATGATCCCGATGATGGTGGAGATTCTTCGCGAGACCCCCCATGCCGAGGATGAGGCCACGCTGGAGACTGTGGTCCGCGAGTATGTAGCGCGCCTCACGGGGCGGCAGACCATCTACCAGATGATGCAGCTCGCCGAGGAGGTCCGTAAGCGCGGCGGGCAGCCCCTCGACCCCCTCGCCTACAAGCGGCTGTACCATGAGCGCCTCTGGCGGCGCATCGAGGGCCGCATCGCGGACCTCGAGGCGGGCCGCGTGCCCCCCGACGACATGATCGTACCCGGCGGGAGGGCCATGCTGGAGGGGTTGCGCCGACGGGGGGTGCGCCTGTACCTGGCCTCCGGCACCGATGAGGTCTATGTGCAGCGGGAAGCTGCGCTCCTCGACATCGCGCGGTACTTTGAGGGCATCTACGGTGCGCAGGACGACTATCGCCACTTCTCCAAGCGCCTGGTGATCCAGCGCATCATCAGCGAGCACGGCCTCGCCGGCCCCGAGTTCGCGGCCTTTGGCGACGGCTACGTGGAGATCGAGGATACCCGGGCGGCGGGGGGCATTGCCGTCGGCGTGGCCTCCAACGAGGCCGAGCGCCGGGGGATCGACGAGTGGAAGCGCCGGCGCCTGATCGAGGCCGGTGCGCACCTGATCGTGCCCGATTTCCGCGAGCACGAGGCGCTGCTGGGCTTTCTGTTTGAGGGGGTAGCCTGAGGGCGCAACCGCACGAGGGCTCGGCTGTGCCTTGGACGCCCCTCCCCCTCGCCCCCTTCAGGGGCGGACAGGGGGCAAGAATCTTTAACAATAGCGCGTGTTTTTGCAGCGTTAAGAAAAGCGTGGCATGATGCCCCTCGACCGGGGACGGTCCTAGAGAGGGGCACCATGCCAGCATATGCAGTATACGCCAAAGTCAAGGAGTTGTTGAATCCGTATAT
>DYEI01000476.1 GCA_020725765.1 Anaerolinea sp. | reverse complement strand
GGGTCATGCGAAGCGCAAGGTTGCGGAACCCGAGCGGACACTGAGCGCTCCGGAAGTGGCGGACCGGGTTTGCAGTCACTTCGGTTGCACGCATGAACCACACCTCGCCTTACCCGAACCGGTCCCTTGATTCTGCACTAGCGCCCCCAGTGCCCCCGCAAATACTCAAAGTAATACACCGCATTCTCCACGGGCACGTTGCTCGGGATGTGGTTCCCCACCGCAAACACAAACCCCCGGCACTGCCTGGCGAGGGGCAGCGTGGCGTCGATCTCGGCCTGGATCTCGACCCTGGTGCCCATGGTGAGCGTGCGGGCATCAACCTTGCTGCTGATGATGCAGTGCGTCTGCCCATAGCGGGCCACGACCGGCTCGAGCGCCACCATCGGCTCGAAGCAGAGGCCGTCAGCGCCGGCCTCCACGATATCGTCCACAAACATCCCCCACTGCCCATCGGAGCAGAAGAGGACCTTCTTTCCTGCCTCCTTCAGCACCGACCACAGCGCCTTGTAGCGCGGAAAGATCTCGGCCCGGTAGAACCCCGGATGCATGAAGGGCCCCTGACTCCAGACCATATCGTCGTGGCACATGAACGCCTCGATGGGAGTCCGGGCCCAGGCGCGGACGTGGTGCAGCGTCAGCCGGTAAAAGCTGTCGAGCACCTTAGCGAAGCGGTCGCGATGTGCCGCCGCCTGCAGGAGCATCTCCCAGCCAAAGGCCTCGATCGCCCCTGAGACGAGCGTCTTGTAGTAGCCGCCGGTCCAGACCTGCTCGGGGTAGCGCTCCCTGGCGTCGTGATAGCGGGCGGTATAGTAGCGCGTGAGACCATCCAGGTCGGGCAGGCCGTACTCGGCCACGGCGTCAAAGCTCAGGACCTCGTCGACGTCTCGGAAGGGGCAGGGCTTGGGGTCGCGGCGGTCGGTGCCGCCTTCGAGGAAATCCGAGTGGCCCATGTCGGTGACGCGCCCGCGCTCGCTCCAGGGAACCGGACCGTCGTCGGTAGACCAGATGAGGTCGTACTCCCAGCGGTCCATGAACTCCCGCAGGGCCTCCGGGGAGTCGTCTGGCCTGCCGGTCACTTCCCGGATGAGGGCGGCGTTGCTGCAGTACTCGGTGTGTGCGAGGCGCGGCGTTGGCCGCAGGTTGATGGCATCGAGGCCGATGTGGTAGCTCATCAGCAAGGACTCCCGAGATCGGGCAGCGCAGTGCCCCACGACGGAAGCCACGGTCCCCACACGCTCCGCAAGGGGTTAGGCGCTGCCTCTGCGGAATTGGCGACGGCCTTGCGCTTCTTTCGCACATTGTATCATGCCTCGCCACGGGCACCAACTTTCGAGGCGGAACAGCCCGGCACCCCGCTCTTGCGCGAACCCCACATTCCGGCTACACTCTGAGCTGTACGCGACCTATCCGCCACCGGCAGCGCGGCAGAGGTGGCCCGGCCACTGTCCGTCCATGGCCTGCCCGGACCGATGCTCCGCCGGTGCTCACGCTTGCAGGGAGCAGAGCCATGACCACGCATCCTGAAGAGCCACTTCCCGACTGGGATAACCCCGCCGTCTTTGAGCGCAACAAGGAGCCGGCGCATGCCACCCTCGTGCCCTACCCGGACGAGACCCTCGCCCTTGCCTGCGACCGCTACGCCTCGCCCTTCCTGAAGCTGCTCAACGGCACCTGGAAGTTTCACTACGCGCCGAATCCCGCCTCGGCGCCGCAGGGCTTCGAGGCCCTGGATTACGACGACTCGGGCTGGGACGACATCGCCGTCCCCGGCAACTGGCAGCTGCAGGGGTGCGATCGGCCGATCTATGTCAACGTCCAGTACCCCTTCCCGGCCGACACCTACCCCCGCGTCCCACGGGACGACAACCCCACCGGCTCCTACCGCGTGCGCTTCACCGTGCCGGAGACCTGGGCAGGACGGCAGATCTTTATCCTTTTCGAAGGGGTCGACTCGGCCTTTCACCTGTGGCTGAACGGGCAGGAGGTTGGATACAGCCAGGACTCGCGCGTGCCTGCCGAGTTCAACATCACCCCTTACCTGCGGCCCGGCGAGAACCTGCTCGCGGTGCGCGTGTACCGCTGGTCGGATGGCTCCTGGCTGGAGGATCAGGACTACTGGCGCCTCAGCGGCATCTTCCGCGACGTCTACCTCTGGTCCGCACCTGCGGTGCACGTCCGCGACTTTTGGGTCCGCACCCAGCTGGACGAGGCGTACGAGGACGCCACGCTCCGGGTCTCCGCTCAGGTGCGAAGCTATGGGCCGGCGGCCGCCGGCTATCTCCTCGAGGCGCAGCTCTACGATGCGGACGGCCAGCCGGTCCTCGAGACGCCAATCCGCCAGCCCGTGCAGGTGCCTGCTGGCGAGGAGAGCCCCGTAGAGCTCGCGGCCGAGGTCACCAACCCTAAGAAGTGGTCGGCGGAGCAGCCGAACCTCTACACGCTCCTGCTGACCCTGCGCGCGGCCGATGGCTCTATCGTCGAGGTCGAGAGCTGCCGTGTTGGCTTTCGTCAGGTGGAGATCCGCGACGGACGCTTCTGGCTGAACGGCGTGCCCATCTACTTCAGGGGCGTCAACCGCCACGAGCACGACCCCGATACCGGGCACACCGTCTCGGTCGAATCGATGGTCCGCGACATCCGGCTCATGAAGCAGTTCAACATCAACGCCGTGCGCACCAGCCACTATCCTAACGACCCGCGCTGGTACGAGCTATGCGACCGCTACGGCCTCTATCTCATCGACGAGGCCAACCTGGAGTCCCACGGCATCTGGGACACGCCCTCGAAGGACCCTCTCTGGCGTGAGGCCTTTCTCGCCCGCGCCATCCGGATGGTCGAACGCGACAAGAACCATCCCAGCGTGGTCATCTGGTCGCTCGGGAACGAGTCGGGCCATGGCCCCAACCACGCTGCCATGGCCGACTGGATCCATCGGCGGGAGCCCACCCGGCCGGTGCACTATGAGTCCGCCCACCACGAGCCGTACGTGGACATTGTCTCGACCATGTATCCCTCCATCGACCGCCTGATCGAGTTTGCGACGCGCGAGGGCGAGGAGCGGCCCTTCGTCATGTGCGAGTACGCCCACTCCATGGGCAACTCGACCGGCAACCTGCAGGAGTACTGGGACACGATCCGAAGCCACCGGCGCCTGATCGGCGGCTTTATCTGGGATTGGGTGGATCAGGGCCTGCGCCGGCGGACGCCCGAGGGCGTGGAGTGGTTCGCCTACGGCGGCGACTTTGGCGACCTGCCCAACGACGGCGCCTTCTGCTGCAACGGGCTCGTCTCCCCCGACCGGGACCCGCACCCGGCCCTCTGGGAGCACAAGAAGGTCGTCCAGCCCGTCTCCGTGACCCCGATCGACCTCGCCGCGGGCATCATCGAGGTGCGCAACGGCTATGACTTTGCCGACCTGAGCGGCCTGCGGGGCTCGTGGACGCTCTCCGCCGATGGTGCCATCCTGCAGCGGGGAGAGCTTCCGCGCCTGAGCCTGCGCCCCGGCGAGCGGCAACGGGTGACCATACCACTGGCCCGGCCCGAGTTGCAGCCGGGTACCGAGTACTGGCTCGACATCAGCTTTGCCCTGGCCGAAGCGACCCCCTGGGCCGAGCAGGGCCACGAGGTTGCCTGGGAGCAGCTCCGCATGCCCTACGCCGTGCCGGCCGGCCCGAGGGTGGAGCCGGCGGCCATGCCCGCCCTCCGGCTGGAGGAGACCCCTGCGGCGATCACGATCAGGGGCGAGGGCTGGGTCCTCGCCTTCGATCGCGCCGCCGGCACAATCGCCTCGTGGCAGGCTCACGGCGCCGAGCTCGTCGCGCGGGGACCGCGCCTGGCCATCTGGCGCGCCCCGACCGACAACGACTCGAACCTCTGGGGCGACGAGCGCCTCGCGCTCCGCTGGCGGGAGGCCGGGCTGGACCGCCTCTCCGAAGAAATCCGCTCGGTCGAGGTCGCACAGACTGCGCCGCAGTGCGTGCGCGTCAGCGTGGGCTCGCGCGTGGCGCCGCCGGAAGGCACGGCCGGCTTTGACTGCGAGTACACCTACACCGTCTGCGGGTCCGGCGATGTGCTCGTCGACGCGCACGTCATGCCCTACGGCGAGCTGCCGCCGCTGCCGCGCATCGGCCTGCGCATAGAGTTGCCCGGCGGGCTCGAGACCCTGACCTGGTACGGCCGCGGCCCGCATGAGACCTACCCCGACCGCAAGCTCGGGGCGAGGGTCGGCGTGTACAGCGGCTCGGTCGATGAGCAGTTCTACCCGTACCTTGCGCCGCAGGAGACGGGCAACAAGACCGATGTGCGCTGGACCGCCCTGACCCGGGCCGATGGCATCGGGCTGCTCGCGGTGGGCATGCCCATCCTTAACGTCAGCGCCCTCCACTACACGCCGGAGGACCTGACGGAGGCCCGGCATCCGCACGAGCTGCGGCGGCGGGAGGAGGTCATCCTCCATCTGGATCAGCATCACTCCGGGCTGGGCAACGCGAGCTGCGGGCCGGGCCGGCTGCCGCAGTATCACGTCCAGCCGGTCGAGACGCATGTCCGCGCCCGGCTGCGGCCCTTCTCGGGCGGGCTTCGGGAGGCGCTGGCGCTGAGCAAGCAGCGCGTGGAGGGCTGACCCTGTATGGAGGCCAGCTCCCGCCTTGGAGGGAGCCGGGAATTGGGAACGTACTTGCCCACCACCGCGCCGGGGAGGGCGCAGTTGGCGGGTTGGCCACGCTTCCCGCTCCCGCTGCTTCCGACCCCTCGCCCAGGCGGACGCTGTGGCGTCCGCCTGGGCGAGGGGAGAACAGGAGGGCGGGGTGCGTTGCTCCGCTGGCGCGCCGCGGCGCGCCAG
>DYEI01000475.1 GCA_020725765.1 Anaerolinea sp. | reverse complement strand
TGGGGGTCCCTCGATGGGCCATGCCCTCGCCCTACGACTGAAGAAGGCTGTCCGCCCTTGAACCCCTGCCCCCCCCGAGCGGGCATGCCGCGCCCGCTCGGGGGAGGGGCAGGGGTGGGGGCAACGCCGCGGTGGCGGCCGAGGCTGCCAGCATGCGAGTGTGAACAGTGGTCTGCATGAGGGTGTATCCAGGAGCAGTAGGGCCAGGCTGCGGCCCGGGCGGTGGCGCATCCTGGATGCACTCCAGCGTGATCACCCCGCGCCTGCAAGGTGCAAGCCCAGGCACGGGGTTCGGCGTGCGGGCCCGCGGCGGGTGGCAGCCTGGGGTGTGTCGCCATGGCGCACCGCGCCTGCAAGAGTGGACAGGTCCGCCGTATGATACTATCATCACGAATCGGCAGCGGGGCGATGGGAAAGGCGGATTCGGTTCCACCTTCTGTTGGCGAGCTGCCCACCGAATGAATTCGGGGCTAGGGGGGCCTTCCGGGGACCCCACGGGCTGCGGCGAAGCCGACAGCCCGTGGGGAGCCCCGTCGGGCTGCCTACTGGCAGCCCGACGGCCAACCGTCGACCGTCGTCGACGGGGAACGGACCCCGCCCGCGCAGGCGGGCGATTGGCGCCGAAGGCGCCCTTCAGGCGCGACTTCGGTCGCCGGCTTCGTTGCAGCACGGCCGGAGCCCAGCACTCACACAGACCCCTAGTGGGCCAACACAAGATGGAACCGAGCCGCAAGGCGTGGTCCCGAGGGGCGTGACCTTCGATGCCCCTGCCTGGCGCTCTTGAGGGTTACGGCAACGCCCCGGCCCGTCTTGCGGTCAGTGGGTTCCCTTTCCAGGGCACATGGCGGGCGTCCGACACTTCATCGCTGGGTTCCTGCAAGCTACTGGGGAGGCTCGGACATGCAGGCGGTGGTCTTCAGAGGTGCGCATATGGTGCGCGCAGAGGAGCGCGCGAGGCCGGAGGTCGGGCCGGGGCAGGTGCTGGTGAGGGTCCGTGCCTGCGGCGTCTGCGGTACCGACCGGCATATCTACGAGGGCGAGTTCCCGGCAGCGCCGGGCGTCGTCCTGGGGCACGAGTACGCCGGCGAGGTCGTCGAGGTCGGTCCGGGTGTCAGCGACCTTGAGCCCGGGCAGAAGGTGGCGGTGGATCCGAACATCGCCTGCGGCATCTGCCGGCCCTGCCGCATGGGCAAGGTGCACCTCTGTGAGAGTCTGACGGCGGTGGGCGTCAACTATGACGGGGGCTTTGCCGAGTACAGCCTGGTGCCGCGGGCGCAGCTCTACCCCTTCTCGGGGGACCTGGATTGGGCCGAGGCGGCGATGGCCGAACCCGTCGCCTGCTGCCTGCACGGCATCGATCTGGCGGGCATCCGCGGCGGCGAGACGGTGCTGGTCATCGGTGGCGGGGCGATCGGGCAGATCCATGCGCAGCTGGCAAGGCTCAGCGGGGCAGGCCGTGTGGCGCTGACCGACCCCGTCCTCAGGCGGCGAGAGCTGGCGCGCGAGATGGGCGTCGACCTGCTGCTGGACCCCTCGGCGCAGAGCCTGGACGAGATGCGCGCAGCCCTCCATGGCGGGGCGGACGTGGTCATCGAGGCGGTCGGCTCGGCGGCAACGGCCGAGCAGTCGATCGCCCTGGCGGCGCGAGGGGGGACGGTCATCTGGTTCGGGGTGGCTGCCCCAGAGGCGCGCAGCGCCGTCTCGCCCTACGACATCTACCGGCGCGAGATCACGCTGCGCGGCTCGTTCGTCAATCCCTTCACCCATGAGCGGGCGCTGGCGCTCCTGACCGGCGGCCGCCTGCGGGTTGGTCCGCTGATCACGCGACGCATCGGGTTGGATGAGGTGCCGGCCGTACTGGCAACGCCGGCGAGGGATGACCTCAAGGTGGTAGCTATACCCTGAAGCAGGAGGCCTGTGATGCACACCGATGGCGCATGGCTCAAGGACGAGCAGGGGAGGACGCTCCTCCTGCGCGGCGTGAACCTCGGGGGCAGCAGCAAGGTGCCGTTCCGCCCCAATGGGGCGACCCATCTCCGTGAGGGGTTCTTTGACCATCGCAACGTCTCCTTCGTGGGGCGGCCCTTTCCCCTGGCCGAGGCCGACGAGCACCTGGCGCGGCTCCGCGCCTGGGGCCTGACCTTTGTGCGGCTCCTCGTCACCTGGGAGGCCATCGAGCACGCCGGCCCCGGTATCTATGACGAGGAGTACCTGGACTATATCTACCAGGTGGCAAAGCGGGCGGGGGAGCACGAGATCACCCTCTTCGTCGACCCTCACCAGGACGTGTGGAGCCGTTTCTCCGGCGGGGATGGGGCACCGGGCTGGACGTTCGAGGCGATCGGCATGGACATCACCCGCTTTGCCGAGACCGACGCGGCCATCGTCCATGCCATCCATGGCGATCCCTTTCCCCACATGATCTGGCCAACCAACGGCGACAAGCTGGCGGCCGCGACCATGTTCACCCTCTTCTTCGCCGGGAATGACCTCGCGCCTCGGACGTTCATCGACGGCGAGCCGGTGCAGGAGTACCTGCAGCGGCACTATATCGCGGCTGTGAAGCAGGTCGCGCTACGCCTGCGGGAGCTGCCGAACGTTGTGGGCTATGACGTCATGAACGAGCCGCTCTCGGGCTATATTGGCTGGAAAGACCTCACCGCCTCTCGGGGAATCCTGCGGCTCGGGCCAACCCCGACCCCCTATCAGGCCATGCTGCTCGGCGCCGGCTTTGCGCAGGAGGTCGATGTATGGGAGATGCGGCTGACCGGTCCGAGGCGAACGGGCACCGTGCGGCTGAACCCGAATGGGGTCCGGGTATGGCGCGAGGGATATGACTGCGTGTGGCGGCAGAACGGCGTCTGGGATGTCGATAGCCGTGGTGAGCCACACCTGCTGCGGCCCGACCACTTTGCGACCGCTGGGGCGCAGGCCTTTGCCGATCGCTACCTTCGCCCCCTTGCCAACCGCTATGCGCGGGAGATCCGTTCGGTGCATCCGGAGGCGCTGATCTTTGTGGAGGGGGTGCCGGGCGGGGAGGCACCCTCGTGGGGGCCCGAGGACGCGCCGGGGGTCGTCTACGCGCCGCACTGGTACGACCTGTCGGTGCTGTTCCTCCGGCGCTACTCTCCGTACTGGGCCGTGGGGCCGAGGGGGCTCATCTTTGGGCCACGGAACATTCGGCGGTCATTTGCCGCCCAACTGGGGCAGTTCAAGGCCGAGGCCGCCTCGCGCATGGGGGGCGTGCCGGTCTTGATCGGCGAGATCGGCATCTCCTACAACCTCGCCGGGAGCCGGGCCTATCGCACCGGCGATTTCCGCGCGCAGGTCGGGGCCATGGACCGCAGCATGCGCGCCCTTGAGGACAACCTCCTCAGCTTCACCCTGTGGAACTATACCGCCGACAACACCAACGCCCGTGGGGACCAGTGGAACGGGGAGGACCTCTCCGTCTTTAGCCGCGACCAGCAGACCAATCCGGCCGATATCAACTCGGGCGGGCGGGCGCTCGAGGCCGTGGTGCGACCCTATGCGCAGCGCGTGGCCGGTGAGCCGCTGCACATGGGGTTTGACCTCCGCCGCCGGGTGTTCGAGCTCGAGTTCCGGCACGACCCGGCGGTTACGGCACCGACGGAGATCTTTGTGCCTGCCTACCAGTATCCGCAGGGCTATAGGGTAGAGGTCTCGGACGGGAGCTATGAGCTGAGGCCGGAGAGCCAGCTGCTGATCTACCGGCACGGCGGCGAGAGGGAGGTGCACCGGGTGCGGGTGATGGCGTGAAGGGTTCGGAGCCAGGTGGCCTTGCGGTGAGCCGTGACCTCTGCGAGCTATTCCTCTTGCGGCGAGAGCGTCAGGCGCTCTCGCCGCTTGTGTTTCTCCCGACTCCTCGTAGAATGGTGCGGTAGGCGAGATCGATGCACCTTCTCCGAGGAGGCTCCGCATGATCCATCTCTTCACACCCTTCACGCTGCGCAGCCTGCGTCTGCGGAACCGCATTGTGATGCCGCCGATGGCGATGTGGTCGGCGGGGGAGGACGGGGTTGCGACCGAGTGGCACTTTGCCCACTATGCCGCCAGGGCCGTCGGCGGGGTGGGGCTGATCATCCAGGAGGTGACGGCGGTCGAGCCGCGGGGTCGCATCTCGACCCGCGACCTTGGGCTATGGGATGACCGTCAGATCGAGCCGCTCTCGCGGATTGTGCGCTTTTGCCGGGAGCAGGGGGCGGCGATGGCGGTCCAGCTCGGGCATGCGGGCCGTAAGGCGTTCAGCTTTGACCGGGGCGTGGGCCCCCAGATGCCTGTGGCGCCCAGTGCCATGCCGGCGGAGGAGGGCTGGGTAATCCCCGAGGCGCTGAGCGAGGAGGGGATCGGCGAGGTAGTGGCGGCATTCCGCGCCGCCGCGCAGCGGGCCGATCGGGCCGGCTATGACGCCCTGGAGATCCACGCGGCGCACGGCTACCTGCTGCACCAGTTCCTCTCGCCGCTCTCGAACCACCGTCAGGACGCCTATGGCGGGTCGCTCGCCAACCGGGCACGGATGCTCCTTGAGGTCGCGGATGCCATCCGCGAGGTGTGGCCGGCCCAGAAGCCGCTCCTCGTCCGCCTCTCGGTAACCGACTGGGCGCAGGGCGGCCTTACCACGGACGACTCGGTCCAGATTGCTCGCTGGCTCGCAGAGCACGGGGTCGACCTGGTCGATTGCTCCTCCGGCGGCATCCTGCCGACGCCGCCGCCGGATGTCGGACCTGGGTATCAGGTGCCGTTGGCCGAGGCGGTCCGCTGTGGGGCCGGGGTACCGACCAGCGCGGTGGGCCTGATCACGACACCCGAGCTCGCGGAGGAGATCGTCCGCAACGGCCGCGCCGATCTGGTTGCGCTGGGGCGCGAGCTCTTGAGGAATCCCTACTGGCCGCTGCAGGCGGCCCGTGTGCTCGGCGCGGAGGTCGACTGGCCGGAGCAGTACGAGCGAGCGCGGCCGGGCGTCTGAGGCGAAGCGACATCTCATTGCCGAGGACGGGAGATCGCACGGCAGCAGTGCAGGGGAGTCGCGGGTCTGCCGCCCCTCGCGGCACTATTGGGCGGCCAGTGGCTCCGGCCCGGCAAAGCCCCGGGTGTGAGCGTGGAGGAAAGCCTGGTGTCGAATTACTCCGAGCGACGGCGCATCGGGATCGTGACGGATACGACGGCTGTCCTGCCGCCCGACTACTGTGCGGCACATGGGATCCGCGTGGTCCCGCAGGTCATCATCTTCGGTGAACAGAGCTTTCTCGAGGGCGTAGAGCTCTCCAGCGCCGGGTTCATGCAGCGGCTGCGAGCCTCGGCCCAGCTGCCCAAGACGGCGGCCCCGCCGCCTGGACTCTTCGTCGAGGCCTATCGGTCGCTGCTGAGCGAGGCCGGCACCATCCTCTCCATCCACCCGTCGACGGATGTGAGCGGCACGGTCCGCTCGGCGCTGACCGCCCGGGAGGAGAGCTTTCCGGGGGCCGACATCCGCATCCTCGATACCCGCACCGTTGGCGGGTGCCTCGGGGCGATGGTGCGCGCCGCTGCGAGCTGGGCCGAGAGCGGTCTGGAGGCGGCCGAGATCGTAGGACGTCTGCAGGCGATGATCCCGCGCAGCCGGACCTTCTTCCTCATCCGCACCCTCGAGTACCTGCAGAAGGGCGGCCGGATCGGCGGGGCGGCGGCGCTGCTCGGGAGCGTCCTGCAGGTCAAACCGATTCTCGAGCTGAGGAACGGGCGCGTCGAGGTGCTGGAGAAGGTGCGGGTGCACAGCCGGGCGCGGGAGCGCCTCGTCGAGCTGGTGGTCGCCCAATGCCCGCGCACGCCCGAGAGCTATCTGTGCGTCATGCACGCCGACGCGGAGCCCGAGGCCGAGGCGCTGGCCGCGGACCTGGGCGCAGCGCTAGGCATGGATGAGGTTCCCATCTACGAGGTCGGTGCCGCCATCGCCACCCATGGCGGGCCGGGGATACTGGGCGTCGGCTTTTTCGCCTGAGGCAGGCCGGGTGCCTAGAGATCCCGCCGGTACACGCGGTGCATCTTGTAGAAATCGACGCCGAGGTCGCGCAGGGTGAGCTGCATCTTGCTGTTGGAGACGCTGATCTGCACGACCTCGGCGTGCTGGTAGTGCCCCTCCGTCACACTCTTGTGCATCTCGCTGAAGATGAGCGCCATGCCCCCGAGGCCCTGGTACTCTGGCAGAATCCCCGCTCCGTTGAGGTTGATCCACCGCGTGCGTTTGAGCTCGATGAGCAGATCGATCCAGCCAAAGGGGAAGAGGCGACCGCGCGCGCGCTGGATGGCCGCCGAGACGTCCGGATAGGCGAAGGTGAACCCGACGGGCTCGTCCCCCTTCATGACGACCTTGATCAAACGGGGGTCAGCCACGGCGAGGAGCTGATCGGCCAGGATCTTGACCTCACCATCGGTCAGGGGAACCTGGTCAAAGTTCAGGCCGAGCGACCGGTTGTATAGCTCCCGTATCTTGGGGACGAGGGCGCGCAGCTCCTTGCGGCTGCGGAAGCGGGGGACGTGCAGACCCCGGCGCTCTTTGACGCGCTCCGCTAGCTCATGGATGCGGGAGGGGAAGGGCGCGTTGCGGCTCAGATAGCCGGAGACGTCGTCGTCGAGGCGCTCAAAGCCCGCGGCAAGGACGAGTCCCTCGTAGTACGGCGGGTTGTACGGGATGCCCATAGCCGGCCGGAGCTCAAAGCCCTTCACGAGCAGCCCGAGGCCATCGAGGGCCGTGAATCCTTTGGGGCCGATGATCTCCCGCAGGCCGCGGCTGCGGGCCCAATCGAAGGCCGCCTCGAAGAGCCCCTGTGCGGCGGCGCGGTCGTCCTCGCACTCGAAGAGGTAGAAGAAAGCCGCGCTCCTGCCGTGGACGCGGTTAAAGTTCCGGTTCTCGAGCACGGCGATGCGGCCGATGGTGCGATCCCCGTTGCAGGCGAGGAAAAAGGCCGCCTCGGAGTGCTCGTAGAAGGGGTAGCGGTGCCGGTCGAGCACGAGTCGCGCCTCGTGGGCAAAGGGCGGCACCCATTGAGGGACATTCCGGTACAGCCTGAAGGGGAGCGCAAGCCACTCGCGCACGTCCCGGCGGTTGTCGGTGTCGAGCTGACGGATTTCCATGCGGCCTCCTCAGGGGTAGTCTAATGTGACGCATGGATATTCTGCGGAATGCCGCGCAAAGGGCGCATGCCATCCACCGAATGAATTCGGGGCTGCGGGGCCTTCGGGCTGCCCAAGGGCAGCCCGAAGGCCAACCGTCGACCGTCGTCGACGGGGAACGGGCCCCGTCCGCGAAGGCGGACGGTTGGCGCCGCAGGCGCCTCTAGCGCGCG
>DYEI01000474.1 GCA_020725765.1 Anaerolinea sp. | reverse complement strand
GGGGAGATGCGTAGAGTGGGGTGTTTTGCGGCGGCGCGCGTAGCGCGCCGCCGCAAAACACCCCACAAAAGGGGTGGGGGTCCTGGCAGCGGCACAGATGAACCTGCCCCCAAAGAGAACTACACTCGAAGAGGTAACTGACCAGACGGGGATGGGGTGCTCCCCTCGCACGGGCTAAGACACGACGACGCGGGGAACCCGCCCGCATGTGAACGGCGGAGACGCTCTGCGGCGGGGGGACACCGCGCCGGGAGGCAAGGCTCCCAGATTGCAGGTCTGAACACTTGCTGGAAGGGTTGTCCGGAGTGACCTGGAACAAAAGGCCATGAGCGTATCTACTGAAGGCCTGACCCGGATTCTGCGAGAGCGCTTTCATCTCACGCGCTTTCGGCCCGGCCAGCTGCAGGCGCTCCAGCACATCCTCGAAGGCCGGCACACCCTCCTTGTGATGCCAACGGGCTCGGGCAAGTCGCTGTGCTACCAGTTGCCGGCCCTCCTCGATGAGGGGCAGGTGCTGGTCATCTCGCCGCTGATCGCGCTCATGCAGGACCAGGTCCGGGCCCTGCAGCGGCGCGGCATACCGGCGGCGGCGCTCCACAGCCTTGAGACCGCTGAAGAGCAGCAGACCATCCTCCGTCGCATGTCCGCCAACCTCTACCGCCTGGTCTACGTGGCGCCGGAGCGGCTGCAGAGCCAGGCCTTTCTCGATGCGCTGCCGAGGAACGTGCACCTGCTGGCGGTCGACGAGGCGCACTGCATCTCCCAGTGGGGCCACGACTTTCGCCCGGCGTACCTCTCAATCTACAAAGCCTGGCAGGCCCTCGGCGAGCCCACCGTCCTGGCGACCACGGCTACCGCCACCCCCCTCGTGCAGGATGATGTGATCGAGCAGCTCCATCTGCCCGAGGTCCAGCGCGTGGTGACTGGGTTCAACCGGCCCAACCTGTACTTTGAGGTCATGCGGGCCGAGGATGAGGAGGACAAGCTCACCTGTCTGCGCTCGGCCCTGCCGGCGGAGCCCGACGGGAGCTACATCGTCTACGTCGGCACCCGCCGTGCTGCCGAGGAGGTCGCCGACCTGATCCAGACCACCACCGGCCTCGAGGCCGCCTGCTACCATGGCGGGATGGACCCCGAGGCGCGCCGGCGCGTTCAGGCGCGCTTCCAGCAGAACCGAATCCGCGTGCTCGCCGCCACGAACGCCTTCGGCCTCGGCGTCGACAAGGCCGACGTGCGGGCCGTCATCCACTGGGATATCCCCGGCAGCCCGGAGGCCTACTATCAGGAGGCCGGCCGCGCCGGGCGGGACGGCCGGCCTGCCCGCTGCCTTCTCCTCTACAGCAGCGAGGACACGGCGC
This sequence comes from Anaerolinea sp., assembly GCA_020725765.1. Lineage (GTDB taxonomy): Bacteria > Chloroflexota > Anaerolineae > SpSt-313 > SpSt-313 > SpSt-313. The sequence goes on along the minus strand of DYEI01000474.1, from coordinate 3,171 downwards.
TGCAGGAGTGGTTCATCGAGAACGACGCGCCCGGCGCCGAGGCGCTCGAGCGCCTCCACAGCACTCTCAGCCGGGTCCGTCCTCAGGCCGACGGGTACCTCGCCGTCGACGAAAGCGCTCTGCGGCGCCAGCTGGGCCTCAACGAGGTCAAGCTGCGCGTTGGCATCAGCCTGCTGCAGAGCGCTGGCGTCCTCGAGGAGCAGGGGCGCGACGGCGGCCGCCTGCTGTACACCATGGTCAGCCGCGAGCCCCTCGATGCTCGGCCGATCATGGCGCAGGTCCAGAGCTTTCGGGCCTATAAGCGGCGGCTCCTCGAGCAGATGATCGCCTACGCCGAGGGCACGCGCTGCCGACGCAGGGTCCTCCTGGAGTACTTTGGAGACCCCGACACCACGGTCGTCAACCCCTGCTGCGACAACTGCCAGAAAGCCCGCGGGGCCGCGAGCTGAGGGGCAGCGAGAGGCCTGTATCGGCATATTATGTTCATTCTCTGTTGCGCCCGGGCTTGCAGATGGCCCCGTCGATCGGCGATTCTGGGCTGTTCACCGGCTGGCGGACCCCCTCGAGAGCGCCCATGCCCGTATTTCAACGAGGCGCGAATCGTTATGTGAGGCTCTTCTTACGGTCCAGTATGCCTCCAGCGGGAGCTTTTGCCTTCCCTTTACCGACTTTATGTTACGCTGAAAGGTCCCCCGCAGGGCTTGAAGGGCCCTCGCAGGTCTCCTTCCGGGAGCTGCCGGAGGGCTGGTGGCCGAATATGGGTCTCCGCCCGGAATGGCCCGGCGTGATGCACCGCATGCGCTGAGGCAACGGGCGGAGCGGGCCTCGCCGCGCCCTGGCGACCTCCGGCGGGCTGCGGATCTCCCCGCCGGGTGCCTACATCCGGTGCGCAGACGCCGAGCCGGGGCGTCATCGGGCCTGCGGGCGAGGCTCGAGGAGACCCGATGCCGCTGCCCCTGCCTCCGCTCGGGCCTCGGGCGCCGGCGTCTGCAGGTGGTGCAGGTCCCCTACCCTATCGCGGCCCTTTGTCTCCCGATACAGCGGCTGATGAGCCCGCTCGAAGGCTCGGGCCGGCTTGCTGTGACCGCTCCTCGGGCCTGGCTGGAAGCCGTGGCGCGGCTGCGCTCTGGAACGGTGCCCCCTCTTGTGCCTTGCTCATCCCGTGCGCGGGTATCGCGATGGCCCATTTCCGATGCCTCCAGCGCATGCGGTGAAGAGGCTGCAGGAAAGTGAGCATGTGCCCAGGAAAGGAAAGCCCCCTCTCGGAGGCACGGAGGGCGGCCTCAGGGTGCGATTCTGGCCCCGAGGGCACCGGAGGCGTGGGGTACGGGGGACGGGCGCGCTCTGAAGAATGCGTAAGGTTAGCAAGGGGCAAGAGGTTCCTCGCCTGCCCGGCTCGCCCTGCTGCGAAAGGGTCGAGCCCTCCTCGCTCAGGCCCAGCCGTCCCCTGCGCGTCTCCACGACTCGCCCCGCCTACAGGTGCCGTCCTCCCCCGGCGGGGCGACCATGGGGCGCGAGCCTGGCCCGGTTAGCAAAAAAACGGGGGTTTGGGGCGGTCGTCCGCCCCAAACCCCCTACCAAGTGTGCTGCTCCTGAACCTCACGCCCGCAGATACAGCGGATTGGTCAGCGCCAGGAGCGCCCCGTCCGGCCCCCACATCTCGGCGAGGGCCCAGCGCGCGCCGGAAGGCAGGGCCGGCGCAGCCTCCCCGCGCTCGCCCTCCCAGACAGCGCAGACCTCGCCATCGACCAGCCAGAGGACCCTGGCGCCGGCAGGAGCTCCCATCCAGCGCACCCCGACGGACCGGACCGAAGCGGGGTCTACCCTGTCGCCCATGAGGGCGAGCCTGCCATCGGCGAGCGTGGCCTCGAGGTAGAGCTCGGGCCCGGTGCTGACCATGACATGCCCGCGCGCCACACCCTCCAGGATAGCCGCCGCCGAGAGCTCGCGCGCATAGACGACGCTCGTGGGCGCGCCCTCGCGGTAGTCGCGAGCGGCGTGGAAATCCGTGCCGGCCAGCGCCGGCAGCCGGTGCCCGGCCTGCAGCCACTCCTTCCAGATGTGCAGGCTCACGGGATTGTTGCTGCCGACCTGGAACCAGGGGCCGTTGCAGACCTCCATGGCGTCTATCTCCCCCGGCATCTGGTCGGTGAAGAGCCAGGCACAGCCGGTGCAGACCGGGTCGCCGAGGGCAGCGAGGTGCGCGAGGATGCAAAGACCTCCCGCCGCGTGGATCTCCCCGATGGCCTGGGAGATCGTCCGGCGCTCGTGGCCGGTCCGCCAGTCGATCCAGGAGGTCGTGCCCAGCGAGACGGCGTGGCCGTAGTGGGTCGTCAGCTCCATGCCGGGGATGATCAGGAGGTCGCGGTTCCCGTCGACGGCGGGGTCGAAGAGCTGCGAGGTCGTGTTGTGGTCGGTCAATGCCACAAAGTGCAGCCCCCGTTGGCGGGCCAGATCGAGCAGGCCGGCGACGGTCTCGTCGCCATCGGAGTGAATGGTGTGGGTGTGCAGGTCGCCGCGGTACCAGCCCGGCTCGCGGCGCAACGGCGGCTGCGCGCGCCAGACGGTCGAGGGGACCGGGCCGGCGCCTGTCGGCTCCGGGTCGGAGCCAAAACGCACCTCTGCCCGATAGCTCACCGGCGTGCCCGGCAGTACCATGAAGGTGTCGACCTCCAGCGCCCAGCGGCCTGCGGGGAGCGGTCCGGGGAGGAACCCCGGTGTGACCGCCGACGGGCCGATCTCGACCACCTTGTGCGTGCCAAAGCTGTGCCGGGCGCCGCGGAACCCCTGCGGGTCGAAAAGCGACAGGCAGACGAGGTTAGCGACCTCTTTGGGATGGGGCACGCGCTCAGGCTCGTAGTAGAAGTCTATGCGCAGCCAGCTCGCGCCAGGCGGCACGTCGAAAGGCAACAGGAAGTAGCGCTTGGTATCCCGGACGGTGAGCAGGTCCTCGAAGACGTAACGTGGTGGATGGTTCGCGGAGTCCATTGTCGTTTTCCTTCATGAACGCTGACGCCAGGAACGCCAGCATGTTTTCTTCTGCTGTGAGCGGCCCACCCCTCGGGGCTGACCCCTCGCCCCGGCCGCGGCGGGTTCAGGGGCGGATAGGCTGCTTTGGCCGCCGTCCCTCGGCCCTTGCCAGAGGGCACCCCATCCCCCCGTCCGTGGAGT
>DYEI01000045.1 GCA_020725765.1 Anaerolinea sp. | reverse complement strand
TGGGTCCCTCGATGGGCCATGCCCTCGCCCTGCGACCGAAGAGGCCGCCCGCCCTTGAACCTGTGGGAGGGGGCGTTCCTGGGCTCTGCGCTACGGCCCCACGCGATCTGGCCGCGGCGGTCGCGCTGCCAGAACCTCCTCGTACAGCGCCAGGCTCTCCGCGGCCACGCGCTGCCAGGAGTAACCCCGCGCAACCTCGACAGCCCGTGCGCCGAGGCGCTCCCGCAGCTCGGGCTGCGACAGGAGCACCTTCAGCGCCTGCGCCAGTGCCGCAGGGTCGTTCTCCGGGACGAGCAGGCCCGTTTCGCCGTCGCGCACGAGATAGGGCAGCCCCCCTACCCTTGAGGCGACTACCGGAGTGCCACAGGCCATGGCCTCGAGTGCGACCAGCCCGAAGGACTCGTATAGCGATGGCATCACACAGATGTCGGCGGCGCTGTAGTAGTAGGGGAGCGTCTCCTGCGCGCGGGAGCCGAGGAAGGCCACCATCTCTTTGAGCCCATGCCGCTCCCTCACCTCATCCAGGCAGGTCGCCTCATCGCGCAACGCCTCCAGGCTCTCGCTGTCCCCGCCGATCACTGCCAGGCAGACACCAGGTTGCCCCTCGGACCCCAGGTCACGCAGGAGCAGACAGAGGGCCTCGAACAGGATGTTCAGCCCCTTCACCGGGTCCAGGCGGCCGACGAAGAGGAGGAGCCTGTCGCGGCACTCCGCGAGGCCAACACGCGCGCGGGCTTCCTCACGCGGGATGCGCCGGAAAAGCTCGAGATCGACCCCCGGGGGGATGACAACGATCCGGGCGGGGTCCGCGCCGTACAGCTCGATCATCTGCTCCCTGTCCGCCGGGGTTGCCGCCACGATCCGGGTGACCCGGCGCATGACCTCGGCCTCGACATCGGCGCGCTCACGCGCCTCCCGTGGAGCACCGCCAGCTGCGGTGCTCTCCTTCAGACGCCCCAGGGTGTGGAACATCTGCACTACCGGTGCCCCCCAGCTCTCCCGGAGCTGCAGTGCCACCCATCCCGAGAGCCAGTAGTGGCCGTGTGTCAGGTCGTAGGTCACCCCCTCCGATGCGGCAAACGTGCGCACGCGCTCGACAAACTCGGGGAGGAACTGGAAGATCTGACGGCGGTCGTAGGGCGTTTCCGGGCCCGCAGGCACGTGGACCACTCGCACACCAGGCCACGGCTCAAGGAGATGCGGCACCGAGGGGTCCTGCGAGCGGGTGAATACGTCTACCATAATTCCCCGCCGACCGAGCTCGCGGCTCAGCTCACGGACGTACACGTTCATGCCCCCCGTGTCCTTGCCGCCGAGGGCAGCCAGGGGGCAGGTGTGGACGCTCACCATGGCAATGCGCATAGGGCTTCTCCCGGTAGGGCAACCGAGGCGGATAAAGCAACCGACCGGCTGACGGCTTTGCCACGCCTCGCCGGTCGGCTGGCTTGCTCTTGGGCGGCGTGGCCCGGGCATGTACCCTGCTCTCCCGGCAGTCTGATCTGGAGCCGTAGACGCCGGTGCGCCACGCCACGATCCTGGAAGCAGGGTGCTGCTACAGGCCCTTTGAGGCCATCAGATGGGCGAGGTCGGCCACGCGCACCGAGTAGCCCCACTCATTGTCGTACCAGGAGACGACCTTGACCATGGTCCCATCCATCACCATAGTCGAGGCACCATCGACGATCGAGGAGCGGGAGTCGCCCCTAAAGTCCATCGACACGAGCGGCTCCATGGTGATGCCCAGGATCCCCTTCATGCGCCCCTCAGCAGCCCGCTCAAAGGCCGCATTGACCTCATCGGCTGTGGCTGGCTTCTCGAGCTCGGCCACAAAGTCCACGATCGAAACAGTGGGCGTGGGGACGCGCAGGGCGAATCCATCGAACTTGCCCTTCAGTTCGGGGATCACCAGGGCCACGGCCTTCGCCGCCCCGGTCGTCGTCGGGATGATGTTGAGGGCCGCGGCGCGCGACCGGCGCAGGTCGCGGTGTGGCTGGTCGAGCACACGCTGGTCGTTGGTGTAGGCGTGCACGGTCGTCATCAGCCCTCGCCGGATGCCCCAGTTGTCGAACAGCACTTTGGCGACTGGGGCCAGGCAGTTCGTCGTGCACGACGCGTTCGAGACGATCCGGTGCCTACCGGGATCGTACTTGTCGTCGTTCACGCCCATGACGATGGTGATGTCCTCACCCTTGGCCGGAGCAGTGATGATCACCCGCTTGGCACCCGCCTGCAGATGGGCTCCCGCCTTGGCGGCATCGGTAAAGACGCCGCTCGACTCGATCACCAGCTCAACGCCCAGGTCCTTCCAGGGCAGCTGCGCGGGGTCCTTCATCGCCAGGACGCGGATCGACCGGCCGTTGACCACCAGATGCTCACCCTGCACCTCAACGGTGCCAGGGAAACGCCCATAGTTCGAGTCGTACTTGAGCAGATGGGCGTTCGTCTGAGGATCAAACAGGTCGTTGATGGCGACGATCTCGAAATCGCTGGGGTAATAGTCGAGGATCGCCTTGAGGGTCTGCCGGCCGATGCGGCCGAAGCCATTGATGCCGATGCGAGTTGCCATGTTGTTCCTCCCTTTGACGCGGCCGGCATGGGCCGGCCAGGACGTTGATGTGACGGTCAGGCCGCCGCTAGCCGTTCCGAGACCTTAGAGGAAGGTCCAGCAAGCAGCGTGCCAGCTTGTCCGGATGGTGTCGCCAGGGGCTTGCCGGATCGATGAGGTCCTCATACAGGATGGGGATGCGACTCTGCACGTTGTACGACGGCCGCACCAGCTCGACCCTGCCCTTGCTCTCCTCGGGCAGGTTCATGTTGCTGTTGGCCACGACCACATCGATGAGCCCCGGCCCGACGTGATTCTCAATGGCGCGGACATGATCCCACACGGTGTAGCCATCGGTCTCACCGGGCTGAATGGCCACGTTGCACACATAGACCCTCAGCGCGGAGGAGGCCCGTATCGCTTCCGCCAGCTCTTCCACCAGCAGGTTGGGCAGGACACTCGTATAGAGGCTGCCCGGCCCGAGGACGATCAACTCGGCCTGAAGGATTGCCCTCACCGCCTGCGTGTCCGCGCGGACGCGGCTTGGCTCAAGATAGACACGCTCAATGGGCAGCCCGCTCTGCGGAATGCGCGACTCTCCCTCCACATGCCGGGGCTGCTCACCGCGCCCGGCAACCTCGGCGCACAGCGTCACGTGCTCGAGCGTCGACGGAAGGATGCGGCCGCGAACCGCGAGCACGCGGCTGGACTCGGCGATAGCGCGCTCAAAGTTGCCGGTCACTCCCGCCATCGCGGCTATGAACAGGTTCCCGAAGGAGTGCCCGTTGAGCCCCATCCCCTCGCCGAACCGGTACTGCAAGAGCTCCGTCATGAGCGGCTCGGCATCGGCGAGGGCTGCGATGCAGTTCCGGAAATCCCCCGGCGGAAGCACTCCGAGCTCGCGCCGCAGGCGCCCGGAACTCCCGCCGTCATCGGCCACCGTGATGATCGCGGTGAGGTTCGAGCTGTACTCCTTCATCCCTCGCAGCAGGATGGAGAGGCCCGTCCCCCCGCCGATTGCCACAACTTTGGGACCTCGCGCCCGCTGGCGGTGCTGGAAGATCAGGTTGGCCAGATTGTCCCGCCCGGGCCGCCAGAACACCGCCAGGAGCGAGCGATTCAGATTGTAAACCGCCAGGCTCACCGCCGCGAGCCCGATCATCCCAAAGAGCAGGGCGCGCCACAGGCGCGGGATGAACTGCAGCGTGAGATAGTAAAAGATCTCGGGCAGCGGCTGCTGCCGGTAAATCGTGACGAGCAAGTAGGCCAGGCCAAGGCTCATGGAGGTCACGCCGGCCATGAGAAGCAGAAGCCAACGTTTGACACCCATGCCCGGGTAGAGCCATTTCATCCCGGGCAGCTTGCGCCAGAAACGCATCGCTGACCCCCTGTATCGGGCTGGCCCCGCCGCCGGTGATTATAGGTTCCTCTTGCACCTCCGTCAATCAGGCGCCGAGGAGCCCCGCCCGGTAGGCTTTCAGATACCGCATACAGTACTCATCCTGCCCCAGCACGAGCTCACCAGCACGGAGCAGGGCCATCAGATCCATGTCCAGTGGGTCCATGATGGCAGCATCCATGCCAGCATGCAGCGACATGAGCAGGAAGGCGCGGTTCACCAGCTTACGCTTGGGCAGGCCATAGGATACGTTGCTCAGGCCCGAGATGGTCTTGACACCCGGGAACTCGGCCTTGATCGCGGCCAGAGCCTCCATAAAGATGGCTGCATTGCGCACGTCGGTCGAGAGGGGCAGCACCAGCGGGTCAAAGTAGATATCCTCATGCGGCACACCGTACCGGTCAGCCTCAGCCATGATCTTGCGGGCAATACGCAGGCGATCCTCAACGGTGCTCGGAATGCCCGTCTCATCCGACGTCAGTGCGACGACCGGGCACCGGTACTCAGCGACCAGCGGCAGAACGCCATGCAGCCGCTCCGGCTCTCCTGTAATCGAGTTGACCATCGGCCGGCCCGATCCCTTGGCCAGTTCGAGCCCCCGCTCCAGGGCCTTCGGGTTGGGGCTATCCACGCACAGCGGCGCGTCGGTTACCGCGCGCACCGTCTCGATCAACCAGGTCAAATCATCGAGCTCCTCGGCCACACGCGCCGCGGCGTTGACGTCCAGATAGTCCGCACCCGCCTCGACCTGCCGCCTGGCCAGGTCCTGGATGGTCGCCGCATCGCGCGCCTCGATGGCCTCCGCCACCCGCTTGATCGAGCTGTTCAGCTTTTCGCCGACGATGAGCATACCCACCTCACTCCATCTCCATTGCCTGCATAAACACCTGCTGAAAGTCCCGCCTCAGAGAGAGCTCCACATACTCCACCTGACCGGTGATCGTGGCCGCCTCGCGCCAGGCCTGCCGGCTGAGGAGGACCATCTGCGCGCCCGCACCCGCCGCATTGCCAACCGGCACAATCGGTGCCCTGGGGAATCGAGGGATCAGCCCGATGGTCAGCGCGCTCTCGGGCCGGATATAGTTGCCAAAAGCCCCGGCGAGGCAGACCTCGACCACATCCTCCGGGCCGACGCCCAGCTCTGCCATCAGAATCTCGATGCCGGCGCGGATGGCGCCCTTGGCGAGCTGTATCTGGCGGATGTCCCGCTGGGTCAGCAGGACCGGTCCCCCGATGGCCGTCTGCTCGGCTGGCACGAGGACAAAGGCCCCGCCGTGGGCGTGAGGCACGATGCGCTCCGCCAGATGGTCGCCACGCAGCGTCCCCACTTCCTCACGGGACAGCAGCCGGCCGGTCGCGTCGATGATCCCCAGGCGCCGCAGCCCCGCGATGGCGTCGACGGCACCTGACCCGCAGATGCCCCTGACTTTGCCCCGGCCGATCGAATGGACCTGTATCTGGCCATCCTCGCCGAGGTCGACATGGTCGATGGCCCCGTCAGCCGCCCGCATGCCGTGCGTGAGCTGCGCCCCCTCGAAGGCGGGTCCAGCGGCGGTCGAGCATGCGACCATGCGCTCGCGGGAGCCGAGGGCCATCTCGCCGTTCGTCCCGATATCGATGGCCAGCCGCACACCCTCTTTGTGCAGCAGGCGCGTCGCCAGGAGGACTCCTACCGTGTCGGCACCGACAAAGCCGGCGATGTTCGGCAGCACAAAGAGCTGGGCCGAGGGATGCGCGCGCAGCCCGGCTTCGATGGCATCTAGCTGCAAGGGCCCGGCGACCACAGGCACGTAGGGCGACCGGCCCAGCGCCGCCGGGCTGAGCCCGAGGAAGAGATGGTGCATGCACGTGTTGCCCACGATCGAGAGGGCATGTATCCGCTCGCGTGGGACGCCCGCTTCCGCACATGCCTGCCCGATGAGGTCGTTGATCGCCTCAACGATCGTCTGACGCAGCGACTCGAGCCCCTCAGCGCTGCGCTGGGCGACCTCGATGCGGGATACGACGTCGTCCCCGAAGCGCGTTTGCGGGTTCAGCGTTGAGGCGACCGACAGGCGCTTGCCCGTATTGAGGTCGAGCAGGTAGCCGACGACCGTCGTCGTTCCGATGTCACAGGCAAAGCCGTAGAGGGCGTCGCGCGTATCTCCCTGCTCCACGGACACGAGCAACCCATCGGCGTGTACAACCGTCACCAGCCCGTCGGCCGCGCGCACAGCTGCTGGCAGCTCCCGGAGGGTGCTCAGGCTCGGCCGCGGAGGCTGCCCGGCAGAAGGCGGCAGGACCCGCAGCAGCGCCTCATAGTCCCCGACCTGGTCCTCGAGCGAGGCCCGTGGCACCTGCACTACCATCTTTTCCACGATTGGCTCAAGGGGCATGGGCTCCAGCAGCCCTTCCACGAGGATCGACACCCCGGCTGCGGCCGACGCCCACGCCACCTCGACGGATACGTCGCTGAGCGCCGCCGCCTGGCAGGCGAGTCGGTAGCCGGCGGCAAGCTCGTCGGAGGAGAGGTGACGGCTCTCGGCAGGCCCAACGGGGCTGAGTGTGCCCGAAAGCAGCCTGACCTTGCACTTGCCGCAAGTGCCCTTGCCGCCGCATACCTGCTCGATGGGGACGCCGATCTGATTGGCTGCCGCCGTCAACAGGGTACCTTTTGGCACCCGAGCGGAGCGGCCGGCCGGGCGGAAGATCACACGGACGGTTTCGGCTGTGGCCAACCCATCTGCTCCAGTCGCCGGGCAAAGAAACGACCAGCTCGCAGGAGGCAAAGCTGGCCGGCACCAACGGGCACAGCAACGCGCTCGCGTCTCACTGTGCAGACCGCGGCGATTGTAGCAGAAAGGAAAGGGGGAGTCAAAAGCCGGGCGTAGTACAGTTTTGGGGCATTGCGCACTCTGCCAGCCGTCATCAGCCCCTCGCCCTCGCCCCCTTCAGGGGTGGACAGGCTGCTCTAGCCGCCGTCCCTCGGGCCTCGGCGGAGGGTACCCCATCCCCGCTCTCCCTTCCCCGCCCCATATCCATTACCCACAACTCGGTCTGCAGAGCATCATGG